>JBEKHI010000458.1:0-6311 GCA_050012355.1 Streptosporangiaceae bacterium | reverse complement strand
TTGTTGCCGGGTGAACGCAGCCCTACGACGCCGTCGATCATCTCGCGCACGATGTCCGCCTGCCCGGCGTGCCGGTTGGTCTCGGTCGCGACGTGCACCAGGATCCGGTGCAGCGTGACGTCTCCGTGGTCACCCCACCACGGCACCTGGCCGGGCGCGTCAAGCGGCAGCGCGCTGATGGTGGCGTCCGCGTGCTCCCACGCCTGGTGGTACAGGCCGATGATGTACTCGCGCGACTCACCGGCCTCGGCCATCAGGTCCGCGTTGGGGTCGTGTTCGAAGTCGAGCTGGAGCTGATCGGGTGATGGCCTCCCGAACGTCTCGCCGAAATAGCCGAGCTCGATCTGGCTCAGGTGCTTGACGAGGCCCAGCAGATTGGTGCCGGTGGGAGTCATCGGACGCCGGACGTCATATTCCGATAGACCGGCCAGCTTGAAGAGCATCGCGTCCCGGCCCTCCTGCAGGTAGCGCTGGAGCGTGGCCTTCGGGTCCTCAGCGGTCATAACGGTCAGTCTGCCAGAGCGGCGTCCAGCACGCCCGTCAGCGGTGCCGGTAGCGATGACCTCGAGGGCGGCCTGGTCGCTGAGCCCCTCGACCAGGATGATCGTGCCCATCCACGTTAAGTTAGTTTTCAAATGGATAAAAAGCGACTGTTGCTGGTCATCGGCATCGCTGCCGTCGGGATCAACCTGCGGTCGGCGATCGCCAGCTTGCCGCCGGTGTTCCCGGAACTGCAGGCCAGGCTCGGCCTGTCATCGGCGACGATCTCGCTGCTGGCGGCCACCCCGGTGCTGTGTTTCGGCCTGGCGTCGATCCCGGCCCCGTGGCTGAGCCGCAAGCTGGGCGAGGAGCGAGTGGTGCTCGGGGCGCTCGGCCTGCTGGTGGCCGGGCTGGCGCTGCGCGGCGCGTTCCCATCGAGCATGCTGTTCCCGGGTACGATCCTGGCGACCTGCGCGATCGCCGTCATGAACGTTCTGCTCTCCAGCCTGGCCAAACGTCGCTGGCCGGACCGCGCGGGCCTGCTGATCGGCGTGTACCTGACCACCATGTCGCTGTCCACCGTGGTCGCGTCGTCGGTCGCGGTGCCGCTCTACCGCCACTCAGGCGGCTCGGTCGGCCTGACCCTCGGCTGGTGGGCGCTACCGGCCGTAGCGGGCGTGCTGCTCTGGTTTCCTCAGATCCGGTACAAAACGGCGGTGCCCAGGTCCGCCGCCAAGCCCGGTGTCATCGTGTACCGGCAGGCGCTGGCGTGGCAGGTCACCCTGTTCATGGGACTGCAGAGCCTGCTGTACTACTCGGCGCTGTCCTGGTTGCCGGAGATCTTCCGGGACCGTGGCGACAACGCGGGGACCGCCGGGGACCTGCTCGCGCTGATGGCGCTGGGGGGCTTCGCGTGCTCGATGACGGTGCCGGTCTTCGCGCAGCGCCACCCGGGGCAGCGCTGGCTCGCGGTGCCGTCCGCGCTGGCGCTGCTGGCCGGGCTCGCCGGGTCGTTGTACGCGCCGCTCGGCTCGGCGGTTGTGTGGGTGCTCATCCTGGGGGCGGCGCAGGGCTCGTTGCTCGGGCTCGCGCTGTACTTCATGGTGGCCAGGTCGCCGGATCCGGTTACCGCGGCGTCGCTTTCCGGTCTGGCGCAGGGCGTGGGTTATCTGCTGGCGAGCGTAGGAACGCTGACGGTTGGTCTGCTGCACAGCGCGACGGGGAGCTGGAATCCGCCGGGCGTGCTGCTGCTCGTGCTGGCCGCGGCGGAACTTGGTATTGGATTGCTTGCGGCGCGCCCGCTGGTGCTGTCACGTCCGGTGACGGAGTCGGCGGTGCCGGCGCAGGCGTAGCGCAGTTCGCGGCCGCGATCATGGCTCGCGCCTCGCGGGCGGAGGCTTGGGTGAGCTGGTTGCCGGGCAGGGTGGCGACGCCGGCCGCCGCGATCGGCCCGGAGAACCCGCTCCCGCCGGTCTCGGTGAGCCGTTGTTCCACCGAGCCGCAGCCGGTGAGGGCCAGGGCGAGCAGTGCGGCCGCCGCCGCGCGGCAGGTGCGTGTCACCGGGCATCCTTTCCTGGGAAGATGACTCGTGCCACGACGAGCAGATTGAGCAGCCCGAACGCGGTCAGCACACTGAACCGGAAGGATTCTTCCGACACTCCGCGCCAGATGGCCAGGGCCAGCCAGGCCACCCCGAGCGTGCCGTTCCAGAACAGCACCGCCTTGCGGAATCTTCGGGTCGCGTCGCCGGGCCCGCGGGCCGGCTGCCAGGACATCACCTTGCCCCGGGAGTAGTCCCAAAGCGAGAGCGCCTGCGCCCAGCCGACGGCGATCGCCACCGGCCACATGGCGATCGGATACCGGATGCTGTGCCACAGCGGGTACAGCAACGCGCCGGTGAGCACCGCCGGGATGAGCAACACGAAGTTGCGCGGCTCGACCTCGTCGGGGTGAAAGGCGAGCAGCAGCACCGGGATCAGCGGCAGCACCACGACCCGGGCGGCGGTGGTCACGTTCCACAGCCAGCCAGCGAGGTACGGGAGCCGCGCCCGGAATGGCATCCGGACCCGCCACATGTTGTCGGTCCAGATCAGCGAGGAGGCGCCGCAGCACCACCGGTACTGCTGGCGCATGTAGGAGTCCAGCGTTGCCGGGCAGACCCCGATCGCGACCACCACCGGGAGGTAACGCAGCCGGTAGCCGTGGTAGCGCATGTCCAGGCCGGTGTGCGAGTCCTCCGCGAACGGGACCAGGGTGAACCCGCCCTCCTCGTCCAGCGCGGTGCGGCGGTAGACGGCGTTGGAGCCGACGCACAGCGCCGAGCCGAACCTGTCGCGGCAAACCTGCACCCCGCGGTAGAAGACCTCGAGCGAGGCGCTCGCCCCGCGTTCCACCCAGGTCTGGTGCGGCGAGACCCGGAAGTACTGCGGGGTCTGCACGATGCCGGTCTTCGGGTCCTCCATGTACGGCAGCGTCTCGGTGAGGAAATCGGTGCGCGGCCGGAAATCCGCGTCGAAGATGACGATGTGGTCGCCGCTGGTGCGGTCGTAACCGAACTTAAGGTTGCCCGACTTCTTGAACTCGCGGATGTTGGGCCGCCGCAGGTAGGTCAGGCCGAACCGCTCGGCGAGCTCGGCCGCCTCGTCCGATGGCCCGTCATCGAGCACGAACGCCTGTGCGGTGCCGGGGTAGGCGTCGATGAGCTCGCGGACCCCGGCCCAGGTGTTGGTGAGGATCCCGGCATCCTCACCGCAGATCGGCAGGAAGATGTCCACGCTCGGGTAGACCAGGGGGCGCCACGCGTCGACCAGCCGCCGGTGCGCGGCCATGTCGAAGGCCCTGCCGGTGAAGTTCACCGGCAGGCTCAGCCCCTGGTAGACGATGTAGAGCACGGTGTAGGGGACGAAGGCGAGCCCGATCAGCGACCGGGTCTCGAACCAGATCTGGGCGGCGATCACGCAGCCGGCGCTCGCTAGCAGCGCGGTCGAGAGATAAGTGAGCGACCGGTCCGCGTAGCAGTACTTCTCGTCGTCGTTGACGGGCAGGAAAGTGGTGGTGGTGGTCATCCGCGCGACACGTATTCCAGGATGCGGTAGGAGCCCCGGTGGTCAGGTCCGCTGTAGGGGACCGTGGCGACCTGCCGGTAGCCGGTGGCCGTGATGTCGTTGGTTTCGTCGGTGCCGTCCAGGATCACCAGCGTGTAGCTATGGCGTCGGAGCGCGACCTCGGCCTGGCTCGGCTCGCCGGTCAGGCTGGTCCACTGGTGCCACGTGGTGCCGGGCAGGTAGTACTGGAGCGATGGCGGGGTGTCGGTGAGATAGCGCGCGCCGGGGGTGGCGGCGGCCCGCAGCACCGGGACCAGGTTGCCCACGCCCGGCCAGGCGAAGAAGCCCTCCGCCTGGTGCAGGCCGAACGCGCCGAGCGGGATCAGCGCCAGCGGGACCGACAGCGCCACCGGAACGCGAAGCTGGATCCGGGGCCGGTCGCGGAGCCAGCCGTATGCCCGGTCGCCGCCGTAACCGACGGCGATGGCGGCGAACCACGCGCCGAACGCCACGTGCTTGTTCAGCGAGGTCAGGGTGTGGATCCTGGCCTGCCACAGCGTCGGCAGCAGGCCGGTGCCTAGCAGCACCCCGATGATCACCCGGTTGGCGCGATCCCGGATGGCCGCCAGCGCGGTCACCGCGGCGAGCAGCAGGATCAGCCCGACCCAGCTGACGGAGCTGCCGAAGATGGTGCCCATCGACACCGCGCCGCCCGGCCGGTCCAGCGTGGTCTGGTCAATTCCCTGCAGGTACTCGCCCTGGCCGAACTGCAGCAGCACGATGGTGGCGACCACCACCCAGTAAAACAGCAGCGCGCCGCGCCGCCACGCGTGCTTGCCGCCGGGCTCCGGCCACCCGGCGGCCACCGCGAGAGCGATCACCGCCGGGTCGAAGATGACGCTCGCGTACTTGGTGGCGTTCGCCAGGGTCAGCGTCGCCGCCGCGGTGATGATCTGCCGGGTCGCGTTCTGCTGGCCCCGGCGGCTGGTCGCGCACCAGGCCGCGAATGCCACCAGGAACAGCGACATCGCGTCATAGGTGGCGAACGCGCCGAGCCTGATCACCGGTCCGAGCAACGACCACAGCGCGGCCGCGACGAACGCCGCGCGCCGGCCGTACAGCCGTGACGTGGTGCCCCACAGCAGCGCGGTCGCGCCGAGCATGAACGCCAGCGACACCATCCGCGCCGCCGCCAGGCCGCCGATGGTGTCGGCGACGGCGCCAACCACCGGGTAGATCACCGGAGCGCCGCTGAAGTACGCGGCGAACGCCGGGACCCGGGTGCCGTAGAACCAGTGCGCGAATTCCAGGTGGCCAGCCCACAGGTAGAGCGCCTCGTCCTGAAAGGCGGTGTTCGACCAGATCAGCCGGGTCGATAGCGCGGCTTGAACGGCGATTATCACCAAGAGTGGCCACGCGATGTCGGACAGTATCCGTCCCCGGACGTGCGCGACCGCCGTCATGCCTCACCTTCCCCCGTAGCGCTAGGCGGAATCGCCCGCGGGGTCAGACTAGCGGGCGGCCCGCGAGAAAATCCACGATCGGGAGGGTTACCGGTGACGCGTCGCGATCGCGCAGCAGGATCTGGCCGGTGCTGAGTTCGGCCACGAAGGTGCACAACGTGGTGGCGACCTTGTCGCCAGCCGGGTCGGCGCGGACCGTATCGAGCGCGTCGAGGAACCACTGGTGATCTGGTTCGGCGGGGACGTCGAGCGCGCCCAGGATCTCACCCCGGCGGACGCTGGTGCCGTGGGACCTCGTGACGGCGGCCTTGATGTAGCGCCCGTGGTTGGTGTGCCAGGCGAGATCGCTGACTTCCCGCCATCCGCATTCCCCGGCCGCTGCCTCGACGATGACGACCCGGCCCGCCGGGTCGCCGATCGTGTACGAGAACCCGCCGGCCGACGGGTTGGCGCCGAGGAATTCCACCGCCTCCGCCACCGATGTCGCGGTCCGTTGCAGCTCACGCGCGACGAACGCGCGTCCAGGCGCGTTGGCGGGCGCGCGAACCGGGACGTGATCCACGCTGATGACGACCCCGGACCCGGTCACCGAGAACGCGTTGGCGGGAAGGAATCCCGGCACCCAGTACGCGGTGACCGGCTGCTGCCCGTCCAGGTGCAAGGTGACCAGCGCGCACAAGCCCTGATAGGAGACGGGCTCATCCTCGTTATGCGCGATGAACGACCGGTCGCCGGACCAGGCGAGGTCGCTGCAGCTCTCGGCGTCTTCGCCCGCTCCCCCCGAGACCGCGCCGGCCAGGTCACCGCGGCAGTTCAGCAGCGCGAGGGCTTCGACCGGCAGTCCCGCGCCGTCGGCCAGGGCGGTCAGTTCGGCCCACGCCCCCGGGTGGGCGGCGGCGCTCGCGTCCATGACGGCTGCTAGCTGGCCCTCGCGGGCGCCGGCCAGCTGGCGCAGCCGGTCAGCCTCGGCGTCGCCGGCGATCTCCCGGATCGTCTCGCGCATCAGCGCCCCCAGCCCGGCGAACACCTCCCCGCCGTCCCCGTCGGCCACGATCCACCTGATCCCGCCGAGCCGCTGCTGCGTGACGCGCATAACGCTTACTCTGTCACAAACCACCGTCGGGACTGACACGCGTGTCGGACCCGGTCCGGCAGCTCTCGGTTAATCGGGAATAGACTCTTAGGAATCAGTGGAGCACCCGAGGCCCGCACAGCACACGAGGAGCAGACCGCCGTGACAATGCTGGAGCATATCGATGGCCCGGAGGACCTGAAAGATCTCAGCCAGGACCAGCTTTCCGCCCTGGCCAGCGAGATCCGGGAC
>JBEKHI010000457.1:0-6345 GCA_050012355.1 Streptosporangiaceae bacterium | reverse complement strand
GGCAGTGTTCACGTTGTGGAGTGCACCGCGAGCACGATCGACGGCTTTCTTTCGATCGATGGTTGAGCGGGGCGACATGACGGTACTCCACGAACCGTTCTGCAATCTAAGGGACTACGGCGCCCGGGTTCCGCAGATGGATCTAACGCTTGGTACACGAAATGTGCACCTGAGCTTGGGAACGCAAGAGCGCATGATGAACTAGCGTGTATCTAGAAGCCATCATCCTTGCAGGTCACCAGCCCGCGCAGGCGAGGATGCCCGACCAGCCTGAGGAACTTCCTGATCAGGGTAGCGCCCGCCGTCGGCAACGACCAGTACTCGCAGTGAAGCGCCGCCTCCGAATCCGTGAGTGCTTTTTACAGTTATGCACCTGTCTGGCTTGGCGCAATACGACTTCTACACGCGTCATGGCGCGGCGTGCTGACCTGCGGAAACGATCACCTCTAGATACATGCGCGGTGTACCCGGAATCGCACTGTTTCCGCACGTCAGGAGCCTTATCCGTAGACCAACCTCACGTCGAACTGCGGAAGCCAGGGCCGCGTCCAGGGGCGTGGTGTATAAGAAGACCGCCCCGCGATCTGTTTCTATTTAAGCGGGAATCGCACCAATTGTCAATTCTGCACCAGTGGTATTCTCCTGTCCCTCGGAATTGGCGTCGGCGTGGCGTGCTTTACGGCAGGCGGCGAGTATTTCGGGTCCCATGTAGCGGCGGGCTTCGGTCCATTCGTCGTTCTGCTCGGCCAGGACGGCGCCGACGAGGCGGATGATGGCGTCACGGCCGGGGAAGATCCCGACGACGTCGGTGCGCCTCCTGATCTCCTTGTTCAGCCGCTCCTGGGGGTTGTTGGACCAGATCTGCCGCCAGACCTCGCGGGGGAAGGCGGTGAACGCGAGGATGTCCTCGCGTGCCTCGTCCAGGTGCTCGGCAGCCTGCGGCAGTTTCGCTTCGAGGGCCTGGACGACGTGGGCGTGCTGGGCGCGGACGGAGGCGGCGTCGGGCTGCTCGAAGATGGTGCGGACCAGCGTGGAGACCCACGGCTGCGCGGACTTGGGCACCCGGGTGAGCAGGTTGCGGTGGTAGTGGGTGTTATGCCGACGTCGGCATAACACCCATTACGCCGACCTCCCGGTTATGCCGATCTCGCGGCGGGGGCTGGTGGCGGCGGTCTTACCGGCGGCTGAAAGGTCGGCATAATCCGGGTGCCGTGATCGACACTCGTCTCTTCGGTCTTCGGAGAGGAAGGTGGCGGTCGATCATGAGGGATCCGTCGCGGGCGAGGGTGACTGGCCCGCTGGAGGAGTACGCGGCTGGGTTCGTCGCGGAGCTGGCCCGGCTGGGGTATACGGGTAATTCGGCGAGCGGGCAGATGTTCGTGATGGGGCATCTGAGCCGCTGGCTTGCATCTGAGGGGGCGGACGCGTCCGGGCTCACCACTGAGGTGGCGGGCCGTTTCCTGGCCGCCCGCCGGGCGGCCGGATACACGTTGTACTTGTCGCCGAAGGCACTCGCGCCGCTGCTGGCCTATCTGCGCAGCGCGGGTGCGGTACCGCCTGAGCCGCCGTCCGCGCCGGCGGCGCCTGCGGAGGCGCTGCTGGACCGGTACCGGCGCTACCTGCTCAGCGAGCGCGGTGTCACGGCCGGGACGGCCCGCGGCTACGCGGACCGGGTCCGGCCTTTCCTGGCCGGGCGGGACGCTGGCGGGGTCCTTGACCTGGCGGGTCTGACGTCGGCCGAGGTGACCGGGTTCGTGCTGGAGACGTGCCCGGGGCAGCGGAAGGGCACGGCGAAGATGACGGTGGCCGCGCTGCGGTCGCTGCTGGGATACCTGCACGTCGCGGGGGAAATTCCCGGGCCGCTGGCCTGGGCGGTGCCCGCGGTGGCGAGCCGGCGGCTGGCCGGGTTGCCGAAGGCGCTGGAACCCGGGCAGGTCACCGCGCTGCTGGCCAGCTGCGACCGGGACACCCCGGCGGGGCGGCGGGATTTCGCGATGCTTACCCTTCTGGCCCGGCTCGGGCTGCGTGCCGGGGAGGTCGCCGCGCTGACCCTGGACGACATCGGCTGGCGGGCAGGGGAGATCACGGTGCGCGGCAAGGGGAACCGCAGTGAGCGGCTGCCGCTGCCCGCCGATGCCGGCGAGGCGATCGCCGGCTACCTGCGTGATGGCCGGCCGGAGCCGTTCGAGGGCACCCGGCGGGTGTTCTTGCGGGTCCGCGCGCCGCACCGCGGGATGACGACGGGCGGGGTCACCGCGGCGGTGTTCGCCGCCGGGCAGCGCGCGGGAAGCGGGCCGGTTTACTCGCACCGGCTTCGGCATTCAGCGGCTACCAGCATGCAAAGGCGCGGAGTTGCATCAGATGCAACATTCCGTCGTTCGTGTGGGGAAGGCCTGGCAGGGGTTGCGGTGTTACCGGCTGTCCGTTTATCTCGGGCGGTGGTCGCGGGACACGCCGTATTTCCGGGGGTTTCCGGTCGCCTGTTGCACTCGATGACAGGATGTGGCATCCAGATCGGTTGCGCTGGGTGACTACATGATGTATCCGGTGCATGCGGGAGGGGAACGGGTGGGGGCAGTTCTGGGGGCGCTCGCGCTGGTCGGCGCGGACGGCGCGGTGCCGGTTTCGCCGGGGGCGGCGTTGCTGGAGGAGATGCTGGCCGGCTGGCGGAATCAGCAGCTGGCACGTCGGCTGACGGCCAAGCTGATCGATGAGCGGGAACGTGTGGTGCGGCAGTTCGGTGAGTTCACCGGGTGCTGGCCGTGGCAGTGGTCGGCAGCGCAGGCGGATTCGTGGGTCGCTTCCGGAGGGTGGGCGCATTCGACGGTCCGGTCCTATCAGGGGTCGCTGGCGCTGTTCCTGGATTACGTGTGCGATCCGCGGTACGGCTGGGTCAGCGAGTGCGAGCAGCGTGCTGGGGCGGTCCCGGTCCAGGTGCTCGGCGAGCGGAACGCCGCGGTGCACGTGTCCGAGCATGAGGGCCGGGCCGGGCGCCGCCCGCTGACCCGGGCTGAGCTGCAGGCGTTCTTCGATACTGCCGATGATCACGTGGAGCGGGCCGCAGGGTCACGGCGCAAGGGGTGGCTGGCGTCGTTCCGCGACGCGACGCTTTTCAAGGTGATCTACGGGTGGGGACTGCGCCGCCGGGAGGCGGCGATGCTCGACGTGGCGGACTTCGCGCCGAACCCCGCAGCCCCGGAGCTGGGGAGGCTAGGGGTGTGCCATGTCCGGTTCGGGAAGGCGATGCGGGGAAGCCCGCCACGGCGGCGCGCGGTCGCCACCGTGATGCCGTGGACGGCGGAGGCGCTGGCACAGTACCTCGACGACGTCCGGCCCCGGCACGCGCAGCGATCGCATCCGGCGCTGTGGCTGACCGAGCGCGGCGAGCGGATCTCGCCGCGGTCGGTCGATGAGCGGTTCGCGGCGTGGCGGCTGGCTGCCGGGCTCCCGGCGGAGCTATCGGTCCACTGCCTGCGTCATTCGTATGTCTCGCACCTGATCGAGGACGGCGCTGACCCGCTGTTCGTGCAGCAGCAGGCCGGGCATTCCTGGGCCTCGACGACGGCGACATACACGACGGTCGGGCAGGACGCGCGGAACAAGATGCTGCGATCGGCGCTGGCCCGCGCGTTCGAGGCAGACGGAAAGGACGGAAGTTGACGGCACGCAAGACCGGCTACCGGTGGCACCTGCGGCGGCTGATGGCCGACAACGACATGTACGCCACGACACAGCTCGGGCCGCTGCTGGCCGAACGCGGAGTCACGTTGTCCCGTGAGCAGGTCTACCGGCTCGTGACCGGCACCCCGGAACGGCTCAGCCTGGCCACCCTCGCCGCACTGTGCGACATCCTCGGCTGCGGGCCAGGCGATCTCGTCGAGCCGGTCACCGGGACCGCCGCTGCCGGCAAGCGGGCGGCAGCGGCGCCGGCGCCCGCACCGCGGCCGGTCCGGGCCCGGGTCACGGGCCGTCCGTAGCCGTGGCCCGGTGCCCGGCCGGGCACGAGACCGGCGCGTCACGGGGATGCCCGCGCTGCCGCCGCGACCAGATCGTGGAGATGACCGTCGCGGCGGACAGCTCGCTGCCCCGGCAGGTGATCGAGACGGCCGTCGATGCGGTCGCTCCCAGCGGGCAGGCACTGCGGCAGCTGGCGCTCGCGCTGGCGGCTGATCCCGGAGCCCTGGCCGCGGGAGCACCGCCGGTCGCCGGGAAGCTGGCCGCCGCGCTGATCGCCCGCGGCTCGGCAGTGCTGGCCGTCCCGGCATGCACGGCCTGCGGCCGGAGCGGCAAGCCGTTGTTCCGCGGCGACGCCGGCTCCGCGGTCTGCCAGCGGTGCCGTTCCTGGCAGCTCGCCGTCACCTGCGCCGTCTGCGGCAAAGTCCGTCCCCGGGCCGGCCGGGACGACGCCGGCCAGCCGGCCTGCGAAGTCTGCTTCCGCCGGGACAACCCGCGGCGCCACCGCCAGTGCGGGACATGCGGGAAAACCGCGCCGGTCGCGGCCCGCGGACGCGACGGAAACCCGGACATCTGCGTGAACTGCTACAAGATGCCATCCGCCACGTGCAGCATCTGCGGGAAGACAAAAGAATGCAGCTTCGCCGGCACCAGCGCCCCCGTCTGCGTATCGTGCACGCCACGAGCCACTGCGGCCTGCGCCCGCTGCGGGAACGACCGCCCGCCTGCCGCCCGGTGGCCCGAAGGACCGGTCTGCGACCCGTGCTACACCACCGCGCTGCGCCACCGCGGCACGTGCGCATCATGCGGGCAGCAACGGCGGCTCGTCGCACCGCCCGGACCCGAGGCTGACACCTGCGCGGACTGCACCGGGATCGCGGTCACCCACGCATGCGGCGACTGCGGCACCGAAGACAAGCTCTACGAGAAAGGCCGGTGCGCACGATGCAGCCTGTGCCGCCGCGCCCGCGACCTGCTGTCGGCCGGCACCGGGACCATCGCGCCGGAACTGGCCGGCGTATTCGACGCGATCACCGCCGCCCGCCAGCCGCGCAGCGCCCTGAACTGGCTGCGCGGCGGCGCCGGAGCCGCAATACTCGCCGACGTGGCCGCCGGGAAGCTGCCAGCCACCCACGACGCACTCGACACTCACCCCCGACGGCAGGCCGCAGACTACCTGCGGCACATGCTCACCGCCAACGGGACGCTGTCGGCCCGCGACGAGGAACTCACCCGCGCCGCGCACTGGCTCGCCGAACTCCTGGAAACGATCGAGACCGCAGCAGACCGGCGGCTGGTGCAGTCCTACGCCACCTGGCAGGTGATGCGCCGACTGCGCACCACCGCCGAGCGCGGCGAGCGGCCCCGCACCCCCACCGCCACAGCCCGTAACAACGTCCGTGCCGCCACCGCCCTGCTCAGCTGGCTCCATGCCCGCGGCACCGAGCTCAGCGCCTGCGGGCAAGGTGACATCGACCAATGGCTGCGCACCGGACCCGCAGCCAGCCTGGCACGAGACTTCCTGAACTGGGCCAGCACGCGCCGCCACTGCGTCCTGCTGACGATTCCCGCGCCGGCCCGCGTGACCGGTCCCGCCATCAGCCCCGGCCAGCGGTGGGCACACGTCGCCCGGCTGCTGAACGACACGGCACTCGATCCCACCGACCGAGTCGCCGGATCCCTGCTCCTGCTCTACGGGCAGCCGCTGTCCCGGATCGCCGCCATGACCACCAGCCAGATCACCCGCCGCGACGGCACCACGCACCTCCTGCTCGGCCGCCACGACGTCCCCGTCCCCGCGCCGCTCGCCGTCGCCATCGACCAGCTCACCAGCAACGGGCGCACCCATCGGGGCGTCGGATCCCCGCAAGCCACCACCTGGCTGTTCCCCGGGCACCTGCCCGGCCGCCCCATCACACCTTCCAGGCTCGGCGAACGCCTCCGCCACATCGGGATCTACGCCCAGACAGGACGCCGGGCCGCACTGCTCGACCTCGCCGCCCAGCTCCCCGCAGCCGTCCTCGCCGACCTGCTCGGCCTGCACGAGAACACCGCCGCCAAATGGATCAACCAGGCCGGCGGCGACTGGACCCGCTACGCCGCCGAGCTAGCCCGCAACCAGCCCCACCAGCCCTGAGGAATACATCCCACCCGATACCACCAGCTGGACCTATTCACCATGGTTGGTAATCCGCTCCCTACCAGTTTGCGCCGCGGCACGCGGCTGCCCGAGATCAGCCAGGTCCTGCGGCACCGTGACCTGGCCACCACCGCCATCTATGCCAAGGTCGACATGGAATCCCTGCGGCAGGTCACGGCACCGTGGACCGGAGCCGGGCAGTGAGCCCGCTGGCCGGCGCAGCCGGCGATTACCTGGCATTGCGGCGGGCA
>JBEKHI010000456.1:0-6361 GCA_050012355.1 Streptosporangiaceae bacterium | reverse complement strand
GGCGCCTGGTGCAGCTGTGGGTGGCGCTGCTAGCGCTGCTCGCCGCGTTCGTCTTGACCTGCATCGTGGCTACGTCCTCGTCGATTTTCTCCGGCGGCCGGGCGGGCCACGCGGCGGCGATGGGAGCGGTCGCGGTGGACCGGCCGACGCTGTTCATCCAGGGGACGATCCTGGTGCTGGCGTTCGTGTCGGTCATGCTGATGGCCGACTCGTACGCGTTCGCCGGGCAGGCGGCCGCGCTGCCGGGGTCGGCCGAGGAGCGGGAGGGCCTGATCGCCGGGCTCACCCACACCGAGGTGTACCCGCTGACCATGCTGTCGGTTGGCGGCATGCTTCTGTTCCCGGCGTCTAATGACTTCTTGACCATGTTCGTCGCGCTCGAGGTGCTGTCGCTGCCGCTGTACCTGCTGTGCGGGCTGGCCCGTCGCCGGCGGCTGCTGTCGCACGAGGCCGCGATGAAGTACTTCCTGCTCGGGGCGTTCTCCTCGGCCTTCTTCCTTTTCGGCGTCGCGATGCTGTACGGGTACTCGGGCTCGGTGTCGCTGTCCTCCATCGCCTCCGCGGTCTCGACGAACACCAGCGATGACACCCTGCTGTTCGCCGGGCTGGCGCTGACCAGTGTCGGGCTGCTGTTCAAGATCGGTGCCGCGCCGTTCCATTCCTGGAAGCCGGACGTCTACCAGGGCGCCCCGACCCCGGTGACGGCGCTGATGGCCTCCTGCGTCGTGGTCTCCGCGTTCGGCGCCGTGCTGCGCGTGTTCTACGTGGCGTTCGGGAACCTGAACTGGGACTGGCGCCCGGTGATGTGGGGAGTGGCGATCCTGACCATGATCGTCGGCGCGGTGGTCGCGGTCACCCAGACCGACGTCAAGCGGCTGCTCGCCTATTCCTCGATCGCCCACGCCGGATTCATCCTCACCGCCGTCATCGCGGTGTCCACCACCGGGCTGTCTGGCGCGCTGTTCTACCTGGCGGCTTACGGCCTGACCACCGTCGGGGCGTTCGCGGTGATCACGATGGTCCGCGACCCTGGTGGCGAGGCTGGCCACCTGTCCCGCTGGGCCGGGCTCGGCAAGCGGTCGCCGCTGGTGGCCGGGAT
Organism: Streptosporangiaceae bacterium; assembly: GCA_050012355.1. GTDB lineage: Bacteria > Actinomycetota > Actinomycetes > Streptosporangiales > Streptosporangiaceae > JBEKHI01. Next base: position 5,262 of record JBEKHI010000456.1, on the reverse strand, counting down.
CTTCGCATTCTTCCTGCTCGCCTTCGCGGGTATCCCGCTGACCAGCGGTTTCACCGGTAAGTTCGCGGTGTTCGAGGCGGCTATCGCGGGCGGTGCCCTGCCGCTGGTGATCGTCGGTGTGCTGGCGTCGGCGATCGCGGGCTTCTTCTACGTCCGGGTTATCGTGCTGATGTTCTTCAGCGACCCGGTGGAAGACGGCCCTGAGATCGTGGTCCCGTCGGTGTTCACCAGCACCGCGGTAGGCTTCGGCGTCGTCGCTACCCTGGTGCTCGGTATTGTCCCCGCACCAGTCCTTGACCTGGCGCAACACGCCGCGAACCAGCTATTCGTGCGTTAATGGGGGGCGCTGCTAGCTGGGTGTCGCTGAACCAGGCATACTGGAGAGTTCGGGCGGCGCGCGGTGTGCCGCCGGTCGGATACCTGGAGTTCGTGTGAGCATGGCCCTCCCCGTCGAGTTGGCGGATACCGCACTCGCCGCTGATCTGGCGGCGGGTCTGGAAGGGGTGGAGTCCGCCCTGCGGGAGATCGTCCACCCCACGGACGAGGTGCTCACCGAGATCGCCCGGCACGGGCTGGCCGCTGGAGGCAAGCGATTCAGGCCCATGCTGGTGCTGCTGGCCGCCCATTTCGGTGACCCGGCCGACCCGCGGGTCCAGCAGGCGGCCGTGGCGGTCGAGCTGACCCACCTGGGAACTCTTTTCCATGACGACGTGATGGACGAGGCCACGATCCGGCGGGGTAGCGAGTCCGTCAACGCCCACTGGACCAACTCGATCGCCATCCTGGCGGGGGACTGGCTGTTCGCCCGGGCCTCCGACATTCTCTCCGATCTAGGCGCGGATGCGGTCCGTATCCAGGCAGAGACCTTCAGCCGTCTGGTCGCGGGCCAGCTGGCCGAGACTGTCGGTCCGCGCTCAGGCCAGGATCCGCTAGAGCACTACATGTACGTGATCAGCGAGAAGACCGGCTCGTTGATCGCCACCTCTGGCCGGTTCGGCGCCATGTTCTCCGGCACGCCGGATAAGCAGACCGACCTGATCGCTCGCGCTTGCGAGCAGATCGGCGTTGCCTGGCAGCTTACCGATGACATTATCGATGTGGTCTCCGAATCGTCTGAGTCGGGTAAAGCTCCCGGCACCGATCTGCGGCAGGGTGTGCGGACGCTGCCGGTCTTCTACGCGCTGCGCTCGGACTCCTCCGCTGACGGCCGGCTCCGTGAGCTGCTGTCCCAGCCCGAACTGGCCGACCCGGAACTGCTCGCCGAGGCGCTGACCCTGCTCCGGTCCTCCGCCGCGCTCGAAGCCGCCCGCGCCGACATCCGCCGCTGGGCCAACGGTGCCCGTGAGCTACTCGGCGGACTGCCCGACATACCAGCCCGCGCCGCCTTCGAGTCGCTCTGCGACTACGTAATCACCCGCACCGGCTGACCCCGCGGTCTGTTCGGCTGCGCGCCGCGGTCTGTTCGGCTGCGCCGCGGTCTGTTCGGCTGCGCGCCGCGACCACGTCTTTCGCTGGTGAGTGCTACACCAACCACGCTCTAACTGGAAAGTCCTCCACCTCGGCTGGGCGTGGCAGCCGGCCCGAACCCGCTGGCTGCCAGCTGACTTCTCCCGGCTTAGCGCACATTTCCCGTCCGTAATACCGGATATGCCCGGCAGCCGGGGTGTACTAACCCGGGAGAAGATGCCTCCACACAGCGCCGCCCGCGGCAGCAGCACGCCACGACCCGCAGCCCGCGCCACTTTCACGCCACCGCGACCATCCCCTCGGGATGAACCAGGCTTGCTGGTTGGTGTAGCACTCATCAGGATCAGAACTCGAGATCCTCGATCACAGAAGCAACATCAGCACCGGATGACCCTCGCCGCGCTAGCGGGACGCGGTGGCGGCGAGTTCGATGCCCAGGGCAACCAGGACGGCGCCCAGGACTCGCTCCATGCGGCGGCGGATCTCGGCCCGGGACAGCCAGGGCCTGATCCGGTCGGCTAGCAGGACGATCCCCACGCAGTACGGGCCGTCGATGACCAGGACCTGGAACGTCGCGAGTGCCAGGGTCGTCGCCAGGACATCGCCGTGCCGCGGCAGGAACTCAGGATAGAAGACGAACGCGAACACTGCCGCCTTCGGGTTCGCCGCGATCGATACCAGCGACGCGCGGAACGCCCCGAGTGGCGTGCGTCCGCGCGGGGCCACCTCCCGCGGTTCCTCATCACGCCGGGCGGCTCGCCAGGCGGAGATCCCAAGCCACGCCAGCACTATGCCGCCAGCGATGTGCAGCGCGTCGAACAGCAACAGGTTCGCGCGCAGTAGCGAGGTGAGCCCCGCGCCCGCTGCGAGTGCCCAGGAGAACACGCCGATCTCGTTCCCAGCCACCGCCGCCAGACCGCTGCGGCGCCCGTCGCGAATCGTGCGGTGCAGGAACAAGGCCGTGGCGGGCCCGGGCAAGGCGACCACCACCAGGCAGGCAAGGGAGAACGTTGGCAAAATAGTGATGAAATGGTGCATATGACTAGGGTGCATTATTCGCTGCGCCGTTAGCCAGGTCGCGCTGCGATCTGAGCGGCTGCCCACTCTGCCCATTCGTGTTGCATGGCCGCGAGGCGGTGGCCCCATTCCAGTGCCAGGTGGCCGTAGATCGCCAGGCCGCTGTCGTCCCAGGGGATCGACTCATCAAGAGCTTTGAGTTGGTCGGCATCCCGGGCTGACTGGGCGGCCATGCCCGTGAGGTAAGCCAGCGCCTGGTCCTTGGTCAGGACGTCGAGGAAGAACACGCGCGTCATCGCCTCGTTGCGGCGGTTCTTGCCAGGCTTGGTCTCGGTCAGCCAGCGGCGTAGCTCGGCCAGGCCGGCGTCGGTGAGGGCGTAGTCCTTGCGGCCCCGTGGCCCCTCGGCGGCCACCTCGATCAGCCCGCTCTCGGCGAGTCGGCCGAGCTCAGTGTAGATCTGGCTCTGCCGGGCGGGCCACACGTTTGCCAGCGAGATCTCGAACCGTTTCAGCAGGTCGTAGCCGCTGGCCGGCTTGTCGGCCAGCAGGCCGAGCAGCACGTGGGACAAACTCATGACGACGATTCTACCCATTCCGGTTGACATGTCATTTTTGGACCTTCTACTCTCAACCTGTCAAAAGTGGAACGTCAACCGAGGAGACCCTCCCGTGTCCTACCTACGTACCTTCCTCCCATGGATCGTCTACGCCGTGCTAGCCGGGCATACGGCCTCCGCCCAGCAACGGGGCACCGTGGCCGCGCTAGTCGTGACCGTGCTGGTCATCGCCTACAAGGTCAGGAAAGAACACAGCACCTTCGAGGCGCTCATCATCGAGACCGGATCGGCGGTCTTCTTCGCCGCAATGGCCATCGTGGCCTTCGCCGTCCCGCATTCGGGCGCGCTCACCTACGCCGCCGCCCTGTCGAGCACGACGCTAGCCGCCATCGCCTGGGGCTCGCTCGCCGCTCGCCACCCGTTCACCCTCGGCATCGCTAAGCAGTCGACGCCGCCCGAGGTCTGGAGCCAGCCGGCCTTCGCGCACTCCAACGTCGTGATTACTACGATCTGGGCCGCGAGCATGACCGTCTCCGCCCTCATCTTGCTGGTCGTCATCCACGCTGGGGGCGACGTTCTCGTCCGGATGGTCTTCCAGATCCTCGGGTTCGTCGTCCCGATGCTCGGCACTCGTCGGTACGTGAAGATGGTCCACGCCAGGGCCCACGCCGCCGCGGGCTACCCGCCGGCCGGTGCCCACGTCCGGTCGTTATCCGCGCGCGAAGGGAACGGCGCCGTCGGGCCTGCTGTCCGGTGAGCTTGTCGATCCCAGCCTCGGCGGATCGCTACAGTTGTTTCTGGCAAATATCTCTGGCAAAAAGAACGGGGCGGTCCACGTGGCAGGCGTGGACCGCCCCGTTCACCTCCGCCTCGGCGCTGGGGGGCTTAACCGAGGCTGAGGGTATAGACGCCCTGCCCGAACCACCAGGAGTCACCTGAGCCCTCATAGGACGGGCCGTTGTACTGGAACTCGGCCGCGGGGGTCAGGTAGGCGGGGGCGTACACGTTTCCTGTCAGGTCCGCGCCGGCGATGTTGGCGGGGATGACCTTGTTGTCGGTGTAGGCGTACCGGCTGTTCACGGTGACGATGGTGTCACCGTTCTTCATCGTCGTGTCGGCGGCAATGGTGAGTGCCCAGCTGACTATCACCTCGTTGCCGGTCGGCAGCGCGCGGAAGGCCACGTGGCCGGTGATGCCGGTGGGGAAGCCGCTACTGTAGGTGGCCCACTGGTTGGGCAGCGCGCTGTCCCCGCCGACCTGGCCCATGAAGTTCCAGATGTTGTCGTCGTTGTTGGACGCGGTGAAGGTGTCACCCGCGGCGCCGAAGTTCAGCAGGCCGGTGCAGCCGCTGATCGTGTTCGCGGCGGAGCCGAACACGATGGTCTGCGGCGTGTAGTCGCCCGAGCCGCACTCAACGCCGAAGTCCAGCGAGCTGTCGATGATGCCGGAGGCACTGTTGTAACCGTTCGTGTCCTGTGAGCCGGTCAGCTTGAGGGCCGCCGAGCTTACCGACGAACTGCTTGAACCGAAGTTTCCGCGGAGTTTCAGTGAGCCGTTGGTGATAAAGGCACCATTCTGGAACACGATACCGTCGAAGTCCGCGCCGACCTGGTCGATGTAGACGTCCAGGTCGCAGCGCTCAAAGCTGCCGCTGCTGGTGCTCGCGGTGCCGCTTGTCCAGTCGAAGACGACATGGTTGGCGCAGTTCTGCGCGTAGATCCGGCCGTAAAGCTGCTCGGTCCAGTAGTAGTTATTGTCCAGGTGCACGCCGATGCTCCCCGACGTGCCGAAGTTCTGCACGGTGAGGTCAAGCTCGTACTGCAGCAGGTCTCCCACGTGCAGGGCGGTTGAGGCCGCGCTGGCGCTGGCGTTGGAGCCGTCGATCGTGATGCCAATGAAACCGCCGGACCACTTGGTCCGGCTGTTGTAGGTCGTGTCATCGTAGATACGGAAGCAATCACCGCTGCCGGTGAATTCAATGATCGAAGCCCACGCCCCGTCGCCCACGAAATACACCGGGACGGTCGTGCAGGTCACCGTGCTGGAGATCTTGTATGTCCCGGCCGGTATGTAGACGACGCTTCCAGCACTGGCCGCGCTGACCGCGTCCTTGAACGCGGTGGTGGAGTCGTTACTGCCAGTCGGATCGGCGCCGTAAGCCGCCGCCGTGACGTTAATCCAATCGGGCGTGGCGGTCTCGGCCGCCGCCGCGACCGCTGTC
>JBEKHI010000455.1:0-6362 GCA_050012355.1 Streptosporangiaceae bacterium | reverse complement strand
TCGTGGACGCTGCCGCTCGCGTGGGGCTGGAGCTGGCGGGCGATCCGCGACGGGCATGGCTACCTCCGGGCGATCGCGGCGATCGCGCTCACCGCCGCGCTGCACTTCGAGACCGGCTACCTCGCGCTCTCGGTGCTGCTCGTCTGGCCGTTCGTCGCCGGGAGGCCGCTCGTGACCCGGTTGCGGCGAGCCGCGATCCTCTTCGGCGGTTCGGTGCTGGCGGCGGCGTGGGTGATCGTCCCGCTGGTGGAGCAGGGACGGTGGGCGGCCGTCAACGAGGCGCTGCAGGGCACCGGAGACGTCGACGGCTACGGCGCGCGTGACGTGATGCACTGGCTGCTCTCAGGGCAACTGCTCGACTTCGGCCGGCTGCCCGTCATCACCGTGTGCGCGGCGCTCGGGCTCGGATTGGCGTGGCTTGCCTGGTCCTCGTCCGCCGAAGCCCGCGCCCTGCTGGTCGCGTTGGCGGTGTGCCTGCTGTTCGCGTTCGGTCGCACGACGTTCGGGTCGCTCGTCGACCTGATCCCGGGCAGCGCCGACCTCTTCTTCCGCCGCTTCATGATGGGCGTGCAGCTCGCCGCGCTGCTGCTCGCCGGCCGGGGAGCGGCGTGGCTGGCGGCGAGATGCGGGCGGCTGCTGGAAGCCCGGGTTCCACGATGGCGGCCCGGCCTGTACCCGGCGGTCGTTCTTGTCGCGGCGGTCGCGGTGCTCGCGCCCGCGTGGCTTCAGCTCGGCGCCTACGACGGCCAAGACGGCACCGCGATCGCGACCCAGCGCCACGCGGACGCCGTCGAGGGCGCCGACATGGATCGCCTCGTCGCGGTGATCAAACGCGACGGCGGCGGCCGGACGTACGCGGGGATGCCGTCGAACTGGGGCCAGAGCTTCACCGTCGGGGTGGTGCCCGTGTACCAGTACCTGGACAGCCTCGATGTCGACGAGGTCGGGTACACGCTGCGGACAGCTTCGCTGATGACCGACCCGGAGTACTACTTCGACGAACAAGATCCCTCCGACTACCGGCTGTTCGCGATCCGCTACCTCATCCTTCCCGTCAGCCAGAAGCCGCCGGTGCCCGCGCGGCTGGCGATGCGCTCCGGCCCCTACTCGCTGTGGACGATCAACGGCGACGGCTACATCCAGGTAGGCCGGATCGTCGGTGAGATCTCGGCGAACCGGACGAACATAGGTGCCAGCAGCATTCCGCTGCTTGGCTCCGGACTCGCCGCGGACAGCGCCTATCTCGGTGTCAGGTACGGGTCCGGCGGTGGCGGGAATGGTCAGCTACCGACGGTGCCAAGCCAGTCCTCCGTCGGCACGGTCAGCGCGGAACAGGCCAACCTCGATGACGGCGAGGCCTCGGCGACGGTGCGGATGAGCCAGCCAGGAGTCGTGGTGCTCAGCGTCTCCTATGACCCCGGCTGGACGGCAACCGTGAACGGCCGGCGGCAACCTATCCGGATGGTGGCGCCCGCACTGGTCGCCGTTGACGTCCCCGCGGGCACCGACCACGTCGTGTTCCGCTTCCACGGGTACGGCGACTACCCGGAGCTGTTCGCGCTGAGCGGCCTCACCCTCGCCGTGATCGCCCTAGCGCCGGCCTGCGTGGGGTACGTGAGGCGTCGTCGCAGCGCTAAACAGGCCGTCGCGTGACTGCCGCGTGGTCACTACGGCGCTTTAGCTAACGGGCTGCTGCGGTCAGGTGCCTGCCCGTAGCGCGGGCCCCCATGGATGTCCCATCGCTGGCGCTATGGACACATGTCAAATTAGGGTGTGTTTGCGGCATGTTGCGGGTCCTGATCGTGGTTTACTTCGCGCCGCGAGGCCCGGGATCGGATGGGGTAGCGAACCGGGCATCCGTGCCATATCACCCGGCTGTCGCGCCGGGCGTTCCTGGTGAGTGCTGCATTACCCGCACTCTTGTCTGGGCAGTGCAGCACCCACCAGCAAAGCCTGCCTCGTCTCGGGGGTGGTCGCGGTGGCGTGGAAGTCGGGTGGCTGTCGGCTGTAGGCGGCTGGGGCTGGCTGCCGTGGCCGGCGGCTCCAGGTCGGGTGGTGCTGGTGGTGCTGGTGGTGTTCATGGGCGCGGTAAAGCCGTCGGCCTGGGTGTGCCGTTGCTGGGCGGTGTGGCACTGCCCACACTCTTTGCTGGTCAGCGTCGCACCGCCCAGAATCGGTCCGCTGCCGCGCACCGACTGGGGAGGGACTTTCCGGTCAGGGGCACGAGCCTGGAGATCACACCAGCAGCACCTGAACCGTTAGAACCACGACCATCAGCAGTGCACGCCGTGGGCCGCAGGCGCGGCAGTGGATCCGGGCCCGCCACCACCCCGCAGCCCCCGCCACTTTCACGCCACCGCGACCGTCCCCTGGACGAGGCAGGCTTTGCGGAATCCTGGCCGGACAGCGGTGCGGTCCCTAGCGTGCACACGCATACAGAGGGGGCATCTGGCGCTAGGATCGCTTGGGCTGGGCTGGACGCTTTTATACGGATGTGAGTACTGTCGCGTGCCCGGTCGCCGATAGGCAAAGCAAGACGCTTTACGCATGAGGGTGGGCCGGGGATCGGATGACATCGCGGGAATTGGCGGCGCAGGGTTCGTGGCTTGATCTGGCTTCCAGCTGGTCAGGAATTCTCAGCGCGATCCTAGCTCTGCTGGTGATCGTGTTGGGGTTCTGGGTGTCCAGCTCTAGCTATCAGACTTATGCGCTGCTAAGCCGGCGCCGTAAATACATAGGATCTGTCGTCCGCAAGGCCGGCATGTGCAAATCGAGGCATCTTTTCTCTCTTACATGCCGCCGGTTGTTGTCTCTGAGGGTGCGCAGTGGCCAATTTCAGGTATGCGACGAGCTGGTGTGGCTGTCTGCACTGAATCCGGTTGACGTGACGGAAGATGGACTTTCGGCCGCTTACCGTGTCCCCATACCATTTACCTTTGCGCTGGCCGCCGCAGATTATAGCCTCGTCTTGGATGAGCTAGCGAGTGCTTATTTTGAATACGCATCTTCAGTCCGCAGAAGATGGCTCTTGAGATCAACCGCTGGCCCACTCGCCGAGCAGGAGTATGAGTGCGCTACGGCTGTTGCTGCGCTGCTCTCGGGGTGGGCATCCTTTGAGCCGGTATCGTCGCACGGGACAGAGAACCAGTTGCGTGGAATGAAAGTGGAACTCAGGAGCAGCAGTGGTCTGTCGAATACTCGGCTTATCGCATGGCCCCACATGAGTGCACCGCGCGTAATTCCTGGATTCCCGGTTATAGGAGTCTCTTACCAGCCGTACCGTGTCGCAATGGAGGGGAGTCCTGCCGGGAAATCTGGTGCTGATCAAAAGGTAATTCGCGCTGTCCCTAAGACCCTCGGAACTGTTATAGCCAGCCCGTTGTCCTACGACGGTGTTCTTCCGCGCTGGCACGGGCCAGGATTCCGTATAGAAATAGATCGCATCACGGGCAGGCAGAAGCTGCATCTCTGCATTTCAGAGACAACTTACTTCGCCTTCCGGGCAACGCAAGACCCTGGGAACTTGGTTCAAGCCGATGATGCCGCGCTATCCTCACGCCTGCTGAGTCTCAACCTGCTAGCGCTTGACCAAGACGATGTCGTTGTACTCATACGCCGATCAGACTATGTTGTCTATCCGCGCGAATATACGGGCACCGTCACAGGCAACTGTGAACTTACATCTAGAGAAGGACTGCGTGCTGATCTGGATCAGTACGGTTTGCCTGACCTGATGGGAGCCGTCGTTAGAGAGGGGCGAGAGGAACTTGGCATCGATTTCGCCCGCGATGACGGTCGACTGACGGCTCTAGGGGTCATCGAGTACTCCGGAGAACCCGAACTTGAAACGCACGCACTGGTTGCGACTGCTCGCCTTCCTGTGTACGCACGCGACTTCAGGGTGGATAAATCATCGCCTGATCCGGCCGAAGGGTTGTGGGAAATAGGTGACGAGTTCATGGCAATTGATCTTCGTGCAGTATTGAGGGACCGTCACACGGGCGAGCATTTTGTTAAGTGGCTCCGTGGCAGCGATCAACTCAGCCCAGCGGGCGCCGGATCGTTGCTACTCCTCGTTGCGGCTCGTGTGGAATTTCAGGAACATCAAGCAGCAAGGACTGCCCTGACGGCACATGACAAGCGGCGGGATTCGTGGACGGTGGATGATCTCGTGCAATGGCTCAGCGCACCATTGCCGACACGACCCGTCCAGCCCGGAAAGTATGTCAGCTTCCATCCGCTCTGGAAATAGTTGTAACTAGAGCCCCGGCACAGTGCTGCCGGGAGAGCACCTGCCGCGCGGTTGCTACGGGTCTCCCGGCAGCCGACGTACCAAGGATCTGATACTCGCAACGGCGGTGAGAGTTACCTCGGGAGCGGGACACTTGCAGTTCGTGTGAGGATGACCAGATGTCACCTCGCGTGCCCGTCGTCGATCCTGCCCGCCTTGCTCAGTGGTGCGAGGAGCATCTCGGGAGCCCGCCGGCCGGCGAGATCTTCAGGTCCGGGTACCTCTCGGCGGTCATCGGGCTCCGGCTGGCTGATAGCCGGGCCGTCGTCATCAAGGTGCGTCCCGATTCGCCGCGGCTGGCGGCCTGCGTGCAAGTCCAGCGCCGCCTGTTCGAGTCCGGCTATCCGTGTTCCGAGCCGCTCACCGGCGCCATCCCTTTCGGTGACGGGGTGGCTACCGCTGAGGCTTACGTCCCCGGCGGCGCCGTGCTCCCGAGCGCGGGTCGCTCGGCTTGGGCCTTCGCCGGGGCATTCGCGCGGCTGGTCAGGCTCGCCCCGCGGCCAGCCGAGGTATCCGCTCTGGACCCGCCACCGTCGTGGGCGGCCTGGGATCACGCCGAGGCCGGGCTGTGGCCGCATCCCGAGGACCCTGACGTCGACCTCAACGAGGTGGCCGGTCCCGCGTGGATCGACGACACCGGGCGTCGTGCCCGTGACCGGCTGCGAGCCGGCGCGTCCCAAGCCGTGATCGGCCACTGCGACTGGCTCGCCGCCAACCTGCGCTGGAACGGGGACAAGCCGCTGGTGGTTCACGACTGGGACAGCGTCACCGTCGGCAGCGAAGCTGTCCTGGCCGGGCTCGCTGCCGCACTGTATTCGACCGTCAGCGTGAAAGAGCTAGCCACCGTCGAGGAAACGCAGCGGTTCCTCGTGGCGTACTGCGATGCGCACGGCCGGGAGCTCAGCGCGGACGAACTCGAGCAGTCGTGGGCAGCCGGGGTCTGGACGCGGGCCTACGACGCCAAGTACCAGCACGCAGTGGGACAACCCGTCCTCTCACTCACCGAGAATGCGGCTCGTGAGCGCCTCCGCCGGGCTGGGATCGGCTGACGGAGGCGCCATCATGGCTCGCTTCGGTACGAAGCCGTCCGCCCCGGTCAGCTTCCCGGGCTGAACCAGTCATCACGAGCGTGACGCCCAGGCGTCAGGCAGAAGCGAGAACGCGTTTGCTGATGTCATCGTGAGTGACACGGAACTGGGTGACCTGCGTCTGATCTCGCGGAATGGCCGGAGGAGCCGCCCTGCGGCGTGCTGACCGGCAGCCGGGCTCGCCGCGGCTGTGATCCGGGCTGTCAGGCGACTTCGGCCCCCAGCTGGCGGAGGAGGCTTCGGTTGTCGGTCCTGACGAACTCCTCGACGATCCGTCCGTGGTCATCGAACCTGAAGAGGTTCATGAGGTCCCAGATGACCCGTGCTCCGTTCGGCTTGAGCTCCCCGGCGGGCGAGTGGGTGAACGGGCGTGTGAAGGTGCCCCCGATCCAGGTCTGGCAGGCGATGAGATCGCCTTCGGCGATGATGATCCCCCGCCGGATGGTCCGGTCATCGAAGGCGGCGCGGACCGACTGAAAGTACTCGGCGAGCCCGGCGTAGTCGCTGTCGAATCCGTCTGGTCCGCGGAAGGCGAAGTTCTCGGTGTCGAAGTAGGAGTCGGCCTCCTCCTGGCTCTCGCCGGAGATCTCTAGTTCTCCGGCCCGAACCAAGCGCGCCACCAGCTCGTCCCGGGTATTCGTGCGGGTCATGTCGTCTCCCTTTCTCGCACTTCCCTTTCCTTCATCCTGGCGGGAGCAGAGGTATCACACAAGCGACTGTTACTGAGACCAGCCATGCGGAATACTCATACCCTGAGTAGACTGGCCCGGTGACCGATCTGACGCTGACGGGCCTGCGCGTCGTCCTTGAAGTAGCGCGCACCGGATCCTTCAGCGCGACCGCCGAGCGGCTCGGCTACACGCAGTCCGCCGTGTCGCGCCAGGTCGCTGTGACCGAGAAGGCCGCCGGTACGCCGCTGTTCGAGCGGCACGCCCGGGGGACCCGGCCGACACCGGCCGGTGAGACGCTGGCCCGTCACGCCG
>JBEKHI010000454.1:0-6370 GCA_050012355.1 Streptosporangiaceae bacterium | reverse complement strand
GCGGGCCGCGAGCCCGCGGACCGCCTCGACGGCGCCGGGCAGCCACGGCAGCCGCTCGCGGTACCGCGCGGCCATCCGGTCCACGACCACCGACGCGACCTCATCCGGCGACAGGTTCACGCCGAGGTCATCGCTGAGGTACTCCGACCACTCGCGGGTGGACATGCCCATCATCCGGTCCTGGGCGTCTGGCTTCCACTGGCCGCCGTACTCAGCGACCACGGCGCGTCTGACATCCTCCCAGACCGGCTCGGAGTCGATCAGCACCCCGTCACAGTCGAATACCACGGCCTCGATCATGGCCCTAGTGTCTCAGAGCGCTACTTGAGGACGAGGGCCAGCTGGCGGGACTGGGCGACCAGAGCGCCGGAGGAATCCCAGATCTCGAAGTCCTCTTCGTGGTAGCCGCCTGCCACGTAGCGGGTGTACGTGCGGCAGGCCAGCCAGCCGGGCAGCGTCGGCACCCGGTACTCGACCCGGTCGGCGATCGTGACACCTGGCAGGTCGCCCGTCGGCGGGCCGACGCACTCGTCGGGCGGCGGCAGGGAGGGCGGCTTCAGGTCGGTGAATGAGGCGGGCTCGTCGTTAAGCGTGGTGAACGCGGCGGTGGCCCGCACGATCTCCCGCTCGCCCTGGGAAAGCACCGCCTGGCCGAAGGCCGTCGTCTTGCCGGCGCGGAGCACCGCCGACGACACGGTCGCGGGGCCGGGTGTCCCTGGGCGCAGGAAGAAGCCGGAGACCACCAGCGGGTCGGGGAACGGCATGACCTGGCCGAGTTCGCGCAGGCAGACCGCCAGCATGAAACCGCCGTTGACGCCTGCCAGGGCGTTCCACCGGTCGGACAGCGCGGTGACGTTCGTGGTGTCGCTATCGAAGGCGAACATCTACGGGAGGGTCAGGATCTCGTAGCCATCGTCGGTGACCAGGATCGTGTGCTCGAACTGAGCGGTGCGCTGGTGGTCCTTGGTCACCGCGGTCCAGCCGTCTGGCCAGACGTCGTAGTCGATGGTGCCGAGGGTGAGCATGGGCTCGATGGTGAACGTCATGCCCGGTTCCATCACCACGTGATTGGACGGGTCGTCGTAGTGCGCCACGATCAGGCCGGAGTGGAACGTCTTGCCGATGCCGTGCCCGGTGAAATCACGTACCACGCCGTAGCCGAACCGCTTGGCGTAGGACTCGATGACCCGGCCGATCGCGTTCAGTGGCCTGCCCGGGGCGACCGCGCGGATGCCGCGCATCATCGCCTCGTGGGTGCGCTCGACGAGCAGCCGGGACTCCTCGTCGACGTCGCCAGCCAGGAACGTCGCGTTGGTGTCCCCGTGCACGCCGCCGATGAAGCCGGTGATGTCCACGTTGACGATGTCGCCGTCGGCGATCACCGTGTCGTCGGGGATGCCGTGGCAGATCACCTCGTTGAGCGAGGTGCACAGTGACTTGGGGTAGCCGCGGTAGCCGAGCGGCGACGGGTAGGCCCCGTGGGCGATGAGGAAGTCGTGACCGACCTGATCCAGGTAGTCGGTCGTCGCTCCGGGCTTGACCGCTCGGCCGACCTCCTCCAGCGCCTGCGCGGCGAGCTTGCCCGCGACCCGCATCCGGGCGATGGTCTCGGCATCCTGGACGTCCGGTTCGCCAAGTTTCGGGCGTTTTTTGCCCACGTATTCGGGGCGGACGATGGACGTGGGGACCGGCCGGGTGGGAGAAAGGCGGCCCGGATGGAGAACTGTGGCCATAATGGGGAAGTCTAATGTCCATGACGAGTGATCAGCGATGGTGGTTCTGCCTCAAGGACATGCGGCCGGAACCGGACAACACCCCGTGTCCGGGTAAGGACCTGCTTGGTCCGTATCGCAGCCAGGAAGAGGCTAGCCACGCTCTGGAGAAGGTCAAAGAGCGCAACGAAGCCTGGGACGCTCAAGACGAGTTAGTCTTAACCTCGTGAATGAGCATCTGCCCCCGGCGGCAGAGGCCAGGATGGCCGAGATCCGGGCCAGCGGCACGTGGGGATCGTCGCTGAGCACGGAGGAGTTCGCGGCCATCCGGTCCGCCGGGTTCGAGCCCGTCGGGCAGGTCCTCGGCGCGGCCGTCTATAACATCGGCTATACCGGCGGTTACGGCTGCCCGGGACCGTGGGACTACGGGGTCATGGGCGGCTTTCCTGGCCGGTCCCGCACCTCGAGTCAGGGCGGATACGGGTCATACGGGCCGCTGGTGCAGCTGATGTACGAGGCGCGGCACAAGGCACTTAACCGGATGATCGCCGAGTGTGACGAGCTGGGCGGGCACGGTGTCGTGGGCGTCCGGCTGACGATCGGGTCCTTCCCGGCCGGCGGCCTGGAGTTCAAGGCGATCGGCACCGCGATCCGCGCCCCCGGGGCGCCGCCGCTGCGCCGGTCGTTCAGCTCCGACCTGTCCGGCCAGGACTTCGCCAAGCTCATCGCCAAGGGCTGGGTGCCCGCGGGGCTGGCCATGGGCATCTCCATCGCGGCGCGGCACGACGACTGGCGGACGGTCAACCAGACCCGGTGGGGCTCGGGCAACACCGAGGTGAGCGGCTTCACCGAGGTGGTGAACGACGCGCGCCACGACTCCCGCACTCAGCTCAAATCGGACGTCAAGCGCATCGGCGGCGAGGGCGTGGTGATCGCCGAGATGGAGCTTAACGTCCGGGAACGGGAATGCCCAGCCGCCGAGGGGCGGCGCGACCACATCGTCGAGGCGGTCACCCTCGGCACCGCTATCGTCCGGTTCTCTACCCACGCCGAAACGGCGGGCGGTTCTTCCCTCGCCATCTTGTCACTCGATCCGCAGCGCCGGCAGGCCTCGCGGGTGCGCCTGTAAAGGTAGGTTGAGCTCCATGTCAGACCTCACAGCCGAGGGCGTCCCGCAGGACGCTATCGCCCGCCTGGCCGAGCTGAAGCCCGGCAAAGCGGGCTCTATCTTTACCTCGGATTTGTCGGTGAACGAGTTCCTGCTGGTCCGCGAGGCTGGATTCCGCCCGCTGGGACTGGTACTTGGCTCGTCGATTTACCACGTCGGCCTGCAGATCGGCCGCTGGAGCCAGAACCAGGAACTCGACGTGCTGTCCCAGGCGATGTACCACGCACGCGAGCTCGCGATGACCCGGATGGAGGCCGAGGCGGACGCGCTCGGCGCCGACGGCATCGTCGGGGTACGGCTTGACGTCGAGCTGAAGGAGTTCGGCGCCGACATCGCCGAGTTCATCGCGGTCGGGACCGCGGTCAAGGCCGAGCCCGGGGCCGGCGGCGGGGGAGTGGACAACTGGCGCAACAACAAGAACCAGCCGTTCACCTCCGACCTGTCAGGTCAGGACTTCTGGACGCTGATCCGGGCCGGTTACGCGCCGCTGGGCATGACGATGGGCTCGTGCGTATATCACATCGCGCACCAGCGGATGGGCTCCAAGCTGGGCAACATCGGGCGCAACGTCGAGATCGAGCAGTTCACCCAGGCGCTCTACGACGCTCGCGAGCTCGCGATGTCCCGGATGCAGGCCGAGGCCGAGGCGCTGCATGCCGAGGGCATCGTCGGCGTGCAGCTCCGCCAGCACAGTCACACCTGGGGCAGCCACACCACCGAGTTCTTCGCGATCGGTACCGCTGTCCGCCCGCTGCGCCCCGACCACATCATCGAGCGCCCGACCATGGTCCTGTCGCTAGACAGCTAAGCGGGAGGGGCGGTTCAGGCGACCGGGCCGCTTACCGCCTCTAGCAGGCGGGCCAGCCGGGCGCGGAGGCCGCGCCCGGGGGCGGGGCCCCGGCCGGGGACGTCGCGGTCGCCGGCGGCCGCGCTGACCAGGTGCTGGACGGCGCTGAATGACACGTAACTGTCGGCTTGCTCGGGAACGATAAGCGACTCGTGGGCGAGCCCCTCAAGCTCGGGGTCTCCCTGGTTGAGGGCGAGCACGGTGGCTCCGGTCTTGCGGGCGTCGTTGACTCGCTCGAGCAGCGGTACCGGGGCCGTTTCCGGCGTGACGACGAACACGATCTCGCCGCGCTGAGCGGCTTCCAGCCGGTCCATGCCCACTCGCAGGTGGGCAGGCGCGCCGTCCGGCGGCGACCAGCGGACTAGCGTCGGTGCCAGCTCGAGAATCCCCGAGTAGCGGCTTTCCTCATCCAGATGGGCCGCCAGGTGCCACGGCTCTTCCGCTGGGGTGCCGACTAGCAGCAGCCCGCCCGGTGACCGGGTGGAGCGGAGCATCCGGGCGAAGGTCTCGGTGCGCTCGATCCATCCGGTGGGGGACAGTAGCGCACGTAGCGTAGCGACCTGATCCGCGTCCACCTATCCATGGTGCACCGGCCCGGGACGTTTCGCAGCCTTATAGAGGTGACAAAATCCTTGCCATGACCGAAGTCAATGACGTTGTGCTCGCCATACTGGGCGGGACAGGAGACCAGGGCCGCGGGCTCGCCAGGCAATTCGCCAAGGCCGGGAACCGGGTGATCATCGGGTCGCGCAGCGCCGGGCGGGCGGCCGAGACGGCCGCTGAGCTTGGCCTGGAGGGGATGGCCAACGCCCACGCGGCCGCCGCCGCGGACGTGATCATCGCCGCCGTGCCCTACGAAGGCCACGCCGAGCTGCTGGCCGGGCTCAAAGACCAGCTGACCGGGAAGATCCTGGTGGACTGCGTGAATCCGCTTGGCTTCGACCACCACGGGCCGTACCCGATCCGGGTACCCGAGGGCAGCGCGGCCGAGCAGGCGGCGGCGGTACTGCCGGACACGACCGTCGTCGCAGCGTTCCACCACGTGTCGGCGAAGCTGCTGCAGGACCCGGAGGTCGCCAGCTTCGAGGAGGACATCCTGGTGCTCGGCGAGGACCGGGCGGCCACCGACCTGGTGCAGGCGCTGGCCGCCCGGATCCCCGGGATGCGCGGCGTCTATGCCGGCCGGCTGCGGAACGCGGGCCAGGTCGAGGCGTTCACCGCCAACCTGATCGCGATCAACCGCCGGTACAAGGCGCACTCCGGCATCCGCGTCACCGGCATCTAGCCGGCTTACCGGTAGGAGTGCTCCTCATCGGGGAACGTGCCCGCGGCCACCTCGGCCGCGTAGGCACGGGCCGCGTCGCGCAGTACCCCGGCAACGTCGGCGTACTTCTTCACGAACTTCGGCCCCGAGGTGGTCAGCCCGGCCATGTCCTGCCAGACCAGGACCTGCGCGTCGCAGCCAGGCCCGGCCCCGATGCCGATGACCGGAATGGACAGCTCCTGGGCCACCCGGGTCGCCAGGTCGGCGGGGACGGCCTCGAGCACCAGGGCGAACGCGCCGGCCGACTGCAGGGCCTTGGCGTCCTGCAGCAGCTTGGCGCCGTCCTCACCGCGCCCTTGCACCCGGAACCCGCCGAACGCGTTCACCGACTGCGGAGTGAGGCCCAGGTGCCCCATAACCGGCATGCCCGCCGCCACCAGTTCCTCCACCTGGTGCGCGACCCGGGAGCCGCCCTCCAGCTTCACCGCGTGGGCGCCCGACTCCTTGAAGAACCGGGTAGCCGAGGCCAGCGCGGCGGCCGGGGACGCCTGGTAGGAGCCGAACGGCAGGTCGGCGACGACCAGCGCGCGCTTGGTGCCGCGCACGACGGCGGCGGTGAGCGGGATCAGGTCGTCCACGGTGACCGGGATCGTGGTTTCATGCCCGAAAACCACGTTTCCGGCCGAATCGCCCACGAGCAAGACTGGTATGCCCGCTTCGTCGAAGATTCCGGCGGTTAGGGCGTCGTAGGCGGTGAGCATCGGCCACTTCTCGCCTCGCGCCTTCATCGCGGCTAGATCACGTACGGTAACTCTCGACTGCATCGTCGCACCTTTCGCATCTCGAGTCGCCCTTATGGCGTACCCGGACAAGCCGATAATCGCACGTGGTCGCCGGGAAGGCCAATAGTGTGGCGTGGCACACTAGACGGCGTGTCCAGCCACTCCCGCATCGACTTCGGCCAGCTTGACCAGGTAACCGCGGACTTCGCGGCCGGCGGCAGGCAGCCAGGCGTCGCCTACGGCATCGTGATCGACGGGGAACTGGTGCATGCCTGGGGGGCGGGCGAACAGGTCGTCGGCGGCGGCCAGGTGCCCGGCCAGGACACGGTGTTCCGCATCGCGTCGATGTCCAAGTCGTTCACCGCCTCGGTGATCCTGTCGCTGCGGGACGAGGGCGCGCTCGCGCTCGACGACCCGGCCGCCAGCTACGTACCCGAACTGCGTGGCTGGGCCATGGTCACCCCCGACGCGCGGCCGGTGACGCTGCGGAACCTGCTCACCATGACCGCCGGATTCCCTACCGACGACCCCTGGGGCGACCGGCAGCAGGGGCTGCCGCTTGATGAGTTCGGCAAGCTGCTCGCCGATGGGGTGAGC
>JBEKHI010000453.1:0-6378 GCA_050012355.1 Streptosporangiaceae bacterium | reverse complement strand
CCGAGGTTGACGGTGAGCGTCTGCGGGTAGCCGCTGCCGTCCAGACCCTCCCAGTAGGTGCTGGTGTTTCCGTCGTTGGCCATGGCGGCGTCGTAGGTCGAGCTTTCGTCGCTGCTGGCGGTGATCGGCTGGTTGAGCGCGATGTTGGTGGTGCTGCTGATGCCGTTCCCGGTCAGGCTGACCGTGGTCGGGCTGTTGTTGGCGTTGCTGGTGACGGTCAGCGTGCCGGTGCTCGTTCCCCCTGCGGTGGGTGTGAACGAGACCGTCGCCGTGCAGGAGCCGTTGACCGCGATGCTGGCGCAGTTGTTGGTCTGGCTGAAGGGACCGGTCACCGAGACGCCGGAGACGGTGGCGGCGGTCGTGCCCGAGTTGGTGATCGTCACGGTCTGCGTGGCGGAGGTGGAACCGACCACCGTGCCGGCGAAGGACAGCCCGGCTGGGGAGGCGTTGAGCACCGGCCCTGGTGCGGTGCCAGTGCCGGTGAGGCTCACCGTGTTGGTGACACCGCCAGCGTTGATGGTCAGGCTGCCGGTCTGGGTTCCGGCCGCCGTCGGCGTGAACGTCACGCTGACGGTACACGAGCCGTTAGCCGCGATCGACGAGCCGCAGGTGTTGGTCTGAGCGAAGTCGCCGCTGGCCGAGATCGACGAGACCGAGGCGGCCGAGCTGGTCGGGTTGGAGACCGTCACGGTCTGCGCGGCGCTGGTCGTGCCATCGGCTTGCGAGCCGAAGTTCAGCGCGCTCGGGGCGGCCGTCACGGTGGAGGCAGGGTACGGCGGGTAGACGGGGGTGGGGTCGTCGCTGTTGCACTGGGTCGGGCTGATGCCGGAGTTTCCGCCGTCATCGGTGAGCGTGAAGCTGGTGCCTTCGCAGCTATAGCTGGGCGCGTTGCCCTCGTTGGCCTGCGCCACGCCGGTCGCCGTGACGTTAGTGACCGTGGACGAGCCGCCGGTCTGCTCCTGGAGGGCGAAGGTGCCGGTGCCGATGATCGAGATGTTGCTGAGGTTGACGCCGGTGATCGTGCCCTCGACCCATTGGATCGCCTCGAACGGACTCTGCTCGATCAGCTCGTTGGACACATTGACCGGGCCGCCGCCCCAGGTCTGGTCAGCGTCGAACCACAGTGCGCCGACACCGAACTGCCAGTTCGGGTCGAGCTGGCCGTCCCGGATCATGGTGTTGTTGGTGACCGTGGTCAGTCCGAGCGGAGTGGAGCTGAACCGCTGGGCCACGGTGATGCCGCCGCCCTCGTTGATGCCGGTGTCCTCTACCAGGTTGCCGGTGACCGTGTTGTTGTTGCCGCCGTAGACCGCGATTCCGTTGGCGAGTTGCTGCTGCTGCAGAGTGTTGTCGGAAATCGTGTCGCCGGAGTCCGCGCCGAGGGTGGCGTCCGCCCACAGCGCGATGCCATCGTCGCCGGTGTTCCGGATCTCGCTATCGGTGATCGTCGAGTCGGTGACGCCGCCGTGCAGGTTGATGCCGTCCGCGGTGGTGTCGCGGATGCGCACGCCGCTGATGTCCAGGTCGGTCATCGGCCCGTCCATCCAGATGCCGACCTTCATGTGCTCGATCCAGATGTCGGAGATCGTCGAGTCGCTCATCGCGCCGCCGATGCCGTTGTCCTGGTCACAGTCCTCGCGTATCTGGACATTGCCGGAGATCGCGAAGTTGGACAGGTGGACGTCGGTGCTGACCCCGGCCGCGTTGTTGGGGACCCCGCAGCTGTCGGGGGTACCGAGGCCGAAGAAACCGGGCTCCGCGCCGGTGATGGTCGAGTACCACATACCGGCACCCTCGACCGTCACGTCGTTGACGGTGATGTGGCCGGGGATGTCATACGTGCCCGGCGGAATCCACACCGTGCCGCCGGCGCCGGCCGCGGCGATCGCGTCGTTGAACGCGGTGGTCGAGTCGTTCACGCCGGTCGGGTCGGCGCCCTCGCTGACGACCGAGACCGAGCCAGCGGGCTGGGTAAGCGCCGGGCCGACGTCCTCGAAGTCCGCGAGGTTGATCGTGTAGGAGGACGCGGTGTCTTCGGAGTTGATTTGCAGCGTGAAGGTCGTGCCGGCCGGATACGTCGTGCTGAACAGCCGATGCACCTCGTCAAAAAAGTGCATCGGGGTGCCAGAACTTGGCGTGTTGACGAACGGGTAGCTGCCGTAATACCAGCTGTACGCGTTGGTCAGCGTGAAGTCGGGCTGCTGAGTGCCGTCGATGTACAGCGACAGCGGCGCGGTGTAGACCGAGCCATCCGAGGAGTCCGGGATGCTGTACCGGAAGTCGATCGAGTTGGTCGCTATCGGCGAGGTGAACGTGACGTACTCGCCGGTACCCTGCAGGGTCACCGCCTCGCGCCCGACGGCCTCATCGGCTAGCTGACCCTGGGTGTAGCTCGGGCCGATGATCGTTCCGTTGGTAGCTGAGTTCTGCGCCAGCACTTCGACGTAGGGCAAGCTCGCCCCGCTGCCGCCGGTAGCCGTGGTAGTAGCGGCGGCTTTGACGGTCGGGGCGACTCTAGCGGCGACGGTAGCGGTGCTGGTGGCGGCCGACGCCGGCTGAGGCGCCAGGGCGAAGACGCTACCGTACGTCAGCATCGCGGCGGTGCCCGCCAATGCGAGGATGCGTCTGATCTGGCCGATGGACTGGAACACCTTTGCTCCTTTCGGCGAGGGGCTGAGGAGGCGGAGCCACGACGGCTTGCCGCGTTACCGGGTGCGGTGGAAGGCTCGCGGGCTCTCTGGACCGGGCCTGCGAGCGATTCGCTGGTGGGGATTGCCGTTGGGAGATGGAGGTAAAAGTGACTGTAACCTCATCGACATATAGACGCAATATCTAGATCTAGATATGAGAAATATTTACTCCACACCGCAAAAATCGATCTCCCGTGGGTTGCTCAGGAGTCGACCGCACGCCGCCTCCCCCGCCGCAATCCCCTGGGTCTAGGGACGTGGGGTGGTTGTGGCAGGAGGAAGGCCTGATCTGATCGCCGCGATGCCCAGCAGGTCGTCGGCGAGGGCATCGGGTACCGCGTCGTCGAACCGGGCTAGGACCCGGGTTCGCCGCGCGCCAAGCACCAGGAGTGCCAGCGCTAGGCCGCAGACGACGTAGAACAATGCGATCGCCCGGCCTGGCCCGGTCCCTCCGACGACCGCCCGGACGGCGTCGCCGGCCGGTCCGCTGGCCGTTACGACTGGATCCAGCACCCGCGTCACGTACGGTGTGATGACGGCAAAAGCGATGGGTACCGTCGCCCCGGCGATGGTCAGGTTTATTGCGAAGACGCGGCCTTGCAGCCGCAGCGGGACCTTGGTCTGGATGATGGTCATGACGATGCCGTTGGCCAGGCCCAGCGAAAAGGTCATGCCAAAAGCACCCAGCATGACCAAGGCCAGATCTGGCCTGAGGCCGGTCACCACCGCGGACAGGGCCAGCACCAGCTCGCAAGCGCAGACACCGGCCATGCGACGCCGCCTCGGCCCACCCCACACGCTCATGGCCAGGCCGGCCAGCAGACCCCCGGATCCGGCGGCCGCCGTGGCGATCGCGACTTCGGGCAGATGCGCAAAGGACAGCACCAGCGGCGAGAGCAGGATGAAGAACGGCGTAAGAAGCAGGTTGCTGGCCGCGAAGAAGATGAGCATCGCCCGGAAGCTGCGATTGTGCAGCACGAACCGGTAGCCGTTGACCACCTCGGCCATCAGTGACTCGGCGCGCTGCAGCGCCATCAGTGGTGGGAACCGGACGCACAGCACGACTCCGATGGCGACGACATAGCTCGCCACGTCCGCCGCCAGGATCCCCCGCAGGCCGATCAGGGCCAGCAGCCCCACACCGAACAGTGGCGCTATGAGCTGGCCGAACCCGTACCCGGCCTGAACCATGCCGTTCGCATGCCCGAGATATCTCTTGGGCACGATCTGCGGAATCGCCGACGCGTAAGCGGTCCGCTGAAACATCACGGCAATCGACAACAGGCCGACCAGCACATATATGTTCCAGAGCTGAAGCTCGCCGCTCCAGGTGAGCGCGAGCAGCACGGCCTCGGCGGCCCCGGCCGCGAGACCGCTGCCGATCATGACATGCCGCCGGTCACAGCGGTCGACGATCGCCCCCGCGAGCGGTCCGACGACCAGGCCCGGCAGCACGCCGACGGCCGCGAGCAACCCGAATCGTTGCAGCGAGCCAGTATGCAGGTATACCCACAAGGGCAGCGCGAACTCGGTCAGGGTCGAGCCGGTGATCGAGACGAGCTGCGCGAGGGCGACCACCATGAAACGCCCCAGGCCTGGCCGGCGGTTACCAGCCGGCTCGTCACGGCTGACGCTGACCTCTTCAGCAACGGTGACGCTGTCGTGCAGCCACCAGGTCGCTCCGGGACCGCGGGCGTTCCTGGTGAGGCTTTCCGTGCCTCCCGTCAGGATCACCGGATGCACCCGGGTCAGTATCTCGGCGAGCTCTTCCGCGCGGTGCGCCATGAAGAAGTGACCGGCCTCGTCGAGCACCACGGCCGTGACCGAATCGGACAGGAAGGCCCATTCCCTGAACCGCTCCTGGTAGTAGTCCGTGCCACGATCCCGGCTGCCCACTACCGAGATCACCGGTGCCCGCAGCTTGCGCGGGCTGGCGGCCAGCAGTTCGGTGAAGTAGGACATCGCGAGGCGGGCGTCCTTGCGGGTGGCCCGGAGCATGAAGCGCAATTGGTCCGGGTCCAGGCCAGCCATGTCAACGCCCATGCCGACCAGCTCGTTCATTTCGCTGCGGTCGCCGCGTAGCCGCTCGGCGTCGAGCAGGCGGCCGACCGGACCCAGTATCTTCCCGGTTGGCCGGGCGGAGGGAAAGACTCCCCCTAGGTACAGGGCGTCAAACGAGCGCCCGGCCGTCTCGAGCCGCCGTGCGATGGCTATCGCGAGCGCCCCGCCGGGGGCGCAGTGCCCGTAGAGGGCCAGCGGTCCCTGAACCTGCCGCAAGATCTCGGCGGCACATGCGTCGGCTACCTCCTCGATAGGCAGGTGCTCGCTGTCCAGCGCGGGGTCGTGGCCGGGGAGCTCTATCGCGTACAGCGAGCAGCCCGCGGGGAGCGCCTTGGCGAGCGGCTGGTACACGCTGGCGTTCGCACCTCCGTAGGGAACGCATACCATCGACAGTGTCGGCTCGGTGACGGGCGGGGTGAGTTCGTACAGCAGCCGGCGTTCGGCCGGCTCGTCGCTGGCCTCGGCGAGCAGCGCCGCGAGTTCGGCCACCGTCGGGTGGGTGAACATGTCCATCACGCTGACTGGCCTGACGGCACCGTCGAAGGCCTTCCGCAGCTCCCCGACCACCCGGGTGGCGAGCAGCGAATGACCGCCTACCTCGAAGAAGTTGTCGTGTACCCCGACCTGATCGATCCTGAGCACTCGCGTCCAGATGCCGGCGATCGTCTCTTCCACGGGCGTGCGGGGCGCGACGTGGTCCCGCGCCCGATAGTCCGGGGCGGGAAGGGCCCGGCGGTCGAGCTTTCCGGTCACGGTCAGCGGGAAGGCCGCCAGCACCACCACCGCTGAGGGGACCATGTACTCCGGCAGCACGGCGCCCACCGCGGCTCGGAGCATCCTGCTGTCTAGCGGTTCCGGGGCCACATAGGCGACCAGCCGCTTGTCCCCCGGCTGGTCCTCCCTGACCATCGCTACCGCCTGGCCGACCCCCGGCACTCGGGCCAGCGCCGCTTCTACCTCGCCGAGCTCGATCCGGAACCCCCGCACCTTCACCTGATCGTCGGCGCGGGCCACGAAATCGAGCTGTCCGTCACTCCGCCAGCGCGCCAGGTCCCCGGTCCGGTACATCCGCTCTCCCAGGCTCCCGAACGGGCACGCCACGAACCGGTCCGCGGTCAGGCCCGGTCGTCGCAGGTATCCCCGGGCCAGCCCCGGCCCGGCCACGTACAGTTCGCCCGCTACTCCCGGCGGTACCGGTTCCAGCCGCTCATTCAGTACGAACACCCTGCTGTTGCGCACCGGCCGTCCAATCGGCGGGTTCGCCGTCCCGCCGCCGGCCAGCGGATCACTGATCAAGCTAGTCACGGTCGCTTCGGTGGGACCGTAGCTGTTGAGCATCACCCGTCCCGCCGACCATTGGTCCACCAGGGTGGGCGGGCAGGCTTCGGCACCAGCGTTCAGCACCCGGAGATCCGGGAGCTCGCGGGCCGGAAGGCTGGCCAGCGCCGAGGGCGAGATCTCGAGGTAACTAATTGCCTGGTATTCGAGATAGTCGGCCAGCTCGCTGCCCGCCATGATCTGCGGTGGCGCGATCACCAGCGTGGCGCCCACTCCGAGCGCGGTGAGGATCTCCTCGGTCGCCACGTCGAAGCTGAGCGAAGCGAGCTGCAGGATCCGCGAGTCCTGG
>JBEKHI010000452.1:0-7132 GCA_050012355.1 Streptosporangiaceae bacterium | reverse complement strand
GCCCCCGCGCCCGGACTCACCGCTGGCACGCCGCCCCTCAGCGCCCAGCCGCTCCCCGAACTACCCACCCTGGACAGCGGCCTGTCCGGCGGCGCCCTCCCGCTCCCGGTCCAGCCCGCCAGCACCGCGGCGATCCCTTCCGCCGGCGCCGCCCCCGGTATCCCGGCCCCCGCCACCTCCGGCTTCCTGCCCCCGGCCTCCAGCGCCGTCACCCCGCCCACCCAGGAACGTCACCGCGAGTCCTGGGCCACCGAAGACCGCAACCCCTGGGGCCTCCCCGCCGACTGCGTCCCCCCACTGATCGAAGGCCCCTGACCCCCGGGCGATGGCCCGGATTCGGGAAGACCTTTTTACAAATGCTGTAGAAAAGTCTTCCCTAATCCGGAGGGCCAGGCACTGCTGAGCCCCACGGGGCTGAAAACTCCGCGTCAGGACGTCACCTCGGCCGGGGCGGGCGTCACCGGCCACTGGACCTAGCCGTTGTCGATGCGCTCCGTGAATTCGCCGATGGCGGCGGCGAGCGCCTCGGGGGCCTCCTGCGCGACCAGGTGCCCGACTCCCTCGAGTCGTACCGAGGTGACCTGGCCCGAGGTGACCTGACGGAAGGTCTGCTCGGTGAGCGCAGCGCTGACGGAGCCGACGGTGAGGACGGGGACGGCCAGCGGCTGCTTTTCGGCCAGGGCCCTGGTCTGCCCGTCGTCGGTGAAGATGGAGTGGTAGAGGCCTTCGGTGCCGCGCCAGCCGTCCGGGCGGGCGTAGGTGCGGGTGAACTCGTCGAGGTCGTCGTCGGTGACGGAGCCCTTGACCGCGGTCCACATCGGATAGGCCCAGCCGGCCAGCAGGTCGCGTTCGTGGCCGGGCAGCAGCATCGTCGCGATGCCGGGTGTGCCGAGGAATCCGACGTGCCAGGAGCCGCCGTGAGCGACGTCGGCGAAGGACTCGAGCCCGTAGCCGGCCAGGGCCGTCTCGATCGCGATGAAGCTGCGGACTTCATCGGGGTGCGTGGCGGCGAAGCGGAAACCCGGCGGCCCACTGGCGTCCTGGCACGAGAAGTGGACCGGGCCGGCCCCGAGGTGCCGCACCAGGTGGTGCAGGTCCTCGGCGGCGACGGCGGCGTCGTAGCTGCCGTCGGCGGTGCTGGAGTCACCGAAGCCGCGCAGGTCCACGGCGAAGACCCGGTGCCTGCGCGCCAGCAGCGGGATCAGCTTGCGGAAGGCCCACCACGACTCGGGCCACCCGTGGGCGAGCAGGATCGGGGAGCCGCTGGTGCCGGCGGACACGTAGTGGAGCCGGGCCCCGTTGACGTCGGCCAGGTGGTGGGTGACGCCGGGGATGGTTGCGCCGGCGGGCGTGATGGCGGGCGTGATGGCGGTCATGAGAGACTCCTTAATGGACAACCTTGGTTGTCTATGACAATAGACAACCAAGGTTGTCTTTGTCAATGGCCGTCATAGACTGGCGCCATGTCCCGATCTGGTGCCGACCTCGCGCAGCTGCTCCTGGGGGGGTTCCGCATCCTGGTTGACCAGGCGACCGCCGAGCTCACTGCGCGCGG
Source organism: Streptosporangiaceae bacterium (assembly GCA_050012355.1). Taxonomy (GTDB): domain Bacteria; phylum Actinomycetota; class Actinomycetes; order Streptosporangiales; family Streptosporangiaceae; genus JBEKHI01. The sequence goes on along the minus strand of JBEKHI010000452.1, from coordinate 5,577 downwards.
GTACGAGGAGATCCGCCCCGCACAGGAGTTCGCCCTGCAGGCGATCTTGTCCGGCGCGGACAATGCCTCCGACCTGGGCCGGCGGATGTCGGTCACCAAGCAGGCGGCCGCCAAGACCATCGCCGCCCTGGAAGAGCGCAACTACGTGGCCCGCGAGCCCGACCCGGCCGACAAGCGCCGGATGCGCCTGTACGTCACCGGCCACGGGCTCGCGATGCTGCGCGAGGGCGAGGAGATCTTCGACAAGCTGCGCGGGCAGTGGGAGAAGGAGGTGGGCGCAGGCGCCCTGTCGCAGGTCGAGACCACGCTCCGGCACCTCGTCGGGAATAGCGGCGGTCGGCCTGACACGCCCGCGTGGCTAGCGCGGGGCCTAGAGGCATAGCGGGCAGCAGAGGCAGCCCTCACTCAAGCAAGCGAAACCGAAGGGAACCCGCGTCTAAAGACCGAGTCGGAGACCGGGCAGCGGGTCAGGTCGCGGACGAGGCGTTGAGCCGGGCACCGTCGAAGAAGCTATGCGCCGGGCCGAGCGGGCCCAGCGGGCATTCAATACCGCCAAGGAGCAGCAACCTTTGACGACAGCTGGGCATGGACCGATTCCCGGTCATAAGCACACATTCCAGAACAACATGAGTTTGCGGCGTGTCGTTGCGGCCGACCGGTTTTGTGCGGTATCACCCGGTTGTGTCGACCCTCGTCGCTGCCCACGCATTCGAATGATTGTGGTTGGTGCGGCACTACCTAGAAAAGAGTATGGGTAGTGCCGCACCAACCACAATCACCGGGCACGGCAGCAGGGCGAGATGACGCGGATGCCTGATTCGCGAACCCTCTGCGGGCCTGCCGGGTGACGGAACGCGTGCGGGTCAAGGCGGTGTTCTCCTAGCCGGTCAGACTGCTCATGCTGACCACTTGGCCGGGCGGTGGGGCCGTAATGGCTGGCACCGCATTCCATTCGGTGAATACCAGCTCGCCGTTGCCGTAGCTCCCTGACTCATCAACTACCACGGGGAACGGCGTACCTGCTGCTGCGGCATATATCGTGGTGCCAACAGCTCGCAGAACTCTGACCCGCACCCCCTTCACGATCGCCGTGCCTTGTATGGTAAAGGAGGGATATTCGCCGGTGAAGCCACCCAGAACGCCAGTCATGGTGAAATTAGCACTGAGCGACTTGGCCTGGCTGGCGGGTATCTTTACAAATTTGCCGCACTCGGTGCTGCACAGCGAAGCCCGTGCTTTGAAGGTCTTCAGGGACGTGGGTGTCACCTCGAAGTAGACATCATCGCTGTCGATCGTTAGGATATTCAGCCCGCCGGCTTCTGATTTTATCGCGCTTGGCGTGGCTGTCAGAATGACACCTTTTGCTCTACCCGATCGCTCCAGGCTGACATTAAGAAAGATCTCCAGCCCGTTGCGTGTGACGCTGCCGTCAATATGCACACTCGTCGCGTCACTCATTGCGTCTTTCATCTGCTGAACAATCAGAGTTGCGCTGGGAGCCGTGGCGCTGGGAGCTTTCGCAGCGTTCCCGCCGCACCCCGCCAGCAGCATCGCCGGTATGGCTATTGCAACTGCCATGCGCATCCGAGCGAGAACTGGGTTCCCTTCGATCCATCCCACCAGGAAGAAGAAGCCACCAACGAGCAGCAGTATCACCGCTGCTATTTCCATGCCGCCGGGTCTCCCGCCTAGCCGGGGACTGCGTGCTCCCCGCTTGGTTTCATCTCTTTCATCTCTCACGAACCAATGGTCCCACAGTGCCCAACTGCCCCCGTATGCCGGATCATCGGACGATCCGGCATACGGGCGCAGTGAGAACCTAGGCGCTGACGGTGCCGCAGTTCTCAGCTGCGTTTTCGTAATTCCCGCCATCCACATAAACCCAGAGAATCGCGCACCACTGACCTGTTTCTATGTTTCCGGGACCGCCCTGGCAGCCTACGACATCGCTGGAGTTGGTGATGTCGATCGTGGCCGAGTTGCAGTACGTGCCGCCATTCGGCATTACGACTTGTTCGTGGGCGTCCCAGCCAATAAATTTGCTGCCAGGGTCCGACCAGCCGCGAACCTCGATAGCCGAGTCTCCGCCGCCTTCGATGTACATGCAGTTGTAGGCGCCGTCGCCGTTTGTGCCGCATTCATCGAATGTCATCGGACGGACCGCGGCCGATGCGTTAGCCGTCTGAGCCAACAGGCCCACCGCGGCAACGCTGAGTCCGAGCAGGATCTTGCGCCGAATTGACATGTGGTAACTCCCCGTACGAATCGGAACAGCAAGGAACGTGCACCGTTACGATCGCGGAATCTTGCGCATTTGTCATTGCCGCAGCGTCACCTGTTCATTGACCCTGCGTCTACTCACCGGCGTCGGCCGTACTGCCCGCAGCTAGTGGCTGCCCCCAAGGCTGGTGATGGTCGTGGTGTTAGCGGTGCAGGTGCTGCTTGGGTGATCTGCGGATTGGTGCCTCGTTGCTGGTGAATGCTGCATTGACCAGCCTCTTTGCTGGTTGGTGCAGCACTCACCAGCAACGCTCCGCTATGCGCCCGAGTTCAGCACTCGTCGTAGAGGGCTGCGATGGCCGTCTCGCGGATCGCGGCTTCGGCGCTGTCCCAGGACCACCCGGCCTCGACGACGAGCGCGCGCCAGCCGTGCGGGCCGAACCAGAGCCAGAGCAGGTCGGCGGTCTCCTTTGCCGCGTAGCGCGGGCGCGGCGTGAGGGTGTGCAGGTGGCGTGCCGCGTCGCCCAGCGCCGCACGAGAGCTGCGGGTGGACCGTTCCCACAGCGCCGCGCCGTCCTCGTGCACAGGCAGCGCCAGCCGGATCGCCTCGTGCACCGTGAACTGCGATTCCGTGCCGAAGCGGATGCCCGCCACCAGCGCCGCGAGGACCTCCCGCGGCGTGCGCAGCTCCAGCAGCCCCCGCATCGCCTCGTCGCACCGGCCAGCGGCCACGCCCGCGTCGATGATGCGATCCATGATCTCGCGCTTGCTGCCCGCGCTCGCGAACACGGTCTTCGGCGAGACGCCCGCCGCGGCGGCGATGTCCGCGATCGTCACCAGGCCGTAGCCGCGCTGCCCGAACAGCTCCGTCGCGGCCCGCAGGATCTCCTCCCGCGTCTGCGCCGCCGCCTTCTCCCGTAGCGGGGAGGCGTAGGCGCGCTTGGTCGGCATAGCCGCCAGTTTACCGGCCGGACTTCTTGAATGCATCATGTGTCGATTCAATAGGTGCCATGCCGAGTTAATTCGGCGAGGCGCCTCGTCCACTGACCCACAACCCCGGAGTTCCCATGGGCACCAACGCCACCGACAGCGCGCGCTCCATCTTCAAGGTCATAGAGACCGGCGACCCGGCACTCGCCGCCGAGGTCGTCGGCGCCGACTTCCACAACCGGGAGGCAGTCAGCTCCCCCGACGCTTGCGCCATCCCCGGACCGGCCGGGGTGCTCGCCAGCAGCGCCTGGATGCGCTCGGCGTTCACCGACCTGCGCTTCCCCGTCCTCGACACGGGCGTCGACGACGAGCGCGGCCAGGTGTTCGTCCGGGTACACATGCAGGGACGGCACACCGGCCCGTTCGTGCTTTTCCGCGACGGGAAGCTGGACAAAATCCTGCCGCCGACCGGCCGCGAGCTGGACTACGAGCAAATCCACCTACTGACGGTGCGCGACGGCAAGGTGGTCCGCCACGAGGCCGTCCGCGACGACCTGACCATGCTCGGCCAACTCGGCGCCTTCCCGCCGACCCCCGCTGTGGCCGCGCGGCTCGCCGGCTGGAAGCTCACCGGCCGCGACCGGCGCGCGGCGGCCGCCGTCTCAGCGCGTGCGGCGGAGGCTGCGCAGGGCGCGGAAGTCACGGGGGCGGCGCAGTAAGGGCCGACTCGGATACCGGCCACGTTGGCGAGCGCTTTGACTGCTGCCCAGTCCCCGGCGACCCGCCACCGGGGACTGGGCAGGCTTCCATGCGGCCGGGCAGTGCGTTCCTCGCCGTCACCGCCCGCTGCCCCACGCTGTTGCCGTACTAGGAGGAGGCCGTTCCGCAGTTCTCGGCAAGGTTCTCGTATGCGCCGGCGCCTCTGTCGTACCACCAAAGGATCGAGCAGTAGGTCCCCGCGGCTATGGGGAAACTCCCGCCCGGTTCCAGCTGGCAGCTGACGATCTGGTCGCTACTCGACAAGGTGACCGTGTCCGAGTTGCAGATCGTGCCGTTCGGCGCGGTCACCTCCTCGTGGACCAGGACGTCTGTGCCGTAGGCGCCGCTGATGAGATGCGAGAAGTCGGTTGACCAGCCACGAATCTCGGTAGCGCTGAGACCGCCGCCGGAAATGTACATGCAGTTGTAGACGCCGCTACCGCCATTGGTGCCGCACTCGTCGAACGTCATCGGACGGACCGCGGCCGATGCGTTAGCCGTCTGAGCCAACAGGCCCACCGCGGCAACGCTGAGTCCGAGCAGGATCTTGCGCCGAATTGACATGTGGTGACTCCCCGTACGAATCGGAACAGCAAGGAACGTGCACCATTACGATCGCGGAATCTCGCGCAGGTGTCATTGCCGCAGCGTCACCTGTTCATTGACCGTGGGTCTACTCATCCTGACCCGGCCGTACCCTCGGTAGCCAGTGCCTGGCGGCGGCAGTCGCCCGGTGGCATGCCGTAAGCGGCGCGGAACGCGCGGCTGAAGTCGGCGGAGCTGCGGAAGCCCCACCGGGCGCCGATGGCATGGACCGGCCGGCCACGCAGCTGCGGGTCGGCGAGATCGGCGCGGCAGCGCTCCAGGCGCAGATGCCGGATCCAGGCGGCCACGGTCAGCTCGCGGGGCTCGAAGGCGGCTATAGCAGCGGGTGTCAGGCCAGGGTCGCCGAGGTTGTGCTCGATGAACGTCTCGATCTGGGAAAGCAGCGCCTGCCGGCGGGTCTCGGGGGTCATCCGGTCCTCGGCGCCGACCTGGGCGGCCAGGGCCGCGGCGGCCAGATCGAGGGCCACCGCGCCCAGCCGCCCGGTCTCGAGCTCGCTCACCTCGCCCCGTTCCAGGGCCGAGGCGACGCTGATGATGTAGCGGGCGAGGATCGCGTTCATCCCGGTGTCGGCCGGCAGTCGCCGCGCGAGCAGGCACTCCAGTCGCTGCGGGCGCACCGGCAACGCCGCCTTGGGAAAGTGCAGCATCAGTGCCTTCCCGGGGTCGGCACCGGGCAACGCTCGGAGCTCGTAGGGCTGCGAGGTGTCGAGGAGCGTGAGATCGCCGGTGCCGACCCGGGTGCAGTGGTCGCGCTGGGAGAACCAGACAGCGCTGTGCGTGATCAGGTGGAGGCTGTAGCGTTCCGGGTCAGACCGGCGTATCAGCGCTGCCGTGCGCACGGCACGCACCTCGGGGAAGGCCATGACGGACAGCCGGGCCGGGCCCAGGTCCGCCAGCGTAACCACGGCCCGGAAGTCCGCGGCGGGCGGGCTGCCGACCACGGTCGGGGCCGTGTCCCTCACTACCTGCTCGGACCACCACGCGAAGCGGTCCGTAGCCGGCAGGTCCTCACTGCGCATGGTCACGATCACCTGTATCCCCTATTGGTGAATCCCCGCCGGA
>JBEKHI010000451.1:0-6432 GCA_050012355.1 Streptosporangiaceae bacterium | reverse complement strand
ATGGTCTGCTCGGCGAGCGGCTCGGTGACGTTCTCCCCTCCCGCGGCGCTCACGGCTGGCAGGTAGTCATCGACGCCCAGCTCGTCCCACGGAGGCCGCCCGATGCCGCTCGGGCTGGCGCTGAGCTGGTCGAGTGCCCACAGCCGTGTCAGCGCGACCAGGCTCTTCAAGACCGGCCCCCTATCACGGCTCGTGTCGCGGAGGTGCTGGCCGTAGTCGTGCAGGACGCTGGTGCTGCACTCGGCGAGGCTGCCGGTTCCCCTCGCTTCAAGCCACCTTGCGAACTGCTTCCACTGGCCGGCCGTGTTGTATGTGTCGCTCAGGCTGAGGCGGCTCCTCATCCTGGCGCCGTGCCCCTGCAGGAACGTGCGCCGGAGCTGGCCGTTGATCAGGTTCCAGGTGGCCAGCCGCATCTCGTCCTGGAGCGGGGCAGGCCATAGCGCCCAGCGGATCGCCTTCTTGGAAGCGCTGGGGTTCTCCGTCAGCGGGGCCAGCGGCCAGACGGGGTCGGCGTAGCGGCCGTTGAGGTGGGCGTGCAGGGGCGTCGCCAGGTGGGGCAGCACGACGGGGCTGCCCGGCGCCGGCAGCGGGAGCAGGTAGGGGTCGAGGTCCGCGGCGGCAGTCATGCGAGGGTCCCGGTCAGCAGGTGACTGACGAGCTCGCGGTCGGCGTCCGTGACCTGCGCCAGGCCCTGCGCCCAGAGGCCGTCGCCTAGCCGCTTCCGGAGGTCGTCCAGGCGGTCGTGGGCATCGCGCCAGTCCGCTGCCCAGGCAGCCGGGGGCAGGACGGACCGCAGGCTGGCCAGCGCCTTGTGCAGGTGGGCGAGGCGGGGGTGGTGCCCGGGATGGACCCGTGCGTTCGGGCAGGCCAGGCACGTCAGGAACGAGGCGCCGCAGCCGCCGTCCGGTGACGGGTAGGGGCTGTCGTGGTAGCTGGAGCAGTCCGCCGTGGCTGTCTCGGAGTCCCCGGGGGCGGGGGCGTCCCGTATCTGGGCGATCAGGACCGCCCTGCGGGCGCGGCCGGCGGCGTCCTCGGCGCCTGCCGCGATCACCTCGACGGCCTCGGCCTGGGCGCGCTTGTCGGGCAGGACGTAGTGACGGTCGTGGGTGCCCTGGGAGTGCTGGCCGGGTTCCCGGCGGTCGAGCGCGATCACCGTGCGCCGCCCGCGCTTGAACGGGCTGCCGTCCAGGGCCTCGGCCTTGGCCCACTCCTTCGCCGCGTCCGAGTGAATGCCGAAGTGGAACGGGCCGACGGGCGGGCGGCAGTCCTGGTCCGCTTCCCGCTGCCGCCCGACCCGGCCCGTGCGCCACACGATCAGCCGGTTGGTGCCGGGGGCCGCTTCCTCGACGAGCGCCCGGGCGAACCGCGTCGCTTCCAGGGCCTGGGTGATCAGGCGCCCCGGCGAGGCTGCCCCGTCGTCAGTGACGTTGCGGGTCTCGTAGTGGCGTCCGGCGCCCCGGCGGGGCTTCTCTAGCGGTATGCGGTAGGTCGGGCGGCCGTCCTCGCCCTGGTCCGGGGACGCCCGGGGAACCTCGGCGCGGTCGATCACCGAGAGGTTCCAGCCGTACTCGGCGACCAGCAGGACGCCCAGCGCCACGGCGTCCATCTGCGACAGGAACAGCCGCTGCCACGTGGCCGAGGCGCTCATCCCGCCGAATGCCTTGCGGTACTTCCAGGTGACGACGGTCCGCTTGCCGCTCGTCTCGGTGATCTTGGGAAGGTCCCCGGTGCGGGCGAGGATGTCCAGCCCTTCCCCGATTACCCAGTCGGTGGTGTCCTCGGCGAAGCTGCCCTCCCGCCAGCGTTGCAGGTGGGCGGCGTTCTCGCTGATGCGCCGCAGGGCGGCCCGGAACTGGCGGCGGGCGATCGCGGTGATCCGGTCGAACTCCGCCTCGCTGTAGGACTGGACCGTGCTCCGGGAGGGCCTCCGGTAGTACCGGGCCAGTTCGTCGGCCACCCGGCCTTCCCGCAGCCTGGCGTCATCGCGGAGCAGTCCGCTGACCACCGCGAAGGCGGTGGCGCCGCCCGCCTTCGACAGGCTCTCGCGCCAGAGCCGGACCAGTCCCGGCGTGAGCTCGTCAAGGTCGCGCGGCTGTTGCGGCAGCCCGTCCAGGAACCCCGCGAACTGCCGCAGGTAGATCCACGCTCCCCGTGACGTGGCGTGCACGGACCAGCGGTCCGGCGTGCACCGGGCGGCGAACAGCGCCGCCAGCGAGGCCTGCATCGCCGCGGGGACCGGCAGCGCCGTGAAGTCGTACTCCCGAACCCGACCCTCGCGGTTGTAGTGGCGCACCACCAGGGCACCGTCCCCCTCGCTGACCAGGTACTCAGGCCGGGCGTGGCCGCCTGCCGGCAGCGCCGCCCGGTGCCCGCGCCCGCTCACCAGGCTGCCCCGGACAGCGCCTGGCCGATGTCGCCGAGGTCCTGGATGCCGTCCGACTCCCGGGCCACCCGGGCGAACGCCGCGTCCAGTTCGGGCATCGGGGCTGCGGCCGGCTCGGCGGCCCCGGCCAGCATCGACCGCAGCTGCAGGTCGGCCACCGGCGCGAGATACCACTTGACGGTCGTCTCCCGCGAGGCGTGCCCGAGCAGCTGCTGGACCATGAACCACGGATCCCCGTAAAGCTGCCGGAAGTCCCGGCGTTCCTCCTCGGTCAGCCCGTACTTCTGGTCCATCAGGATGTTGAGCACGACCAGCATGTAGAGCGCGAAGGAGTGACGTGCGGAGTGCGGAGTCGCGTAGGGGGCGAACACCTGGTGCGGGTCCAGGCCCACCCGGCCGGGCGGGGTCAGCACCCGCTCGCAGCGCTCGTTGGCCGCCGTGAACACGCCCTCCCACGAGTGGACCGCGAACGGCATGCCCCGCTCGTTCAGCCACAGCCACAAGGGCTCGAGCCCGTGCGGGCCCTCGGTGAACAGCAGCATCCGCTCTTCCGCCGTCAGCCTGCTCAGCGGGAGCTCGCCGGCGGTCCCGTCCTTCTCGCGCCAGCGGACGACGGGCTTCAGCTGGCGGGTGACCTCGGTGACCACCCGCAGCCCGGGAAGCCGCTCGTAAAGCCCCTTCCGCTGCGCGTTCCGCACCGCGTGCGCCCGAGACGAGTCGATGTACGCCTCGATTTCCCCGGCCGCGTCCGCCGCGACGTAGAACGTGCGGTCCTTCTTCGACCGCGTCACCCCCGCCATCACCTTTCCCCGGTAGTAGCGGCCCCCGTCCAGCCGCAGTTCCGGCACCTCGAACGTGAGCAGCGACCCGCCCTCGGCCCGGCGCAGTCCCGAGGAGACCAACAGCCGGATGAACGCGACGTTGCGGTCCTCCAGCCGCCCTGCCCATCCCGGCTCCGGAACCCCGCTGCGGCCGTGGCCGCGCAGCCCGACGTCGATCCACTTCCGCCACGTCCGCGGCGTCAGCCAGTGCACGTTGGACGGCCGGGCGTCCTTCGCCCGTGCCGCTGGCACCGTCACCACGTCGCCGTTCCGGCCGCGGACCTGCTTCATCGCCACCGGGTTCGGCGCCACGTAGCCGTTCTTGACGGCCCACCCGTACAAGGCGGCGAACGTCGCCAGCTCGCGTTCCCATTTCGAGCCCTCGATGCGGTCCGGGTTCTGCACCGCGAACCGCCGCCAGTGCTCGTAGTCCTCCAGGTCACGCTCCGCCGCGTCCGTCCACGCCTTGCCCCTGCCCCACAGGAACGTCAGCAGCAGCTTGATGTCCGTCGCGTAGTTGCGCTTCGTCTCCACCGTGTAACGCCGGAACGCCGGAGACTGAACATACAGGCCCAGAAGCGGGTCCACCCGGTGATCCGGCGACAGGAAGACCGGGTCGCCCGCCTTGATCCCGGTCCGGTCCTCCCGCGCCGACAGATCCTCCCAGCCCGCAAGGACCCGCCCCCGCACCCCCGTCCGCACCGCATCCTGCGGCACCCAGAACACCCGCCACACCGCCATCTCCCGTCTCATCACCACCTGCGCCAACACGCATATTTAATAGGGAACACGACGAGACCGGCGAGAAGTACACAGTGGCCCGCCGCAAGATCATCGCCCAGCATGACCCAGGCCAGGCGCCGGTGACTTTGCGGGTGCACCTGACGCCGCATGTGGACCTGGAGCTGACCGCCAAGACGGCCCGGTCGTACGCCGCGGCGGATGAGCTGGGTCGGCGGGAGATGGCGAACCGGCTACTGGCCGACCATATCGAGCTGGCCGGGCTGGTGGAGGCACCGGTCGCCGCTGGCTCGCAAATCGTGACGGACAATGACCGGCGGGCCGAGACGGAGGTCGCGGAGGACGCCGCGGTCCGCGCCGCGCGGCCGATCTTGCTGGCTGGTAACCGCGGTGCCGAGGCCGACCGGCTCCGCGCCGAGCTGGAGGAACTGACCGGCAAGCGGGTGCGGCTAGACATCTGGGAGGCGCCTGACCCGAACGCGGGCTGAGGACCGGACCCCGGCTACTTCGGTTCCGCCTCGGCCGCCACCACCGCCGTTATGGCCAATGTTGTTCTTGCCCATAACGGCGGTGGCTGGATCAGCACCGTCCACTCTCACCCTTGCCTGGTAGGGCGGATGGTCAGGTCGCCGATTTCGACGTCGTCGGGCTGCTCGATGGCGAACGCGATGGCGCGTGCCACGGCGTCGGGGCCGATGCCGAGTGCCGCCATGGCCTGCTGGGCTTGCTCTCGCTGTTCGGGGTCGTCGATGTAGTCGACGAGTTCGGTACGTACGAATCCCGGCGAGATGGAGGTCGTGCGCAGGACGCCGTCGGTGGACTCTTGGCGGAGGGCTTCCAGCAGTGTGCGTACGGCGTTCTTGGTGCCCGCGTAGACAGCTTGAGCCGGGACGATCTTGAGGCCCGACGTCGACACGGTGGTGACGAGGTGCCCGTGGCCCTGATCACGGAACACCGGCAGCGCGGCGGCGATGCCGTGCAGCACACCGCGCAGGTTGACGTCGATCATCACGTCCCAGTCCTCGACGTCCAGGTCTGCCATGGGGGAGATCCGGGCGACTCCGGCATTAGCCACCAGGACATCGAGGCGTCCGTACCGGTTCACGGCCAAGGCCACCAGTTGCTCAAGATCGGCGCGTTTGGTGACATCGACTTCCAGCATCTCCGCGCGGCCGCCATCGGCTCGGATTCGTGTTACGAGCGAGTCGAGTCGGTCAGTGCGCCGGGCGCCCAGCACGACGGCCGCGCCCCGGGTCGCGAGTTCCAGCGCGGTTGCCGCGCCGATACCGCTACTGGCCCCGGTGATGGCGACGACCTTGCTGTCCAGTCTGCTCATCGAGGTGCCTCCTGCTCTAAGATGACAACTGTCCGGTTACATTCCACAGTACCGGACAGTTGTCCGCTTTGTTGCGGGGGAAGGGAGGTAGCGTCGTGGCGAGTCGTGAGCGCCGGGCCGACGCGGTCGCCAACCGCGACCGTATTGTTGAGGCCGCGCGGGCCGAACTGAGTGAGTCCAACGGCGCGGCCGCTGACCTGAAGCTGCACCGGGTCGCCAAGTCGGCGGGGGTTGCCCAGGGCACCCTCTACCGGCACTTCCCGACCCGCGAGCACCTGCTGGCGGAGGTGTACCGGTACGAGCTGACCCAGCTTGTCGACGCTGTGGCACCGCTGCTGGCAGAACATCCTCCGCTTGGGGCACTGACCTGCTGGCTGCAGCGGCTGGTCGAGTACGCGCGGGTCAAACGCGGCGTCATGGCGGCGATCGAGGCGTCGGCGTGGCGCGATCTCTACTCAGACCAGCACCATCGACTCGATGTAGCACTCGGGATGTTGCTTGATCAGGGGAAAGCCGTCGGCCAGGTGCGCAAAGAGGTTGATGCCGCTGACGTCATTCTTCTCTTGGGCGCGTTGTCGCGTATTCCCGCATCGGAGTGGGATGCGCGGGCGCCCACGATCGTGGCGGTCATTGTCGACGGTCTCCGCCCTCGTGGCGCATAGTGCACCACAGTCAAGGCCGACAACACGCCGGAACACGCCTTATTTTGAAATATTTCCATCCGCTACCGATGGCCCATCGCCGGGGGTGCCGAGTGCGCCCGGACGGAAAACACTAGCCTCGTGTGAACCCTGCATCACATCAGCCCCAGATGCTCCGCAGAAAGAGCACGTGATGTGCACTTCGCGCCGGCAGGCTCGCGGCGGGTTCGCGAACCGGGCATCCGGGCCATCTCGCTCTGCTGCCGCGCCCGGCCATTATGGTCGGTGCTGCATTACCCACACTCTTTTCTAGGTAGTGCCACACTCACCATGATAACTCGAATGCAGAGGTGATGGCGCGGGCGCGCGTCACCTCACATTCTCGGGGGCTGCGTTGTCGGACTGGTGAGACGAGCACATCATCCAGCGAGCAGGAGAGCTCAGGAGGCATCATGACTACCCCGGTTCCGGCAACACCGTTCACTGACCCGGCGCCCGCCGGACGCTTGG
>JBEKHI010000450.1:0-6439 GCA_050012355.1 Streptosporangiaceae bacterium | reverse complement strand
TCGCGGACGAACTCAACGACAGGCCCCGCAAACGCCTCGGCTACCTCACTCCACGCGAAGCATATGATAAACTCCTAGTAATCGAGCAAGCACGTGTTGCGACGACCGCCTGAATGTGCCGATGGCTAGTTTCCACTATCCTGTCTCGCTGCTGGTCGCCTCCTGGTAGAGCTTCTCGATGTCGGAGTCGAAGTAGGAGCTGTAGGAGATCGAGTCGGTGTCGCCGCCCTGCTGGTAGCCACCGATCACACCGACGATGGTGCCAGTGCGGCTCTGCGGGTCGAATTTCACCACCCACGGGCTGCCACTGGTGCCGTCTGGGTAGCCGGCGCAGGCGAACTTCACCTGGTAGGCGGCCTGCCGGGTGGTCTTGTTCATGCAGGTAACCGGCTCGCTCGCGGTGTCCGGATAGCCGGTTACCCGGACCACGTTGCTGAATCCCGGGTTGATCCCGAGCTTGTTAGCGCCGAGGACATCCTGGATGTTCTTGCCGTCCAGCGGCTTCAGGACGATGAACCCCACGTCTAGGTCCTGGTCGGCGCCCGACGCCCAGCGCGGGTCGACGATCAGCTTCTCCGGCTGCCAGACCCCGAACGGCGAGTTCCCGTCCGCGTAGTCCGGAATGAACACGATGTTGCTGCGGTAGCCGCTGCCGTTCCCGGCATTGATGCAGTGCGCGGCGGTGATCAGCACGTTGTGGCCGGGGCTGTCCACCACGCTCGCGGTGCAGAAGTGGTTACCGTCGGCGCTCTGCGCGAACAGCCCTCCCACCCGGAGGGCACGCAGCGTGGAGTGCGCCGTCGGGGACGGGTTCGGTGTCGGGAACGCGCTGCCTCCCCGACCAGCCGGCCCCGACCGACCTCCCGTGCCCGACAACCACGGCCGCGCGCCGAGCAGCCGCCCGTGCGTCCAGTAGCCGGGACCCTGGAGCGCGACGCCGGGTGAAACGCTTCCCGACGAGCCGCAGCCCGATATCAGGAACACGGTCGCCGCGAGACTAGCTAGCGCCGTTATGGACCTCATGATTGTTATCCACCAATCGCCTGCTGGTACAGGGTCCAGACATGCCGGTTGAAATACGGGCTGTAGGACACCCAGCTGGTGTCCCCGCCAAGCTGGTAGCCGCCGATCACGCCGACGATGGTCCCGGTCCCGGTCGCCGGGTTGTAGCCCGTTATCAACGGGCTGCCGCTGGTGCCGTCGGGCATCCCCGCGCAGTCGAACCTGACCTGGTAAGCGGCCTGCTGGCTGGTCCAGTTCTCGCAGGTAACTGGCTGGCTAGCGCCCTCCGGGTAACCACTTACCCGTACCAGGTTGGTGAAACCTTGGTTGACGCCGATCGTGTCACCGCCAAGAAAGTCCTGGATGTGCTTCCCGTGCAGCGGCTTGAGCACGATGAAGCCCACGTCCAGGTCCGGGTCAGCGGCGGTGATCCACCGGGGATCGACCAGCATGCGCTGCGGTGACCAGGTGCCGTACGGACGCTGGCCGTTCTGGTAGCCGGGGACGAACGTGATGTCCGGGGTGTACCAGCCGTCCTTTCCGCCGTGGATGCAGTGCGCCGCCGTGATCAGCAGGTCACGGCCGGGGCTGTCCACTACGCTCGCCGTGCAGGTCTGAGTACCGCCAGCGAACAGCGCGCCCACCTGGTCCGGTTCGGACAGCGGGTCCGCCGTGGGGGACGCGGCCGGCTCCGGCAGGCTTTCCTGGGCGCGCACCGCGCTCGTCGACTCCAGCTCCTGCTGGGGCCCGTCATCCCCTGCCGTTCGCAGCGCGCCGGCCCACGCCGCGCCAGCGAGCCAGGACGTCCCGTCCATCACTCGCTGCGCGGCTTCGCTCCCCTGCTGACATCCCACCGCGCCGCCGACGGCCACTACGGCCGCCACGAGCAACGCCCCCGTCACGCGCCGCACCTGTCCCCCTGCTTTCTCACCTGGCTCCCCCGACCCAGGTTCCGCGGCTCTAATACCCCGTCGCGCGGGATCTAGTGCGGGAAGGCAGCCGCGATGGCCAGGAAAGCGTCGTTCGCCTCGGGCGTGCCGATGGATATCCGGGCACCCTCGCCGGCGAACGGGCGGACCGCGATGCCCGCGCGCTCGCACTCGGCGGCGAAGGCGGCCGTTCCCTCCCCCAGCCGGAGCCACACGAAGTTGGCCTCGGTCGGAGGAACCGCCCAGCCCTGCGCGATAAGCGCCGCACAGACCCTGGTCCGCTCCTTGACCATGGACTCCACCCGTTCCAGCAGCTCGGACTCGGCGTCAAGCGACGCTATGGCCGCCGCCTGGGCGATGCTGTTCACCGAGAACGGGAGCATCGTCTTGCGGACCGCGGCGGCCACCGGCTCGTGCGCGACTATGAAGCCGATCCGCAGGCCGGCCAGCCCGTAGGCCTTGGAGAAGGTGCGGAGCACTGCCACGTTGGGCCGGTCCCGGTAGAGCTCAATCCCGTTGGGAACCGCCTCGTCGCGGATGTACTCGCGGTAGGCCTCGTCGAGCACCACCAGGCAGTCCGGCGGTACGGCGTCCAGGAACTCGATCAGCTCCGGGGAGTGGACCACGGTGCCGGTGGGATTGTTCGGGTTGCAGACGAAGATCAGCCTGGTCCGGTCGGTGATCGCGTCGGCCATGGCCTTGAGGTCATGGGTCTCGTCCCGCAGCGGCACCTGGACCGGGGTGGCGCCGGACAGGCCGGCCAGCGGCGGGTACGCCTCGAATGAGCGCCACGCGTAGAGGATCTCGGCACCTGGCTCGCCGATGGCCGCCAGCAGCTGCTGAGCCACCCCGACCGATCCGCACCCGGTCGCGACATGGCTCTCCGGGACCCCGAACCGGCCCGCGATCGCCGCGGTCAGCGCCTCGCAGCCATTGTCCGGATACCGGTTCACCTCCCGGGCCGCGTCGGCGATCGCCTCCGCTACCGAGGGCAGCGGCCCGTAGGGTGACTCATTCGACGACAGCTTGAAGGACCGCCCAGACACACTAACCGGCACCCGCCCAGGCTTATAGGCGGGAACGGTCTCCAATATGTCGCGCAGCCTTGGCGAAACCTCACTCATAGCCCAAGTTTGGCCTAACTCCCGGGGTGGATGCCACATTGGCGCCAGTAGATGGCGCCAATGTGGCATCGACCCCCTTGACCTGACTAGCTCAGGCGGGTGGTGGCGTACTTGTAGGCCTGCTCGGCTAGCTGGCGCACGGCCGCCTCGGAGGCGTCCGGGCCGACGATGGTGATCGCACCAACCAGGCCGCTGCCCCGGTAGACCAGCGACCAGACGTCCACCTGCGGATAGCCGACCGCCTTCACGTTGAGCACCCGGGCCTGCGAGCCGGTGCCGCTCACCGAGGACTCCTTGACCTCATAGCTGAACGTCTTGCCGTTGACCGTGGCATGGTAGTGCGCGCAGCCGGCCGGCACCGCACGACCGAGCGCGGCGGTAGCGGCGCTGCTCGACGGCGACATCAGGACCTCAGACACGCCGTTGCTCCCGACGCGGAACGTCGTGACAGCGGCGGGCGTGTGCGCGAACGTCGTCGAGTTGAACCCGGTGAGCGTGGCCGCCTCGCACGAGGCCGGGCTGACCACCACGTCTTTCATTGAGCCCTTGGTCGCCTTGACCTCCGGCAGGGACCCGTACTGCCCGGCCTCGGCGGCAATGGCGGGCGCCACCCCGTTGATCCTGGTCAGCAAGGCCTCGCGCAGTTCGTTCGCGGTATACGCGCCGACCGACGTGGTGACCATGCCGGCGGGCACGGCAGTGGCCGCTGCCGTGGTCCCTGCCGCGGGCTGGGACTGCGGTGACGAACTGCCGCATCCCGCGAGGGCGAGGACAGCGGCTGGCAGGGCGAGCAACGGCAGCGTTCTGGAAAACATGGGAACCCTTCTCACGCTCCGGATGTATTGGTAATCGAAGCGTGAGCATAGCGCACGAAGCGTGATCGACTGTTGGCGTTACGTGAAATTACCGCTGACCCGTCAGCCACCGCCGACGCGGATCGCCTTGACGATCAGCAGCAGGACCGAGACCACCAGATAGCCGCGGAGCATGAGCATGGCGAGCTTGGTACCCGAGGACCACTCGACCGGCTTGAGGAGGGCCAGCGGCGGCATCCGCCACTGCATACGCTCGGCCTTGGACATCGTGGTGCGCAGATGCGGCACGCGCGGCGGGCGGCGGGACCTGGTGAACCTCATGACCAGGCCGAACACCACCACGACGGCCACGATGAAGGCGGCGACCCACAAGCCGGTGGCCGCGGCGGGCAGCGATGAGAAGAGGGTGGTGATGACGAGGGTCCCGGACAGCACGACGAGTACCCCGACGATGAAGGCGGCGAGGAAGTTCAGCCAGCGGGGGTTGACCCAGGGACCGAGCACCTCACGGTCGTTGCACAGCAGCAACAGGAAGACGCTCGCGCTGGGCAGCAGGATGCCGGCCAGCGCCTGGACAGCGGTGGTGAGCAGGCCGAGGGGGGCGCCTGGGATCAGCACGATCCCCGCCGACACGGCGATCATCGCGCTGTAGGAAGCGTAGAAGGTCTTGGCCTCGCGGAACTTGCGGTGCAGCGAGTGCTTGATGCCGAAGACATCGCCGAACGCGTAGCTGGTGGACAGGGTGACCGCTGACGCGCCGATGATGGACGCATCGAGCAGCACGATCGCGAACAACGCCGCCAGGACGCCACTGTGCTTAGCCAGCGCGTGCGCCACCCCCAGCGCGTCGGTGAACTGCCCGGCGGCGCCGGTCGCCCGGGCCGCGTATACCCCGACCACCATGATCGCGGCACCGCCGCCGACCACGACGAACGCGCCCAGCGTAGTGTCAGCCCGCTCGTACGGGATGAACCGCGGAGTGATCCGCTTGTCGATCACGTTGGACTGCTGGAAGAACAGCTGCCACGGTGCCACCGTGGTCCCCACGATCGCGATGATCAGCAGGATCGCGGTCGAGTTCGCTCCCCCCTGGATGCCCGGGACGAAGACGTGGTACGCGACCTGGCCGTAGTAAGGGTGCGACAGCAGCGCGAGCGGGATCAGGATCACGCTTATCGCGATGAAGGCGAACATCGCCTGCTCCCACCGGCGGAACGACCCGCTCGCGGTGATCGCGACCAGCAGGACGGCCGCGATGGGCACCGCTATATACGGGCTCACCCCGAAGTAGCGCAGCGCCAGCGAGATGCCGATGAACTCGGTGACGATGGTGAGGAAGTTCAGGATGAACAGATCGCCGACGCTGAACCACCCCCAGAACCGGCCGAACCGCTCGTTGATCAGCCGGGCGTGCCCCACGCCGGTCACCGCGCCGAGCCGGACCACCATCTCCTGGTTGACGATCAGCACCGGGATGAGCAGTAGCAGTGTCCACAGCAGGGTGTAACCGTAGTTCTGTCCGGCCTCAGCGTAGGTGGACACACCGCCCGCGTCATTATCGCCGACCATAACGATGAGTCCAGGTCCCACGATCGCCAGGAATGTCACCAGCCGGCGCTTGAGGCCCGAACTTTCGTCGTCGCCGAGCTTGATCCGGCCGAGCGCACCCTCGATGTCCCCGAGGTGCGCCTCGTCGAGTACCGCGCTCTGTTTTCGCTGCTGTGCTTGCCGTTGCTGAGGGGTGGGGCGCCTCAGCTCACCCACGGTCGTCCCCGTGGCGGGCGTCCGGTGGCTCGGCGGCCTCCCGGCGGCGCCAGTCGTCGGGCAGCGTGACCTCGAGCACGTCGTCCACCGTGATCACCCCCAGCAGGTGGCGTTCGTCGTCCACAACCGGGATGGTGATCAGGTTGTAGTCCGTCATCAGCACCGCCACGTCCATCACGTCGGCATCCGCCCCGACCCGCACCGGGTCGGTGTCGCTGATGTCGATCAGCGTCGCCCCCGGGTCGGACTGGACCAGCGTCACCAGCCGGGCCACCCCGCGCAGCGCGCCAGCCGAATCGACGACGTGCACGGTGGTGAGCGCCTCCGGCTGCAGCGTCTGGGCCTGTCTGACATGCTCCAGCGCCGCCCGGACGGTGGTCATCGAGGGCACCGCGATGTAGTCCACCCCCATCAATCCGCCAGCGCTGGTGGGGTTGAAGCCCATCAGCGTCAGCACCTTGGTCCGCTGACCGGCCGGCAGCAGGTCAAGGACGGGCTGGCGTCGCCGTTGCGGTAGCTCGGCGATGGCATCGGCCGCGTCATCGGCCCGCATCCGGGCCAGAACCGCGGCGATCTCGGCGTCCGTGCGGGCCCCGAGCAGCCGGGTCGCCAGATCCTCGTCGAGTTCCTCGAAGACGTCGGCCTCCAGCTCCGGGTCCGCGTGCACCCGGCCGAGGATCTCGGTTTCCTCTTCTTTAGAGGCGTTCTCCAGCAGGTCGGCGATCTGGGCGGGCTTGAGCCGCCGGATCCGGGCGAACGGGCTGCGGGCCAGCGCGCTGCCCTCGTGACCGATCAGTGACTCGAA
>JBEKHI010000449.1:0-6443 GCA_050012355.1 Streptosporangiaceae bacterium | reverse complement strand
ACATGTTCGGGCTCGCTCCCGTCCGCGGCACGTTCGCGATCCGGTCCGGCTCGGCGGACATCGCCGAGCCGCTGGCCGATTCGGCCATTCACGCCGAGATCGACACGGCGAGCTTCAGGACCCGGAACCCGCTGCGTAACCAGAACGTGCTGTCGGCCCGATTCCTGGACGCTGCCCGGTTCCCGGTCATCTCTTTCCGGAACGGGCTTGTCTCCGCGGACGGCAGGACGGTCCAAGGGACGCTCACTGTGCGCGAGGTCTCCAAGCCGGTCGTCTTGTCGATCGGCCAGGTGACCACTGCCGGGCAGTCGTTCACCGCCAGCGCCACCGTCCGTGTCGACCGGATCGAGTTCGGCGTGACGGCAATGCCAGGGCTGGCCGGGCGGTATCTCGACCTGACGGTGGAGGTCCAGTGCACACGGAGGTAACTCCCCGGCACGGGAGACACCACTACCTAGGAGGGACGGCTCATGCCTAACGCCGTCGAAGTATCCGGCCTACGCAAGAGCTACGGCCCGGTGCACGCCGTGCGAGACATCGGCTTTACCGTCGGTTATGGCGAGATCGTCGCGCTGCTCGGGCCGAACGGAGCCGGCAAGACCACGACGCTGGAGATCCTGGAGGGTTTCCGCACCCGCGACGGCGGGACAGCCCGGGTCCTCAACTACGACCCCGGCGAGCGGTCCAGCGCCCGCGAGCTGCGTGAGCGGACCGGCCTGGTCCTGCAGGACATCGCGGTGGAGCCCTACCTGACCGTCCGCGAGACGATCGCACGCGCGGCCGGCTACTACCGGAAGCCGCGTGACGTGACCGAGGTCATCGGGCTGGTGGGCCTGACCAGCCTAGAGCGCCGCAAGGTCAGATCGCTTTCCGGCGGACAGAAGCGCCGGCTGGACCTTGCCCTCGGCCTGATCGGCAATCCGGCGCTGCTCTACCTGGACGAGCCGACGACCGGGTTCGATCCGGCCGCCCGCCATGACACCTGGGAGCTCGTGCGCGGGTTGCGCGCGGCCGGCATGACGATCTTGCTGACCACCCATGACATGGACGAGGCGCAGGCGCTGGCTGACCGGGTCGTGCTGGTGCGCGGCGGCGTAGTCGTAGCCGCCGGCGAGCCGGCCGCCCTCGGCGGGCGAGACGCCGAACGGGCACGCATCTCGTTCCGGCTGCCAGCCGGCTGCACGGCCGCGGACCTGCCGGGCCCGTCGGATTCGGCGAACGGCATGGTCGTGGTCGAGACCGACGCGCCGACACAGGCGCTGCATCGGCTGACGGACTGGGCGATCAGCCGCGGCCACGTGCTGGCCGGGCTCACGGTGGAGCGGCCCAGCCTGGAGGACATCTACCTGGAACTAACTCGCGAAGACGCGCCAGCGGGTGCGCCGGAGAGGATCATGCCATGACCACCGCCGTTGCCGCCCGCGGGCGTGCTAGCAGCCCGGCCGACCGATCGGCGGGCAAGCACAGCAACCTGTACCTGCTGGCTCATCAGGTGCGGTACGAGCAGCTGTCGTTCTGGCGGAACCCGCAGAGCGCGATATTCACCTTCATCTTCCCGGTCGTGTTCGTTGCCATCATGGGCGCGCTTTTCGGCGGGGGCGGGAAGAGCTCGTACTTTGGCGGGCTGTCCGCGCTGCAGTATTACGTGCCGACGATCGCCGCGATGTCGGTGCTCAGCTCGTGCTACGGCCAGCTCGCGATCGCACTCGCGGCCCGGCGGCAGGCCGGGATACTCAAGCGGATCCGGGCGACGCCGCTCCCGGCGTGGGCATACTTCGCCGGGCTACTCGCCCACTGCGTGCTCGTGAGCGTGATCGACATCGCGCTCATTGTCATGGTGGGCAGGCTGTACGGGGTGCCGTTCCCGTCGCACTGGCTCGCGCTCATGCTGACACTGGTACTCGGTGCCGCGAGCTTCTGCGCGCTGGGCGTGGCGATCGCGTCGGTGATCTCGAACGCCGAAGCTGCCCCGGCGGTGACCCAACTCGTGCTGTTCCCGCTGATGTTCATCTCCGGCACCTACCTGCCGATCCACTCCGCGCTGCTCAACCGTGTCGCCGGCTGGCTTCCGGTACGGCCGTTCAACCAGGCACTTACCGGGCCGTTTGCCCAGCATGCGGGGGCTGACTGGCGGGACCTGGCGGTGCTCGCGGCCTGGGGCCTGGCCGGCGCGGTCGTGGCGGTTCGCCGCTTTCGCTGGGACCCGCGGCCCGAATGAGCACCTTGACGCAGGCTCAGCCTGGTACCGCGGTTCTTGCCAGGCTGAGCCCCCTTGACGAACCGCAGAGGGTCAGTTAAACCAATACTTAATACAAGACATGAATTTTAGTCGCTATGGGCGTGCCACCCATGGATCGTGGTCCTCCTGGCTGTTCAGAGCGGCGGTGAATCACCGTCCGGCGGCCCGAGAAGGGACAGGAACGCCAGGGCGGGGAGGGAGTAAGCGGAATGGGATCAGTTCACGTCCCGCGGCTGGCTCGGCCCCGGTGGGCCAGGCCCCGGCGGGGCCGCCGGGGCCGCGCGGCCCTCGCAATCGCGGTCCTGGCTGGCCTGGGGCTGGTGGGCGGCGTGCAACACGCGGCCTACGGTGCCACCGATGCCCCCTACGGGGGGACTCCGGCGGCGGTGCCGGGGACGGTCTACGCGGCGAACTACGACACCGGCGGGCAGGGCGTGGCCTATAACGTCACCTCCACCAACGGCTCCGCGAACAGTTACCGCTCCGATGGGGTAGACCTTGAGGACACCGCGGACACGCAGGACACCAGCGCGGCCGGCGGCGCCTACGACATGGGCTGGACCACAGCCGGGCAGTGGTTCAACTACACCGTCGACGTCGCGACGGCGGGCACCTACACCGTCGCCTTCCGGCTGTCCTCGCCCTACGGGATCACCGACGCGCTGCACATCGCCAACTCCTCCGGGACCAACCTGACCGGCTCGGTCGCCGTCCCGAACACCGGCGGCTACGAGACCTGGACCACGGTCGATGCCAGCATCACGCTGCCGGCTGGCCAGCAGACGCTGACCGTCGACCAGGACTCCAACGGCTGGAACTTCCACTACATGACCTTCACCCTGAGCTCGGGTGGCGGCTCGGGCAGTGACCAGCCCTTCGGCGGGACGCCCGCGGCGGTGCCGGGGACGGTGCAGGCGGCGAATTACGACACCGGCGGGCAGGGTGTGGCCTATAACGTCACCTCGGTCAATGGCTCGGCCAACAGCTACCGTTCGGACGGGGTAGACCTTGAGGACACCGCGGACACGGAGGACACCAGCGCGGCGGGCGGTGTCTATGACATGGGCTGGACGACGGCCGGGCAGTGGTTCAACTACACGGTAGAAGTAGCCACCGCCGGGAGTTACACGGTTAGCTTCCGGGTGGCCTCGCCGTACGGGATCACCGACGCGCTGCATATCGCCAACTCCTCGGGAACCAACCTGACCGGCGCGGTCGCCGTCCCGGACACCGGCGGCTACGAGACCTGGACCACGGTCACCGCTACCGTCACCTTGCCGGCTGGCGAGCAGACGCTGACCGTCGACCAGGACTCCAACGGCTGGAACTTCCACTACCTGGCCTTCACCCAGGGATCGGGCGGTGGTGGAGGCACCCCGCCTCCTGGCCAGTACTGCGGCACGCAGGACCTCGCGATGGACCAGCCGACCACGGCCTCCTCGGTCCAGCCCGACACCGGCACCGACTACTTGCCCTACTACGCGACCGACGGCGACCCCGGCACCCGCTGGTCCAGCGCGCCCAGCGACCCGCAGTGGCTGGAGGTCGACCTCGGCTCTCCGCAGAACCTCTGCAGCATTGGCATCGAATGGGAGCAAGCGTACGCCACGGCGTTCTCAATCGAGGTGTCCGATAACAACTCGACCTGGACCACGGTCTACTCCACGACGGACGGGACCGGCGGGAACCAGACAATCCCCGTATCCGTGACCGCCCGCTACATCATGATGTACGGCACGGCGCGCGGCACCCAGTTTGGTTACTCGATCTTCGAGTTCCAGGCCTACGGCCTCACCACCACCCCGCCGGTCACTGGCGGCAACGGCAACGGCGGCGACGGCAGCTGCCCGTGGGTCGGCTCCACCGCGCCGGTCGCCCAGCGGGTTCAGCAGGTGCTGAACACCATAGACCAGTCGGAAGAGGCCAGCCTGCTCTCTGGCGACGGCAGTTCGTCCTACATCGGCCAGGTCAACGCCATTCCCGATCTGTGCATCCCCGCGATCAACATGGAGGACGGCCCGTCCGGGGTCGGTGATGGGAACGGTGGTGTGACCGCCTTCCCCGACGGCGAGAACGCCGCCGCGACCTGGGATCCGGCGCTGATCGAGCAGGAGGGCGCGGCGATGGGCGCCGAATTCGCGGGCAAGGGCGTGAACATCTCGCTCGGCCCGACAACCAACCTGGTGCGCGACCCGCGCTGGGGCCGGACCTATGAGACCTACGGCGAGGACCCCTACCTGGCCGGCCAGATCACCTCGGCCGAGGTGGAAGGCATCCAGAGCCAGGGCGTGATGGCCATGGTCAAGCACGTGGCCGCCTACGACCAAGAGCAGTACCCCAACGGCAGCAACAACGAGACGGTCAGCCAGCAGGCACTGGAAGAGCTCTACCTGTCGCCCTTCCAGACCGCCGTCGAGCAGTCCGCGCCGGCCGCGATGATGTGCTCCTACGCCGTGGTCAACAACGCCTCCTCCTGCGAGAACGCCGACCTCCTGCAGAACGGCCTCTACGAGCAGGCGAACTACGGCGGCTTCGTCACCTCCGACTGGGGCGCCGCCGGCGCCACCGTCGCCGACGCCAACGCCGGTATGGCCATAGCGATGCCGTTCTCCGACGCGAGCAACGTGACCGCCGCCCTCACGGCCGGCACGCTGAGCCCGGAGATCGTCAACTCGCTCGTGTCCGAGATCCTGACCCAGATGTTCGCCTTCGGCATGTTCGACAACCCGCAGACCGGCTCCCTCTCCAACACCGTCACCACCGCGGCGCACCAGCAGACCGCGCTGCAGCTCGGTGAGGAGGGCACGGTCATGCTGAAGAACAACGGCCTGCTACCGCTCAACCCAAACCCGACTAGCAAGGAGACAATCGCGGTGATCGGCACCGACGGCGGCGCCGCCGTGGAGCTCGCCGGCGGCGGCAGCGGCGGGGTCGACAGCGCGAACACGGTCTGGCCGCTGACCGGGATCCAGGACGCGGTCAACTCGAACGTCACCGTCACCTATACCGCGGGTGACGACAACGGCACCACCGACATCCCGGAGGCCGTCGCCGCGGCGCAGGCCGCAACCGACGCGATCATCTACGTCAACCTGCCGGAGGGCGAGGAGAGCGACCTGACCTCGCTCGATCTGTCCAGTGCGGACGAGACGATGATCGAGGACGTGGCCGCGGTCAACCCGAACACCATCGTGGTCATCAACAGCGGTGGCCCGGTGGTCATGCCATGGCTGAGCGACGTGGCCGGGGTGTTCGAGAACTGGTACGGCGGAGGGGAGACCGGTGCCGCGGCGGCCGCGCTGATCTTCGGCACCGTCGACCCGTCCGGCAAGCTGCCGGTCACCTTCCCGGCCAGCCTGAGCCAGGTGCCCGCGCAGACCGAGGCGCAGTGGCCGGGCACCTCCACCGGCGTGGACTACAGCGAGGGCGTGGACATCGGCTACCGCTGGTACCAGTCCCAGGGCATCACCCCGCTGTTCCCGTTCGGGTTCGGCCTGTCGTACACGAACTTCTCGTTCTCCAATCTGAGCGTCGGTGCGTTCAACGCCAACGGCGACGCCACGGTGACCGCGAAGATCACTAACACCGGCTCGGTGGCGGGCGCGGACGTGGCGCAGATGTACGTCGGCGACCCGGCTGCCAGCCAGGATCCGCCGGAGCAGCTCAAGGGCTTCCAGCGCGTGACGCTCAATCCGGGGCAGAGCGCGACGGTGTCCTTCCCGCTGACCATCCATGACCTGGCCTCGTGGTCACCGACCGATAACCAGTGGGAGGCCCAGGCCGGTTCGTACACCATCGATGTCGGGGACTCCTCGGAGAACCTGCCGCTGACCGGTTCGACCAGCCTGGCCCAGGAGCTGACCGGCCAGGTTGCCGCGGGCACCGCGGGCGCGGGCACCTCGACGGCCAACACGGCGGTCAGCGCGAACGTCACCCCGAACTCCGGGGCGCCGGGCGCGGAGACCGTCGGAGTGGTCAACCCTTACGGCTACAGCAGCCCGGTCGGGGCATCGATGTCCTTCACCATGCAGGCACAGGATTCCAACTCGTCCCAGACCCTCACCTTTACCGCCACCGGGCTTCCGCCTGGCATCACCATCGCCTCGAACGGGACTATCTCCGGCGCCGGCAGCGCGCTCGGGACCTACACCGTGACGGTGACCGCGAAGATCACTAACACCGGCTCGGTGGCGGGCGCGGACGT
>JBEKHI010000448.1:0-6494 GCA_050012355.1 Streptosporangiaceae bacterium | reverse complement strand
CCGCCCGTAGGGTGGCGTAACTCGCGCCCTGCTGTGGCTCGGTGAAGATCCGCAGTTTCATAGTCTTATCCTCTCGCACCGGGCCCCCGCGGGTGACCGTGGTCCAGTAGACCGTCCCGCTGCGGCCCAGTCGGCCGATCAGTTGCGCCCCGACGGGCTCGTGACATTGATTCATCGTTAGCACCTCGATCGAGGCCCTTACCGGCGAGACATCAGCCAGGAATCCTTCACCGCGAAGCAAGTACGTCTCCGCGATCTCGATCGCTGCTTCCCGGTTCCCGCTGACGCCCAGCGCGACCGGGACTTCTGATGGCTTCCCGGTAAGGATCGTCCAGTTATAAACGACCGGTACCCGCATCCGAACCCTCCCTTTCCATCCCTAGCCGGGCTGACCGTAGCGCATTTTTCGATTATCGTCTACTCTCGACTAGTGTCGACTACTTGCGACTGGCAATATTGCCAGTCGAGCCGTTTCTAGCCGGTTTCTGGTGGGTGCTGCATTACCCAGCTTCTTTTCGTGGTAATGCAGCACCCACCAGGAACGCTCCGCTGCCGCGCACCGGCGGCAGGAGAGACTTTCGGCTCAGGCCCTTGTTGCTGCCGCGTCGTGAGTTCCGGTAACCGGCCAGACCGACACGGCGACCGCGTCGGTCTCTACCCGGCAGGCATCGCCGACGCTGAGGTCCGGCACATCGAGAGTTATGGCCCGCAGTTCGACCCCGGAGGCCACCGCCACCACGACCTCGACACTGCGGCCGAGATCCACGATATCGGTCACCCGCCCCGGACCGAGGTCGACCGCCCCCGGTGTCGATGGCTGCCGGCGGACCCGGAGGGCTTCGGGCGGCACCTGCCACAGCAGCCGGGTGCCGGCTGGCAGGTCGGTGGCGACCGGGATAGCGCCGGCCACGCCTTCGAAGAGATTGTCGATGCCGAGCAGCCGACCGACCTGCGCCGAAGCGGGACGCTGGTACACGTCGCGGCAGCGGCCGGACTGGAGCACCTGCCCGTCGCTCACGACCAGGATCTCGTCGGCCAGCATCGCCGCTTCCTCCGGGTCGTGGGTGACCAGGACCGTGGAGAGGTTCACCTCGCGCTGCAGGCGGCGCAGCTCCCGCCGTAGCTCGGCCCGTACCGGAGCGTCCAGCGCGGAGAACGGCTCGTCGAGCAATACCACCTGGGGGTCGCCGGCGAGCGCCCTGGCCAGGCTGACGCGCTGGCGCTGCCCGCCGGAGAGCTGCTCCGGCAGCCGGTCGAGCAGGTCGTCGAGGTGAAGTGTCCGCAGCCACCAGGCGGCCCGGGCCGGATCGGCGTGCACGCCGAAGACCGCCTGCTGCCAGACCGTGCGCCCGGGGATCAGGCCGAAGCCCTGCGGGACGTAGCCGAGCCGCCGCTGCTCGGGCGCGGTGCCGGCCACGTCGGCACCGCCGTAGGTCACAGTCCCGGCGGATGGCCCGAGCAGCCCGGCCAGGGCCCGCAGCGTGACCGACTTGCCCGAGCCCGACGGTCCGACGACCGCCAGCCGGTGACCGCCCGCGGGATGCGACACCCGCAGCCGGAACGTGCCCACGGTGGCGTCGATGTCGAAGCCCACCGGCGCCGGCGGCCCCGGCACGGGAGCGATCGGCGCCGGGACAGGCCGGCGCCGGAAACGGGCCGGGCGCCGGAAACGGACGACGGCGATCGCCACCGCGGCGACGCCGAACGCGAGGATCGTCGGGGCCTCCGCCTGCGACAGCGGCCCGGAGGAGAACAGGTTGTCGACGTAGACCGGGAGGCTGTAGGGGTGGTAAGCGAGAACCACGGTCGTGCCGTACTCGCCGAAGGCCCGCAGCCACATCAGGATCATCCCGGTCCTGAGGCCTTCCGACGCGGCGGGCACGTCGACCCGCAGAAACCGGGAGAGCGGGCCGTGACCGAGGGTGGCGGCGACGTCGTCGAGGGACGGGTCGACGGCCCGGAAGGCGCTGCGGGCCACCACCACCAGGAACGGCAGCGAGACAAACGACTGGGCGATGACCAGCCCGTACATCGTCTGGGTGAGCCGCTCCCCCGACAGCTGGCCGAGGAACGTGTACGGGCCGACGATGTAGATCAGCAGGATGCCGCTGATGAGGGGCGGCACGGCCAGCGGGAGCTGGACCACCACGCCCACCGTCGCCGGCAGCCACCCACGGTGGCGGGCCAGCACGTAGGCCAGCGGGATGCCGGTCGCCGCCCCGATGAGCACCGAGATGGTGGCGCCCTGGACCGACACCCACAAGGCAGGCCAGAGCCCGGGGACGCTCCAGCCTTCACTGCCCCCGCCGACGAGGCGGTAGGCGAAAGCCCCGACCGGATAGGCCAGGTAGAGGACCAGCAGAGCGCCGAGCCAGCGGAGCGGGCGCGGCGCCCTGCCAGAGGTCACGAGTTGAGCAGGCTCGCGAGACCGCTCGGGACGCCGGAGCCGCTCACCGTGGCCGGTGAGACGATGTTGAAGTTGTCAGCCTTCATCTCGGCTTGACCGGTGGGGCCGAGCAGGAACTTGATGAACGCCTCGGCCGCGGCCGTGTGCGGGGCATTCTTGACCAGCGTGATGGTGTAGTCGCCGGCCAGGTTGACACCGGTGAGCTTCACGAACGGGCTGCCCTGGGAGTTGGCATCGGCCTCGTACATGAACGCGCCGTCGAGCTGCCCGGTCTGGATGTCGGCCTCTTCAGGGTCCTCCGCGTACTCGTCCGAGGACTCGGTCGCGAGCGTCTTGAGTGCCGGGAGGCTCTGCGCCGTCGCGGTCTCCTGGAGGGCCTCGGCGGCCAGCACGCCACCGGGGTCCTGGGACGGGTTGGTCCGTCCGAGGCGGAAGCCTGACATCGTGATCACCTTGTACCACGGCATGGTCTGGAGGTCCTTGGCGAACTTGCTCTTGGGGTAGTACCCGAGAACCTCCGGCGACGTGGCGAAGGCCGCGTACCACGAGACCCAGTCACCGTTCGCGCTGCCCTCGAGGGCGGTGTCATCCGACGGCGAGGCGCTGACGAAGACGTCGGCGACAGCGACCTTGTTCTTGATATCGGACGCGAGGGTCCCCGACCCGTGCGAGGTGTCGACCAGCGTGTAGCCGGTCGCGGCGTGGAACGCCGGTCCGACCGACTTGGTCATGAGAGTGTCGAGCGAGCCGGCCGAGAACACGTCGACGTCGCCGCTGGGTTTAGCGCTCGCGGAGCTCGAGGAACTCGGGGAACTCGTCGCGCTGGGAGTGGTGCTGCTGCAGCCAGCGATGGCGAGCCCGACACAGGCAATAGATGCAAACGCGCCGATCAGCGCGCCACGTTTCTGAGGTAGAACAACCATAACAACTAACGATAGTGCCAACGTAGGTTGCGTACCGCAAGGAACCTGGACAGCCGGGGTGCCGTAATCCAACTGTCTCAAAGGCCCTTAGGCCGCACGCCCTTGAAGCCTTTAGGCCGCACGCCGTTGCCACTACTCGTCCACTCTCGACTGCTGTCGAAGCGTTGCGATTGGCAACTTTGCCAGTCGAGTATGGTACGCATGTGTCGATACCAGACGAAACGGACCCCCGCGCTTACGTCCGGCTCGCGGCGGAACTGCGCAAGGAGATCGCCGACGGGGCGCTCGCGGTCGGCAAGCCCACCCCGTCCATAACGACGCTGAGCCAGCGTCACGGGCACGCCCGGCAGACCTGCGCCAAGGCACTGCGCATGCTCGAGGACGAGGGCCTGCTGACCCGCGTCCCCGGCCTTGGCTATTACGTGACCGCGCGGCCCGCTACCGAGTGAGGGTGGCGACGCACTCGACGTGGTGCGTCATCGGGAACGCGTCGAAGGCGCGGAGCCCGGTCAGCGTCCAGCCATCCTCGGTCAGCAGCCTGATGTCCCGCGCCAGCGTCGCGGGATCGCAGGACACGTAAGCGAACCGCTCAGCCCCAGTGCTGAGGTAGCCGATCACCTCGCGAGCGAGCCCGGTCCTGGGCGGGTCGGCTATCACGAGCCGGGCGGGGGGCAACTGGCCGCTGCCGACCACGGTGGCCACGTCGCCGCGGTGCACTCTCGCCCAGCGGTGGTCGCGCAGGTTGTGCCGCGCGTCCCGGACCGCCACCGCGTCCGACTCGACGCCCACGACCGTGCCGGACGGCCCGGTGAGCGGCGCCAGCACCCCGGCGAACAATCCGGCGCCGCAGTACAGGTCGGCCACCGTGTCCCCGTCACGGACCTCCAGAGCCTCGCGCACGGCGGCCGTCAGCGCGTCGGCCGCGCCCGGGTGAACCTGCCAGAACGCCCCGGCGCTGACCCGCCAGTCACGGCCCGCCGCGTGCACATTCAGGTACGGCCGGCCCCGGACGGGACTCAGCGTCCGCCCACTTCTTTTCATGACAGAACGGGCGGTGGTCTCTGTCACGGTCCCCCTGGCTCGCCCGTCGAGGATCACCGCCGTTTCATCGGGATCGGAGCCCTCGATCGCCTCGACGGCGCTCAGCCCTGCCCAGTACCCGCCGGGGATGTCCAGCTCCCGGATGCCGGGACTCGCGATCAGGCAGTCATCGACCTCGACCACCTGATGCGAGCGGTGGCCGCGCAGGCCAGCGCTCCCGCCCCTGGTCACCGCGAAGCGCATCCGGGTCCGCCAGCCGAGTCCGTCCGGTGCTCCGGGCAGTTCCTCGACGGTTACCTCCCGGTCGATCCCGGCCAGCCGGCGTAGCTGCTGGGCGACGACGGCGGCCTTCAGCGCCCGCTGGGCGGGCAGCGAGGCATGCTGCCAGTCGCAGCCACCGCAGCCGCCTGGCCGCGCGTACCGGCACGGCGGCTCCACCCGGTCCGGCGACGCCTTCAGCACGTCTACGGCGTCGCCGCGCGCGAACCGGGAGGTGACCTCTGTCACCTTCACCCGGACCACTTCGCCGGGCAACGTGTACCTGACGAAGATCACCGGCGCGTCATCCAGCCTCGCCACGCACCACCCTCCGTGCACCGGCTCACCAGCCGTGACCTCGACCTCTTGGCCAACAGAGAAGTTCATCACCATGTCCTCACTACCCCCGGGGTCGCATTCTCCCATGTAAGGGCATACCTTTGGCGAGGCGCACTGGAGGAGGGAACGGCCGTGCATATCGTGATCATGGGCTGCGGGCGCGTCGGGTCGACGCTCGCGCACATCCTGGAGGACCGCGGCGATACCGTCGCCGTGATCGACAGGGACCCCGAGGCATTCCGGCGGCTACGGCCGGCGTTCAAGGGCGACCGGGTGACGGGCATGGGCTTCGATCGTGACGTGCTCGCCAAGGCCGGGATCGAACGCGCCGACGCGTTCGCGGCCGTCAGCAGCGGCGACAACTCCAACATCATCGCCGCCCGGGTGGCCAGGGAGACGTTCGGGGTGCAGCGGGTCGCGGCCCGGATCTACGACCCGCGCCGGGCCGAGGTCTACGAGCGGCTCGGCATCCCCACCGTGGCGACGGTGCGCTGGACGGCGGACCAGATGCTGCGCAAGCTACTGCCCGAGGGCGCCGAACCGCTGTGGCGCGACTCCACCGGCAAGGTCATCCTCGCCCAGGTCTCCGTCACCCGTGACTGGATCGGCGAGCCGGTGAAAGCGCTGGAGGCGAGCTCGGGCGCGCGGATCGCGTACCTGGACCGGCTCGGCGAGGCCGAGGTGCCGACGCCGGGCACCGTGCTGCAGGAGGGCGATGTGGTGTACGTCATCGCCAGGGAAACCGACATGGAGCGGATCACGGCCGCGTTCGCCAGGCGCGGCGAGGGAGGCGGGCAGTGATGCGGGTCGCGATCGCGGGCGCCGGGGCCGTCGGCAGGTCGATCGCCAGCGAGTTGCTGGAAAACGGGCACGAGGTGCTGCTCATCGACCATTCCCCCCAGGCCATCAAGGTGGACAGCGTTCCGCGCGCCGAGTGGCTGCTGGCGGACGCCTGTGAGATCAGCTCGCTGGATGACGCGGGCTTCGACCGGTGCAACGTGGTGATCGCGGCCACCGGCGACGACAAGGCCAACCTGGTGGTGGCGCTGCTGGCGAAGACCGAGTACGGCGTCCCCCGGGTAGTCGCGCGAGTTAACCACCCGGGCAACGAATGGCTCTACAACGAGTCCTGGGGAGTGGACGTCGCGGTCTCCACCCCGCGGCTGCTGTCGGCCCTCGTCGAGGAGGCGGTCAGCGTCGGCGACCTGGTGCGGCTGATGACCTTCGGACAGTCGGAGGCGAGCCTGGTCGAACTGACCATGCCCGCCGACGCGCCCCTGGCGGGCAAGCGGGTCGGCGCGATCGAGTGGCCAGCGGACGCCGCCCTGGTCGCGATCCTGCGCGACGGCCGGGTGCTGGTGCCGCAGCCGGACGACCCGCTGGAGGGCGGCGACGAGCTGTTCTTCGTCACCACCGAGGACGTCGAGAACCAGCTCGAGCGGCTGTTCTCAGCCAGCTAACCGGCCGCGCCTGCGCTGGCGGTCGATGTGACATCGACCGCCCTCTATAGCGGTCGATGTCACATC
>JBEKHI010000447.1:0-7541 GCA_050012355.1 Streptosporangiaceae bacterium | reverse complement strand
GCGACCTGCGGTGCGGCGAAGGATGTGCCGTTCCAGAACGCCCAGCCGTCGATGAACTGTCCGGTTGGGTCAGCCGGCGGCTTCCAGGTGGCCTCCAGGTAGGTGCTGCGGACGTGCACGCCAGGCGCGTAGATGTCCACCCAGTACCCGTAGTTGCTGAGGGGTCGTAGCCGGTATCCAGGACGGCGATCCCGGGCGCTCCCGGATCTGGCTTCGAATACGGCGTCTCCGACAGCGGCGTCGCGTTGCAGGGCCCGCCGAACGGGCCGCCTTCATAGTTGGGTTCCCCGCAGAGCACATGGTTCGGGCCGACGTTGGGGACCGGATCGCCATCCTCATGTTCCCGCAACTCGATGACGAGCCGGGGGATGTCTACCTCCGGAGGCATGAGATACGCTCGGACGGGGAGTTTCGCGTCGACGAAGCCCCGGTTGATTCCGTCGTCGGGAACACCGCCGTCCCGTCGCAGTCTCTCCTCGATCCGCTACGCCGCCGCGTTGCCGGTCTCGAACAGGATCTGGCGGGGGCGGTACAGGAATCCATGTCCCTCAAGTACGTCGGGCTGCCCGCTCGCGACATTCCCCTTGAACCCCATCTGCGCCACCCCTCTGCTGACGATCCGGTCCCATAATCAGAGAGGAGCCCCCGGGAGCCCCTGATACAAGAGCCAGGCTTATCGTCGTTGCCCGTCGCTGCGCTTTTGTACCCGGCCATTATGGTCGGTGTTGTATTACCCATACTCTTTTCTGGGTAGTGCAACACTCACCATGATCGCTCGAATACAGGGGTGATGGCGCGGGTCGGCGCAACCTGGTGATACCGCACCAAACCGGTCGGCCGCCACGGCACGCCGAAAACTCATGTTGCTTCGACGTGTTTCCATAGCACCATCGAGGGGACTGGTGGAACGTTGTCCTAACGTTAGGGACGTGGCCATGAAACCGGAGACCCAGCGGGAGCGTGACAAGAGGCGTGCCCAGCGGACCCTGTTCGACGGCGTCACGCCGCTTTACCAGGTATCCCGGCCGGGATACCGGCAGCACGGTCCTGGAGATCGGCTGCGGCACCGGCCAGCTAACCGAGCTTCTGGCGGGCTACGGATTCGAGCTGACGGCCATCGACATCGGCCCGTCGATGATCGCCGCCGCGCAAAGCCAGCTGGAAGGCTCGGCCGTCTCGTTCCACGCTTCGTCCTTCGAGGACCTGGCCGCGGCCGACGAGACCTTCGACCTGATCATCGCCAGCGCCGCGTTTCACTGGATCGATCCCGAGGTCAGGTTCGTCAAGTCCGCCCGGCTGCTGCGGCCGGGCGGCTGGCTCGCCCTGATAAGCACCGACGAGCGCTACGACGATCCGCTCGGCGCGGCGCTGGGTGGTATGTGGGCCGCGCGCGGCGACACCGACGGGGCCTGGGCACAACCGGCCACCAACGCGGAGATCATGGCGGCCACTGGCTTGTTCGCAAAACCCCTTGACCATAACGACGCTCGCCGGGTCACCAGGTCAGCCGACATTGTCATCGGCGTAGAGAACACCCGGGCGACCTCGCTGAGCTGGCCCGATGACGTCCGCCGGGAATTCACCGAGGAACTGAGCCGGGCTCTGGAGTCCAAGCCCGAAGTGGACCTAACCCTGCGGACCACGGTCACGATGGCCGAGGTGTTGAAGGGCGCGGCGGGCTAGCGGCCGAGCAGCCGCATGTCCGCTTCTTCGTGGTGGTCGCCGGCGGGTGGGGTGAGGTTGTCGAGCGCGGCGATCTGTTCGGTGGTCAGCTCGATACTGTCGGCCGCGGTGTTTTCCTCGACGCGCGAGACTCTTCTGGTGCCGGGGATCGGGGCGATGTCATCTCCTTTGGCTAGCAGCCAAGCTAGGGCCACCTGTGCCGGCGTGGCATCGGCCGCGGCGGCGACCGCTTGAACCTCGTCGGCGATGCGCAGGTTGCGCTGGAAGTTCTCACCGGTGAAACGCGGGTTGTTCTTACGCCAGTCGCGGTCGCCGAACTGCTCGGTCGAACGGATCTGCCCGGTCAGGAAGCCATGCCCCAGCGGTGAGAACGGCACCAAGCCGATGCCGAGCTCGCGCAGCAGTGGGAGCACTTCCGCTTCGGGATCGCGGGTCCACAAGGAGTATTCCGATTGCAGCGCGGTGACCGGGTGCACGGCGTGCGCTCGGCGGATCGTGGCGGATCCGGCCGCGGACAGGCCGATGTGGCGGACCTTGCCCTCGGCTACCAGTTCGGCCAGCGCGCCGATCGTGTCCTCGATTGGTGTGCTGGGATCGACCCGGTGCTGGTAGTAAAGGTCGATGTGATCGGTGCCCAGCCGCTTGAGGGAACCTTCGGCCGCGGCGCGGATATTCGCCGGGCTGCTGTCGAGAGCCCGGACGCCACCGCGCGCGTGTGAGATGCGGCCGAACTTGGTGGCCAGCGCGACCTCGTCGCGGTGGCCCTTGATGGCGCGGCCGAGGAGTTCCTCGTTAACGAACGGCCCGTAGCTCTCGGCGGTGTCGAAGAAGGTGACTCCGAGGTCCAGTGCCCGGTGGATGGTGCGGACGGACCCGTCGTCATCGCTGCCCGCGCCGGTATAGGCGGCGGACATCCCCATGCAGCCCAGGCCAATCCGGGCTACGTCCAGATCCCCGAGCTTGATGTGCATCATGATTTCTGCTCCGTCTCGGTTCGCAGCTCGTCGCCATTGGCGATCATGGACAGCAAGGTCAGCGCGTCGTGGCCGCGGGTTCCCGGTTCGGCCTGGTAGACGCTCATCCGCTGGCCGTCAGTCAGGTAGAGCACCTCGTAGGTCAAGGTGAAGTCGCCGACCCGCGGATGCCGGAACGTCTTGGGTTCACCCCGTCGTTGCCGCACGTCGCTGGTCCGGGTGAGCACGTACGACGGGCACGGCCGGACCGTTTCCAGGAGCTGGCGGACACCGGGCCGGACGACCCGGCTTACCGGCGAGACAGCCTGGGCCGCGCG
This sequence comes from Streptosporangiaceae bacterium, assembly GCA_050012355.1. Taxonomy (GTDB): domain Bacteria; phylum Actinomycetota; class Actinomycetes; order Streptosporangiales; family Streptosporangiaceae; genus JBEKHI01. The sequence goes on along the minus strand of JBEKHI010000447.1, from coordinate 4,567 downwards.
TCCAGCCACGTGGTTGGCGAGCGCGTACAGGTGGGCGTGCTCCTCGTCGTTCAGCCGCAGGGCGTGGGCGATCCCATCCAGGATGGGGCCGCTCGGATTGGACTCTTTTCCCTGCTCAAGGCGGATGTAGTAGTCGATGGACAGGCCAGCGAGAGCGGAGATCTCCTCGCGCCGCAGCCCGGATGTCCGCCGCGTCCCGGTGCCGGACGGCAGACCGACGTCGCCGGGTCGCCCGCGGGCCCGGCGTGCCCGCAGGAACGCGCCGAGCTCATTCGGTTCCGCCATGTCCCAAGTCTGGCATTCGGCCCGGCGGCCAGCGTGGCCCTGTTACTGCCAGGATCATGCGAAGATGATTTCGGTGTGGTCCACCGGAGAAGGGTGAGGATGAGCCGGGTAGTTGTCATCGGAGCGACCGGGCATATTGGCACGTACCTCGTGCCGCGACTGGTGCGTGGTGGTCATGAGGTAGTCGCCGTGAGCCGGGGTACCCGCGGTCCCTATCAAGCGAGCCCGGAATGGGAGCAGGTGACCACGGTCACGGCTGACCGGGAGGCGGAGGACGCGGCGGGAACCTTCGGGGACCGGGTGGCGTCGCTGCGTCCGGAGGTGGTGATCGACCTCATCTGCTTCACCGAGGCGTCGGCCCGGCAACTGGTCGAGGCGTTGCGCCCGTCGAGCCCGCTGCTGGTGCACTGCGGGACCATCTGGGTGCACGGCTCCGCGCTGCGGGTGCCGGTGACCGAGGACGAGCCCCGCACCGCCTACGGCGAGTACGGCACCGGCAAAGCCGCGATCGAGCGGTTGCTGCATCAGGAGACCAGCGACGGGGGAGTACCCGCCGTGGTGCTGCACCCCGGTCACATCAGCGGGCCGGGCTGGCCGGTCATCACCCCGGCTGGGAACCTGGATCCCGCCGCGTGGACGCAGTTGGCGACGGGTACCCCGCTCACCCTGCCCGACAACGGGCTCGGCGTCCTGCATCACGTGCACGCCGACGACGTGGCCCAGGCGTTCGAGCTTGCGTTGTCGTCTCCGGCGGCGATCGGGGCGAGCTTCCACGTCGTGGCCGAGCAAGCGATGACCCAGCGAGGCTTGGCGGCTGGGGTGGCCGGGTGGTTCGGCCGGGAACCGGCGCTCGACTTCGTTAGCTGGGAGGAGTTCACCCGCCGGGCCGGACCCGAGCAGGCCAACGTCACCCGCGAGCACACCGCGCGCAGCATCGCCGCCAGCATCGCCCGCGCCCGTGCCGTGCTCGGCTACGCGCCAAGGTACAGCTCCCTCGACGCCTTGCAAGAGGCACTGGCCTGGCTCGTCGCTAACGGCCAGGCGGACGTCGGCGGCCAGGCGATCGCTACTCCCGGCGTGCGCTGAGCGTTACCGGATGAGCGTTTCCTTCGGGCGTATCACGCAGAACTCGTTTCCCTCGGGGTCGGCCAGTACTGTCCAGGACTCTTCGCCGGTCTGTCCGATATCGACGCGGCGTGCCCCGAGCGCGAGCAGCCGCTCGATCTCCTGGTCGCGGTCTTGCGCGCTGCTCGTCAGGTCGAGGTGCACGCGGTTCTTGACCGTCTTCGGATCGGTGACCGGCATGAAGCACATGCCGACCAGCGCGTTCTCGTCCGGGCCGATGACGATCTCGCGCTCACGCTCGGACAAGACCTTCCAGCCGAGCGCCTGGGTCCAGAACCGGGCTAGTGTGGGCAGGTCGTGAGCGTCAACCACGATGTGATGGAGTCGGACAGGCATGCTGCCAGTATGCTCGGCGTGGCCGGGCCGCACCCGGGAACCCGCTCCCTTCTGAAAAGACTTAGGCTGTTGGCCTGAAACGGCCGCTACATCCCAGTACGGCGCGTAAAGGCAGGCTGGCGAGAGGAACGCGGACGTGAGCTATCAAGACTTCCAGGGATCGATACCGGATGACCCGGCCCAGGGAGAGTACGGTGAACCCACATACGCGGCCGGGCCTTCGTAGGGCGCCTAGCAGGGGCCAGTCCCGCCTGACTACCGGGTCTGGGCAACCGCCGCCATTATCGGCGGCATCTTCTTCAGCCTCATTATCGGGCTGCCTCTCGGATTGGTCGCCAGAGCTCAGTCCCGGCGAGTCCGGTCCATGTGGCAAAAAGGAGACGCCCAGGGGGCGCTCAAGGCATCTCGGTCCGCTCTTACCTGGGTGATCGCCGCCACAATCTTCAACGTCCTCGGCCTGATCTTCGCGATCTGGCTGATCTCACGAGGTGGCCAGCCGACCAGTTAGCCCGTAATAGGCTCCACGTTCATGCAGATCCCGACGGACGAAGAGATCCTTGCCCTGCATGAGAAACACGCGCCGAACCCGGAAGCGCTCGACCGCGTCTATTCGCACTGCGCGATCGTGTGCGCAATAGCAGAGCAGCTACTCACGCGGCGGCATCTCGCGCTGGACTCGGATCTGGTGCGCGCAGGTTCCTTGTTGCACGACGTCGGCGTATACCGCCTCCACGACGAGGACTACATCCGTCACGGGCTGCTTGGCTACGAACTGCTGCGCGAGGAAGGGCTCCCCGAGGCGATCTGCCGGTTCGCGTCGCATCACACCGGAGTCGGGCTCACCGCTGACGACGTGATCCGCCAAGGACTACCGCTTCCGCCCGCCGATTACCTCGCGGAAACCGGCGAAGAAGAGCTCGTGATGTACGCCGATAAATTCCACAGCAAAACCAACCCGCCCGTCTTCCTCACCGCCGACGCTTATCGGGCGAGCATCCGCCGGTTCGGGGCGGACAAGGAGGCGGCGTTCACCGCCATGGTCAGCACGTACGGCGAACCGGACGTGGGGTAACGTTCCAACGCCGAAATCACCGAGTCTGTGATTACCGCCGTGCACAAGGCGGATGACGACTGGTTAACCGCGCCGGATTAAGGGGAACGGTGCGTGCGCAGCGATGGCGCCCGGATCTGGGCGGTGACAGCTGATCGTTGGTCCGGCGGCAGCCGCCCGGCTGGCAGCGAGGAGTACGGGCTCCCGACGAGATGATCGAGGTCGAGTTCGTCTGTGTAGTCGTAACTGGCTTCGGTGACAGCCAGCCCAGCACCGGTCATCGTGTCGCGGTAGCGCCGCCAGTGCCGGGACGTCAGTGGCGGCTCCCAGTTCCCAGCTTACGTTCCCGACGCTCTGGTCGGCGACGGCTTGCCGGACGCGGGCGAGCATGTCTGGTTCAGGGTCCACTCCGGCTGTCCGTCAGTGGCTAGGCCAGAAGGGACAATCCGGGAAAGTCTTCGAAATGGCGGCTGTTGGCAGTTAGGAGCGGGGCGTCATGGTAGATCGCGGTAGCGCACACCCACAGGTCGTTGGACTGAGTGTTTTGCCCTAGTGGATGCCCGGCTCTTACGGCCTGCGTCTTGAGAGTCCCCCATAGCTTGGCCATCTCCTCATCGTAGGGGGCGATCACATAGCGGCGGATGGCCTCCTCGAGAGCCTGTTGCCTCCGCTCGCCCCAGCCGGCGTACGTTGCACCGTGGTGCAGCTCCGCTACGGACACAAACGACAGGACCGGGACCACGTCATCAAGGTGGCGGCCGTACAGGTCAACATCCCGCCCGCGGAACAGCAGCGAGAAAACATCGGTGTCGACGACCACGTACTTCACTTGTCACCCCGCCGGGCAGAGGTGATTGCTTCCATGAAGGACTCGAAGTCGTCCCCGTCCTCAGTGCTGCCCCGGAGCTCTGAGATATTGCTTACCGGCAACACGTGCTGTTGCCGCTGCAAAGTTGCCAGCGGCAGCATTCGCGCGCTCGGCAGGCGCTCAAGCGCTGAAAGGTGGAGGACACGCACGGTCGATCCATCGGGCTGCATCTCTGCCGTGCCAGTCGCCATCACCATCTGATCCATGGCGTCTAGAACCGCATCCCTGAGCTCGTCACCGAAATCGGCAAGGACGCTGCCAGCGAAGGTGTCGATGCGGCATCTGAGCGCAGCGGGCGAAAAGTCACCCATCTGAAGTCGTCCCACGACCGTAGCTTCTGTCTCCGGTCCAAGGGTTGACACGTTGCGCAAGCGGTCACGGAATACAGCGTCGACGACGAATGCCTCACCACCAGGACGATCGAAGCTGATCCTGGTGAGATTGCCGACGTTGATGCCTCCGGCGAGTTCGCGGAGGCCGGTCACGACCTGCGGTGTCAAGTAAGACGGAAGGTGGCCGCCCTTTCGGATGGCGGTGATGCCGTCTTCAAGCGCCCGCAGCGAATCGGCGAGCAGCGAATCGCCTTCGGCCACTTCGGGCCGGTTGGACCGTATGACGTCGATGATCGCCGACCCTGCCCTAAAAGCAGCCAAGTCTAGGCGGACGGCCTCGACGACATCCCGGGGTCGGCGGCCACGGGCAACGTAGGTACCTGTCAGCGCCAACGCGAGACGCTCAAGCGTTACTTGCAGCCCTGCCGCGATCCGCGCAATCTCGGCCAAGGGGAGCCGCCCACCATCCGCTGCCGGGCCTTCTGCATGGACACTAAGCAAGATCTCAGAGTCACCCTGCATGATCACGCCCTCCCTCCGCGGGTCTCACCTATATGCGCATCTTGACAT
>JBEKHI010000446.1:0-6541 GCA_050012355.1 Streptosporangiaceae bacterium | reverse complement strand
GGCACGCCGACCTGGACCAGCGTGCCGGCCAGGTCCCGGGCGTAGAACGCCTGTTCCATCACCTTGGGGTTGCCGACGGCCTCAATGCACACGTCCGCGCCGTTGCCGTCGGTGAGCGCCCGCACCGCCTCCACGGGATCGGTGCTGCTGGCGTCCACCGTGTGGGTGGCGCCGAACTTCTTGGCCCCCTCGAGCTTGTTGGCATCGAGGTCGATGGCGATGATGGTGGTGGCGCCGGCCAGCTTCGCACCGGCGATGGCGGCGCAGCCGACCCCGCCGCACCCGAAGACGGCCACCGAGTCGCCGAGCTGCACGTCACCGGTGAACATGGCGGCACCGATGCCGGCCATGACCCCGCAGCCCAGAAGCCCGACCGCCTCGGGCCGCGCTGCCGGGTCGACCTTCGTGCACTGTCCCGCCGCCACCAGCGTCTTCTCCGCGAAGGCGCCGATGCCCAGGGCCGGCGACAAGGGCGTCCCGTCGGCCAGGGTCATCTTCTGGGTGGCGTTGTGGGTGGCGAAGCAGTACCAGGGCCGCCCCCGCCGGCAGGCTCGGCACTCGCCGCACACGGCCCGCCAGTTCAAGACGACGAAGTCCCCCGGCGCCAGACCGCCGACCCCGACCCCGACCGACTCGACCACACCGGCCGCCTCGTGCCCGAGCAGGAACGGGAAGTCGTCGTTGATGCCGCCCTCGCGGTAGTGCAGGTCGGTGTGGCACACGCCGCAGGCTTGGACACGCACCAGTGCCTCACCCGGCCCGGGCTCGGGGACCAGGATGTTCGCTATGGATACGGGCTGTCCTTTGGCACGGCTGACGACACCGCGTACGAGATGACTCATCGTCGAGTGGGTTCCTTCCCGCTGGCGTTCCTACCGGATCTTAGTGAGCCATTTCCCGGCTGACCAGGCCGGAGCGCGCGCAGCGCGCGTTCCTTCTCGAAGTCCAGAGCCTGAACGGGGGCGCTTACCGGGAGGCGGCCTATCCGGCGCCCGGCCTCGGTCACCGCCGCCCGCACCGACGGCTCGCTCAGTGCCCGCAGGGCGAAAGACACGGCGGCGGGGGAGACGTCGAACCGCCGTTCTACCGACATGACAAAACGGATCGCCTCCAGATCCGCTTCGGTGAACTGCCGGTGCCCCACCCTAGCCCTATCGGCACCCCGCAAAACCGGCAAAAGCCTCAAATCCTCCCGATACCGGAGCATTCGGGGGGACATGCCGAGCCGTCGAGCCGCCTCCGAGATCCGCATGAGGCTAAACCTAACAAATATTTGTCAAGAACAGCCACCTACGGGTGCGCGGACCCACCCGGATGCCCTACCGTCAACAGGTGAGCCGTCACATCGAGGGAGACTAATGAGCACCGAACAGTATCGGGTCGCCGATCTGAGCCTGGCCGGCTTCGGCCGCAAGGAGATCCAGCTCGCCGAGCACGAGATGCCCGGCCTGATGGCGATCCGCGAGGAGTACGCGAAGGAGCAGCCGCTCAAGGGGGCCAGGGTCACTGGCTCGCTGCACATGACGATCCAGACCGCGGTCCTCATCGAGACGCTCACGGCGCTGGGCGCCAGCGTACGCTGGGCGAGCTGCAACATTTTCTCCACCCAGGACCACGCCGCGGCGGCCATCGCCGTCGGCCCCGACGGCACCCCTGATGACCCGAAGGGCGTGCCCGTCTTCGCCTGGAAGGGCGAGACGCTCGAAGAGTACTGGTGGTGCACCGAGCAGGCCCTCGCCTGGCCGGACGGTCAGACCCCGAACATGATCCTGGACGACGGCGGTGACGCCACCCTCTTCGTGCACAAGGGCGCCGAGTACGAGCAGGCCGGCGGGGTTCCGACCGCCAGCGACACGGACTCCGATGAGTGGAAGGTCATTCTCGACCGGCTGCGCAACTCCCTCGCCGACCACCCTGGCAAGTACACCGCCATCGTGGCCAGCATCAAGGGTGTCACCGAGGAGACCACGACCGGCGTGCACCGGCTGTATGAGATGGCGCGCGCGAACACGCTCAAGTTCCCGGCGATCAACGTCAACGACAGCGTGACCAAGTCGAAGTTCGACAACAAGTACGGTTGTCGGCACAGCCTGATCGACGGCATCAACCGCGGCACCGACGTGCTGATCGGCGGCAAGGTTGCGGTCGTCTGCGGCTACGGCGACGTCGGCAAGGGCTGCTCCGAGAGCCTGCGCGGCCAGGGCGCCCGGGTAATCGTCACCGAGATCGACCCGATCTGCGCGCTGCAGGCCGCGATGGACGGCTACCAGGTGGCTACCCTCGACGACGTGGTCGAGGTGGGCGACATCTTCGTCACCGCTACCGGTAACTTCAACATCCTCACCGCCGACCACATGAAGCGGATGAAGCACCAGGCGATCGTCGGCAACATCGGTCACTTCGACAACGAGATCGACATGGCGGGCCTGGCGAAGATCCCGGGCATCAAGAAGACGAACATCAAGCCGCAGGTCGACGAGTGGGCCTTCCCCGATGGGCACGCCATCATCGTGCTGTCCGAAGGGCGGCTGCTGAACCTGGGCAACGCCACCGGTCACCCGAGCTTCGTGATGTCCAACAGCTTCGCCAACCAGGTGATCGCGCAGATCGAGCTGTTCACCAAGACCGAGAACTACCCGGTCGGCGTCTACACGCTGGCCAAGCACCTGGACGAGAAGGTCGCCCGGTTGCACCTGGACGCGCTCGGTGTCCGGCTGACCACGCTCACCAAGGAGCAGGCCGACTACATCGGCGTCCCGGTCGAGGGACCGTACAAGCCGGAGCACTACCGTTACTGACGAGCTCGCCGCCGTAGGCAGTTCGCGCATTCATTATGCAAAACGGCGGATGCCGCTCCTCCAGGCACTCGCTGCTCGGTTCGAGTCGGCACCGCCGTTTTGCGATATGAATGTGGTTGCTTGCCTGCATGTCACGCCGGAGACCGCGGTGTTCGTGGACACACTGCGCGCGGGCGGTGCGCGGGTGTCGCTGGCGGCGTCCAACCCGCTGTCCACCCAGGACGATGTGGCGGCCGCGCTGGCCGCGGCCGGGATCGACATGCACGCCTCGGCCGGGGTGAACCGGGAGACGTACTACGAGCACATCGAGGCGGCCCTCTCCGGCGGCGCGGACCTGGTGATCGACGACGGCGGCGATCTCGTGTCCACGTTGCACGAGAACCGGCCCGACCTGGTGAAACGGGTGCGTGGCGGGTGTGAGTCCACCGCGACGGGCGTGCTGCGGCTGCGCCGGATGGCGGCCGAGGGCGCACTCGCGTTCCCGGTGGTCGCCGCCAACGACACGCCAGTGATGCGGATCGTGGGCAACACCCGGGGGACCGGGCAGGCGGTGATCGACGGGATCGTGCGGTCGGCGGGCGTGCTGCTGGCTGGCAAGACCGTGGTGGTCTGCGGGTTCGGCGCGTGCGGGACCGGCATCGCCGAATGCGCGCGCGGGCTGGGCGCGATCGTGATCGTCACCGAGGTGGACCCGGTGCGCGCGCTGGACGCGCGGCTGCGTGGCTTCCGGGTGCTGCCGCTGGCGTCGGCGGCGCCAGTCGGCGACGTCTTCGTGACGGCGACCGGCTCGATGTCGGTGCTGGGTGCCGCCGAGTTCGGCGCGATGCGGGACGGCGCGATCCTGGCCAACGCCGGGCACTTCGACGTGGAAATCGACGTCCGCGCGCTCGCGTCGGTGGCGGTGACCGTCGAGCCTGAGGTGCGACCGCACGCGGACTCCTACGAGCTTCTTGACGGGCGCCGGCTGCTTCTGCTGGCCCAGGGCCGGGTGGTCAACCTGGTCGCGGCCGAGGGCAACCCGCCCGAGGTGATGGACGTGGCCTTCGGCATCGAGGCTCTGGCGCTGGAATGGCTAGCGACCGGCGGGGAGCCGCTGCGGCCCGGCGTCCACGAGGTCCCCCCAGAACTCGACGCCGAGGCCGCTCGCTTGGTCCTGGCCGCCACCGGCACCGTGATCGACACCCCCACCGACGAACAGCTCGCCTACTGGGACTCCTGGCGCCTCGGCTCCTGAGGCCTTCTGCCAGCCTGCCAGCCCGCAACCCCGCAACCCCGCAACCCCGCCCCATGGATGACCCATCGCTGGGTCTATAGCGCCATCGATGACCCATCGCTGGCCTGCGCCAAACTGGCCAAAGTCACCTGAGGTGCTTGAGAGAATGCAGAGAGTAACCTTGGGGAGCCTGCTGGGGGGTGCCCGGCCGGGTGGGACGGGGGACACGGTCAGATGGAAGACGTGCAGGCGGGCGACGGTAACGAGACGCTCGACTCAGACCTGGCGGGGGAGGTGCCAGGCCCGCGCTCGGCCGCCGACCCAACGCGGGTGTTCCCCGCTGGCGCTGTACCCGTCGCGCGGCCGGTGCCCGATGCCGTCCTCGAGCAAGTCAACCCCGCGGACGCCGACAACGCCGACGGGTACGCGGCGGCGCTGAGCAATCGCCAGGTGCAGATGATCGCGATGGGCGGGGCGATCGGCGTCGGGCTGTTTCTCGGCGCGGGCGGACGGATCGCCGCCGCCGGCCCTGGGCTGGTGTTCGCTTACGCGCTCGCCGGGGTAGCCGCGTTCTTCGTCATGCGGGCTCTCGGCGAACTCGTACTGCACCGGCCGACGGCGGGCAGCTTCGTCGAGTACGCCCGCGAGTTCATCGGGGAGTGGGCCGCCTACACCTGCGGCTGGATGTACTGGCTGAACTGGGCGGCGACTGGCGTCGCGGAGATCACCGCGGTCGGTATCTACGTGCAGTACTGGGCGCCAGGCATCCCCCGGTGGGCCAGCGCACTGGCCGCGCTCGCCGTGCTGCTGGGGGTGAACCTGGTGACCGTCCGGCTGTTCGGCGAGCTGGAGTTCTGGTTCGCCGCCGCCAAGGTGCTGGCCATCGTGCTCTTCCTGGGCACCGGCATCTGGCTGGTCGCGTCGCATTCCGCGATCGGTGACACGCACGCTTCGGTGGCGAATCTCACCGCGCACGGCGGGCTGTTCCCGAAGGGCTTCCCCGTCGTGCTGATGTCGCTGCAGGCGGTCGTCTTCGCCTACGCGGCGATCGAGATGGTCGGGATCGCGGCCGGGGAGACCCGTAATCCTCGCAAGGTCGTGCCGCGGGCCGTGAACGGCGTCGTCTGGCGGATCGCGATCTTCTACTGCGGCTCCATCCTGCTGCTAGTGATGGTGCTGCCCTGGACGTTCTACAGCGAGAACCAGTCGCCGTTCGTGACGGTCTTCGTCCGGCTCGGCATCCCGGCCAGCGCCAGCATCATGAACGCGATCGTGCTAACCGCCGCGATCAGCTCCACCAACTCCGGTCTGTACTCGACGGGACGCATCCTGCGCAGCCTCGGGCAGAATGGCGAGGCACCGAAGTTCACCACCAGGATGTCGCGCCAGCAGGTCCCGTATGGCGGCGTGCTGCTCACCTGCGCGGTCTACGTGTTCGGAGTCCTGCTCAACGTCGTGGTGCCGCAACGCGCGTTCGACATCGCGACCGCCGTCGCCTCACTCGGCGTGCTGGTCACCTGGGCGACGATCCTGATCTGCCAGATGAGGCTGCGGGCGACGACCAGCCGGCCGTCGTTTCGGATGCCGGGATCGCCGGTCACCAACTGGATCGCGCTCGGGATCCTGGCGCTGGTCGTGGTCTTGATGCCGTTCGCGGGAGTGGATCAGGCGGTGGCTTTCGCCTGTATCCCCGGGCTTGTCGTCGTGCTCGTGCTCGGCTGGCGGCGGGTCCGGGTGAGGGCGAGCCAGCCAAGCAGCCCGAGGGGGTAAGCGAAGTACCCCCATCGGGTGGCGGGCGCGAGCGTGAACATGACCGCGTAGCCAACCGCCAGCCGCCAGGCCACCGCCCGCACATCCTGCGGCGGCCGGACCCACAGCCAGACCGCGAACGCGACGCCGGCCGCGATCAGCAGCCCGACCGCGACCATGTGCCCGGTATGGCCGAGGCTGGCCAGTTCGTACCCTGGCAGCGGGCTCTCGGCGGGTGTCTTGTGCTTGGCCAGCCCGAGCGGGAAAGCCACCGTGTTCTGCAGAACGGAGGCGGGCGAAGCCATCGCCTCGGGGGCGGCGACCAACGCGAGCGCGGCGCTGAACAGGATCGTCATCGAGGTGAACCGGGCGGTGATCCACGGCCGTTCTCTGGCCAGCAGCCATGCCATCATGACCGGGACCGCGGGCCACGCCGTGTACTTCATCGCGCAGGCGGCCCCGAGCACCAGGCCCGCGCGCAGGATCCAGCCCCGGGCGGCGCAGGCCAGCGCGACGCACAGCAGGACGATGACCGGGGGGTCGGTGATGCCAAGCGCCAGCGGGAACGCGATGACGGGAGAGGCAACCGAGAAGACCGTCTGGCGGATCACGTCGTTACGGCAGCTCGAGCAGCGCAGCGGGTTTTCCGGCGCCATGATCGCGAAGGCGACCGCGAGCACCACCGTGGTGAACAGCGTCTCCCAGATTCGCGGGTCCCCGGCCAGCCCCTTGAGCCCGGCGGCCCCCGGCAAGCCGAAGATGTCCATGATCGGCAGGTACG
>JBEKHI010000445.1:0-6576 GCA_050012355.1 Streptosporangiaceae bacterium | reverse complement strand
CTTGGTGGGAGTCTGCCAGCACGCGCTGGAAGTGCATGTGCGCCTCGGCCGTCTGGCGCTGCATCTCCTGCACAGCGGTCAGCCACTGGGCGGTGGGGTCGGGCTCGGTCATGGGGGCGGCGGGCTCCAGAGAGATCGATGCGGGAAGGGCATGCGCGGCAGGCACAGGAGGCGCAGGAGGCGTTGGCGGCGCTTGCATCGGCTTCTGCGCGGAGGGCGGGGTGTAGCCCGCTCCGTTGATCCGCACCGACATTCGCGGGCGGGCCGCGCGCGGCGCTGGCTCCGATGCGGCCGGCTGCCAGTCCGGCGACAGCCTGGTCAGGTCCATCGGCACGCCGTGCACCGCCAGGCGGCCGACGGCCTCGTGCCACGCGGTCACGCCGTCGCGGCCGCGCTTGTCGAGGCTGACCGCCACGTGATCGCGGTCGCCGAGAATCGCCCTGATCAGCCCGGTGAGCGCGGACCCGGCCCCCACCTCGATGAACGTCCGCACGCCGTCGGCGTACATCGCTTCGATCTGGTCAAGGAACCGGACCGGCGCGGCGGGATGCTCGGCCAGCGTGCGGCGGATCGCGTCGGGCTCACTAGGGTAGATCGCCGCGTCGGCGTTGCCGTACACGTCGATCCGCGGCGCGGTCAGCTCGAGCCTCTCCAGGAATTCGCGCAGCGGCCCCACCGCGCTGCGCGCCAGCGAGCTGTGGAACGCGGCCGACACCGCGAGGCGGCGGGCCGTGATGCCGGCCGAGGACAGCCGCCCGTGCAGCGCCTCGATCGCGCGCACGGTCCCGGAGACGACGGTCTGCCGCGGCGCGTTGATGTTCGCGAGCCAAAGGTCAGCGATGGCCGATTCCTTGATCGCCGACGCGGCGGCGTCCGCGTCCACACCGACCGCGAGCATCGTGCCGGGCTCGGCGTCGATCCGCGCTAGCAGTTCGCCTCGACGCCGGGCCAATCGCAGCAGGCTCTCGGCGTCCATCGCGCCAGCGGCGTGCAGTGCGACCAGCTCGCCGAGGCTGTGGCCCGCCGCGCAGTCGGGCTCGACGCCGATCGACTTGAGCAGCGCGAGCATGGACAGGCTGTGGGCGGCCAGCGCCGGCTGGGCCCAACGCGTGTCGGTAAGCCTGAGTTCCTGCGCTGCGCGCTGCTCATCGGTGAAGACAGGCACCGGGAACACGATGTCGCCGAGGTCTGCCGCGAAGTCCCAGACGTTCTGCGCCGCCGGGAAGGCCATGGCGATGTCGCCGCCCATCCCGGTGTACTGCGACCCCTGCCCGGGGAAGACGAACGCGACCCGGCCCGGGTCGGCGGGTCCCTGGTCGTAGCAGACGCCACCGGGAAGTGCGAACGGCGCGTCGGGCTGCCGGCTGACCATCGCCGCGGCGCGGTCGAGCTTCTCGCGCAGATCGCCCGCATCGGTGGCGACCACCGCCAGCCGGCACCGCTGGCCAGGGTCGAAATCGCGCCGCGACTCGGCCGCCAGCTCGGCCAGGGCTGGCACCGAGCGGCCGTCCAAGAGACGCGCCAGCAGGTCCTGGGGCGAGTCGCCGCTGACGAGTACGAGTTCGCTCGCGGCGGCTCGGACACGCCGACCTCGTGACGCATCGCCCCCGTCGTACTCCTCGAGCGCGACGTGGTAGTTCGCGCCGCCGAAACCGAAGCTCGAGACCGACGCCCGGCGTGCGTGATCCGCGCGCCGCGTCCATGGGCGCACCGCGGTGTTCAGGTAGAAGGGGCTGTTCTCGATTCCGAGGCCGGGATTGGGTTTCCGCACCTTGATGGTCGGGGGAAGCACCCGCTGGTGCAGCGCCAGCACGGCCTTGATCAGTCCGGCGGCTCCCGCCGCGGCCTTCGTGTGGCCGATCTGGGATTTGACGGTACCCAGCGCGCACCACCCGCCGTCCGGCCGGCCGGTCTCGCCGAAGACCTGCCGCAGGGACTCGAATTCGGCGGCGTCTCCGGCCCGGGTCGCGGTACCGTGCGCCTCCACCAGTTCCACCGTGTCAGGTCCGTAACCGGCGGTCTCGTACGCTCGCCGCAGGGCTCGCACCTGGCCCGCCGCCATCGGCGCGTAGATGGCACCACCCCTGCCGTCGGAGGAGGTTCCGAGCCCGCGGATCACCGCGTAGATCCGGTCGCCATCCCGCTCGGCGGCGTCCAGCCGCCGCAGCCCCAGCATCGCCAGTCCCTCGCCGAGCAGCGTGCCATCGGCGTCCTCGGAGAACGGGCGGGCATCGCCGGTCGGGGACAGGGCCGGAGTCTTGCTGAAGCACACGTACATCAGCGGGTTGTTGGTCACGTCCACACCGCCGGTGACCACCAGGTCCGCCTTGCCCAGCGCCAACTCGTTGACTGCCGCCGATACCGCCGCGAGTGAGCTGGCGCAGGCGGCGTCGACGGTGCAGTTGGTGCCGTGCAGGTCGAGGCGGTTCGCGATCCGGCCGGCAACCACGTTGGATAGCAGGCCCGGGAATGAATCCTCCTGCCACGGCACGTACTGCTCGGCGATCCGGTCGCAGACCTCTCGCGCTTGGGCTTCCTCGATCCCCTGCTCGCGAAGGGCTTTGAGCCACAGCGGACGCTGGATGCGCGCATCCATTGTGCCGACTCGGCTGAGCGTCGAGCTGCCGAGGATGACGCTGACGCGTTCACGATCTAGCGGCGCGGCCAGGTTCTGGTCGAGGTCGGCCAGCAGCGCGTCGGCGACGGTCAGGCCCAGCAGTTGCGCGGGGTCGATGGCCGCGAGCGTGGCGGGTGGCAGGCCGTGAGCGAGGGGATCGAACTCGATTTCAGGCAGGAAGGCGCCGCGGCGGCTGTAGGTGGTGTCAGGCGTCGAGGGGTCGGGGTCGTAGAACTCCTCGGCGGGCCAGCGGCCGGGTGGCACCTCGGTGATCAGGTCGCGGCCGGTGACGATGTTGTGCCAGAACTCGGCCGTGTCGCGAGCCCCGGGCATCAGGGCGGCGAGTCCCACGACGGCGATCGGCGCCTGGCCCGGACGACCGTTGGATGCCATATTCCCCCTGTAGTTGCGAGATGGACGCCGGCTGTCTCAGCGCAGCCGGTGCGGAACGAACGTGAAAGCATGCGCCGGGACCGGCACCCCGTACGTGCGTGCCTGGTGTGCCCGGGTGACAACGGCGGCGCCCTCAAGCAGGTTGAGCGCGATCTGCGTGACGGTACGCTCGCCGGGCTCGGCGAGGAAGCTGCCAGCGGTCCACCGGTTGAACGCGCCAACGGCGGGCCCGGCCCAGAGCTGGTAGTCGGTCCGCCGCGAGGTGTCACCCTCGACCGCCCAGCGGCTGGAGTTCCCCAGGTACCAGCGGAAGATCAGCGCCATCCGGTGCCTGGCATCCTCGGCCGCCCGGGCGAGCTGAGCCGGGTCCCGCAGCTGCCAGAAGCTGACCGTCTGTGCCCAGACCTCATCGAGGCTGGCGTGCAGGACGTCTCGTTCCAGCCGGTCACGCACGTTCGCTGGAAGCTCCTCGATCGAGGAGTACTCGCGGTAGATCTCATACAGCCTGCTGGCCCGAGGGCCGAACATGGTGCCCCGGCGCAGCACCTGGACCTGGACGCCCATCTCGAACATGTCCGCGGCGGGTGCCATCATCACGTCCGCGAGGTCCGCCTGCGCCAGCAGCGCGCGGGCGTCGTCCGACACGCCCGACTCGACGGCAAGCTGGTTCACCGACCCGGTCAGCACGTAGGCGGCCCCGAGCGCGAACGCGCCGGCCACGGCCTGCGGGCTGCCGAGGCCGCCGGCCGCGCCGACCCTGATCCGACGCCGGTATCCGTACCGGGCGGTGACCGCGTCGCGCAGCGCCAGGATCGCGGGCAGCATCGCGCCCAGGGGCTGGTTGTCGGTGTGGCCGCCGCTGTCCGCCTCGACCGTCACGTCCTCGGCCACGGGCACCTGCGCGGCCAGTCGGGCCTCGTCCTGGGTCAGCTGCCCGCGGGCAACCAGCGCGGCCAGCAGGCCGGCCGGGGCAGGCGACATGAACTTCTCGGCCACCTCGGGCCTGGACACCTTCGCGAAGATCCGGGCCGGCCGCACGATCGCGCCTGCCGGGTCGAGCCGCAGCCCGGCCGCCGCGCACCGGGCCAGCGGCGGCGTGATGTCCATGTAGGCCGATGCCGAGATGATCGGGACCTGGCTGCGCAGCAGCAGGTCGGCCGTGCGTTCCTCCAGCGCGGGCTCGGCCGGCGAGTAGATCAGGTTGACGCCCCACGGGCGGTCGCCGCCAAGCGCCCGGCTGAGCTCGTGCACCGCGCGTTCGATGGCCGCGACATCTAGCCCGGCCGCGCCGAAGACGGCCAGCATCTCGGCCCGGGCCATGGCGATCACCATTCGCGTGGTGGCGATGCCCCGCGCCATCTCACCCGCCACGTACGGGAAGCGAACCCGGTGCACCTGACCGAAGTCGCGATCGCCGAGCCATTCCGGGTAAAGCGGCGGCAGCGTGCCCAGCGGGGGGCGGCTCGCGGCGCCGGGGCCGACTACCTGGCTTGTAAGCGCCAGGCCGCGCGGGCCGCCGTCGAGCTCGCCGACGATATGCACCGGCTCGCGCACCTGCTGCAGGCACACGGCGATCTGGCTGGCCTCGAACGCCCCGCCCGCCGAGGGTCCGCCTTCCAACAGACCCAAAGATGACATACCAGCCCGCTGCTTTCCCATTGTCACAGGTGAACAGAACCTGCCTCGCCCCGACACTAACCCGGACAATTATTACCTTCCGGGCGGAGGCAGGCAATGGATTAAACATTATGCAAACAGCCAGTGTTCACCTTCCGTCGGCAGGCGGCCCTCACCTGGCTGCAAACTGGAGGGGCGCAGCACATGCGCGAGCCCCCGATCGCTGTCATATCGGGGGCGATCGGGTTGGCCGGGCAGTTACGGATTGGGGCGCACCGACTTATGCCAGCAGATGTCACATCCAGCACCGTGGCCAGACGGCAGCGCCTGGTCCAGCGCCGGAAGGCGCTGGGGCTGACTCAGGAAGCGCTGGCCGAGTTGGTGGCCGTCGGGCGTTCCACGGTGGTGCGGTGGGAGCGCGGTGAGAGCGAGCCGCTGCCGTCGATCCGTCCCCGGCTGGCCAGGGTGCTAAAAGTCTCGGCCGACCTGCTGGAGAGCCTGCTGACCGCCGATGATCCGCGGGGTGACGGCGCGGTGCCTCGGCAGTTGCCTGCGGCCGTTGCCGATTTCACCGGTCGCGCTGCTGAGCTGCAGCAGCTAGCCCAGGTCCTGGACGCGGCCGGAGCTGGCAGGCCGGGGAGGGTGGTGATCAGCGTGATCGGAGGGATGGCGGGCGTGGGCAAGACCACGCTTGCCCTGTACTGGGCGCACCAGGTGGCGGGCCGGTTCCCTGACGGGCAGCTGTATGTGAACCTGCGCGGCTTTGACCCTTCCAGCGCTCCGATCACCGGACCTGAGGTAATCCGCGGGTTCCTGGACGCCCTGGGGGTAGCGTCGGAACGCGTTCCAGCCAGCTCTGAGGCACAGGCCGGCCTCTATCGCAGCCTGCTGGCGGACCGGCGGATGCTGATCGTGCTGGACAACGCCCGCGACGAGCAGCAGGTCCGGCCCCTGCTGCCGGCCTCCGCCGGGACCCTGGTACTGGTCACCAGCCGCAGCCAGCTGACCGGCCTGGCCGCCGCCGACGGCGCCCGGTTGCTGACGCTGAATGTACTAGCCCATGGTGAGGCAGCGGAGCTGCTGGCCGCACGGATCGGCCCCGACCGCGTCGCCGCGGAGCCCGCTGCGGTCAGCGAAATCGCCCGCTTGAGCGCGTGCTTGCCGCTGGCAGTAGCCATCGCGGCCGCCCGGGCCGCCACCCGGCCGCGCCTTCCGCTGGCCGCGCTGGCTGACGAGCTGCGTAATGCCTCCGGCCGACTGGACGCCCTGGATGCCGGCGATCCCGCGGCCAACGTCCGCGCGGTGTTCTCCTGCTCGGTCCGCCACCTCAGCCGCGAAACGGAGCGGATGTTCCGGCTGCTGGGAATCCACTCCGGCCCCGACATCAGCGGCCCTGCCGCAGCTAGCCTGGCCGGCTGCGAGCCGGCCCGGGTCCGCCGGGACCTCGGCGAGCTAGCCCGCGCTCACCTGATCACCGAGCACGTCCCCGGCCGGTACGCGCTGCACGACTTGCTGCGCGCTTACGCCGCTGAGCAAGCCCACGACACAGACAGCAAACCGGATCGCGATGCCGCCATCGGCCGGGTGCTCGACCACTACCTGCAGACCGCCGCCTATGCCGCCCATCTGCTAAACCCGTCACATGAGCCGGTCGTCCTCGCCTCGCCGAACCCGGACGCCGCACCCGAGCAGCCCGTCGATCACGGCCAGGCACTGGCCTGGTTCCAGGAGGAGCACCAGGTCCTGCTGGCCGCGATCAACCTCGCCGCCCAGTCCGGGTTCGACGTCCACGCCTGGCAGCTCTCCTGGGCCTTGGCACCTTTCCTGCAGGCTCGCGGGCACTGGCAGGAATGGGCCGCAACCCAGCGCACCGCGCTCGCCGCGGCGACACGCCTTGGTGACGCGGCCGCGCAGGCCGTGTGCAGCCGTCTCCTCGCAGCCGCTCACTC
>JBEKHI010000444.1:0-6584 GCA_050012355.1 Streptosporangiaceae bacterium | reverse complement strand
GCCCGAGACTGGGCGGGCACCTGGAGGAGATGGACCTCGCCGCGGTCCTGGGCCGGCACCCCGGGATCGCCTTGGTCGACGAGCTGGCCCACACGAACGTGCCGGGGTCGGGTCCGCACGAAAAACGCTGGCAGGACGTCCTGGACATCCTCGGTGCCGGGATCGACGTCATCACGACCGTCAACATTCAGCACCTAGAGAGCATCGCCGATGACGTCGAGCGGATGACCGGGGCGAAGGTCCGCGAGCGGGTACCTGATTGGGTCGTGCGCCAAGCCGACCAGATCGAGCTGGCTGATTCCTCACCCGAGCAGCTGCGCCGCCGGATGCTGCACGGCAACATCTACCCCGAAGAAAAGGTCCCCCAGGCTCTGACGCATTTCTTTCGCACCGACAACCTGATCGCCTTGCGGGAGCTAGCGCTACGTTTCGTGGCCGACGAGTCCGACGAAGAACTCCTGGAGCACCTGCAGCGGCGCCACTCCCCCGTCCCGTGGGAGACGACCGAGCGCATCATGGTGGCCGTCACCACGGCCCCGGGGACCGACGTGCTGATGCGGCGGGCGGCCCGCATCGCGTTGCGGTTCAAGGGCGAACTGGATGTGGTCCACGTCGCCGTCAGTCATGCCACCCGGCCCGAGGACGCCCGATCGGTCGACCAGCTACGGGAGCTGGCCGCCGACCTCGGCGCTCGCTGGCACCGGATAGAAGACGACGATCCGGCCAAGGCCGTCGTCAGCTTCGCGCGGGAGCACCAGATCACCCAGATCGTGATCGGTAGCATCCAGCACAGCTGGTGGCATATCCCCGGCGGCGGCCCGATCTTCCGCCAGGTCGTCCATGAGGCGGGCGCGTCCGGCATCGACGTCCACCTCATCGCCCGGCGCGAACCGCCCGCCGCCACGGCCTCGAGTGCCGTCGGCCCCCCGAAGGTGTCGCAGTTAGCCCCGGATGGACCGGACAAGGGACATCAGAAATGGGATAGGTCAATCCAGCCAGTGGATCACGACCGCCGAACAGATGGTGTCCTGCCTCGACAGCACGCGCTGGACGTGACGCCTCGGCGGGCGGCCGGGTCTGTAGCCGCCCGCCAGTGCGTCCTCGCCTAAATGGCACCGAACTCCTGGTTGCTCTGGCCGTTGTATGGCCAGGTGTCTATCGCGGTGCCGGGCGACGAGCTGTTGCCGCTGACGTCCAGGTACAGCCCGCTGTTGACGTTCTGGATCGTGTAGGCGTAGATGCTGCCGGCAGTGAGGCCCGTCACCCATTGCTGTGCCGGGCCGTCGTTGCAGGGCCACTGGTAGACCTGGTCGCCGGGCGCGGGGTAGGCGGTGAGGCACTGACCGCTGTTGTAGTTGATGATCTCGTAGGTGTCGTACGCGCCGGTGGTCGAGAAGGTCCATTCCTGGTTGGCGCCGCTGTCGGCCCACCAGTCGATCACCGGGGCGCCTGGCTGGGTCGAGGCACCCGATACGTCCAGCAGCAGGCCGAACGTGTTGTTCGGTGTGATCTCGGTCGTGAACCCGGTGCTGGCCGAGGCCGGCCCGGCCAGTAGAGTCCCGCCGAGCAGTGCGGGCACCGCCAGGCCGACCAGGATTGCCGTTAGCCGGGCGCGCCGCGGGCGGTGCCCGGATACCGTGGCGGTACGACGATGGACAGGCAGTTTGATACGCATCACGTTTCCCCCTGGAATGTGAAGTTGGTTGCTGATGCCGTTCACCCTCGCGCGGCTGGCGGCGGCCGGGAAGTGACACCGCCCTGACATGAGCCTGACATCCGGGCCGGGGATATCGTCCGTCAGGCTCCTGACATTTCCGTCCGCTGGGGGTAGGAAGAACTTGTGGGTGATGCCGAGGGATTCGGCGCGTTGCTGCGGCGGCTGCGGGTGGCCGCCGGGTTCTCTCAGGCAGCCCTCGCCGAGCGGGCTGGCCTGAGCCCGGACGCGGTGGCCGCGCTGGAGACGGGGCGGCGCAAGAACCCGCGGGCGTTCACGCTGAGGCTGCTGGCAGACGCGCTGGAGCTGGACGCGAATGCCCGGGCGTTGCTGGTATCGCGGGCCGGGCGGGAGCCGCAGGCCGGACTCGTGCCGCTGCCTGCGATGCCGGTGGCCTCCGCGCCGCTGATCGGGCGCGAGCGTGAGCTGCCGGCGGTGACCGGGCTTCTGGAGCGGCCCGATGTGCGGATCCTGACGCTGACTGGTCCGGGCGGTGTCGGCAAGACCAGCCTGGCCTTCGCCGCCGCAGCGGCGATCCGGGGCGGGTTCACCGACGGTGTGGTGGTCGTGCCGCTGGCCTCGCTGCGGGATCCCCGGCTGGTCATGGCCACCGTGGCGAGCGCCTTCGGGTTGCATGACCCGACCCGGGCCGAGCTGCTGCCCCGGCTGGCGGGTTACCTCGCCGCCCGCAATGTCCTGCTGGTGCTGGACAATTTCGAGCATGTGCTGCCCGCGGGAGTCGCGGTCGCCGAACTGGCCGCCGCGTGCCCGTCCGTCACGGTCCTGACGACCAGCCGTATCGCGCTCCGGCTGCGGATTGAACGCCAGTTCCGCGTCCCGGGCTTGTCCGGCGCGGCGGCCGTCGAGCTGTTCACCGAGCGGGCCCAGTCGGTCGATACGGGCTTCGCCCCGGATGCGGCCGCCCAGGATGCGATCGGTGAGGTATGCGATCGGCTGGACAGGATGCCGCTTGCCATCGAGCTCGCGGCGGCCCGGGTCCGGCTGCTGCCCCCGGCCGCGTTGCTGCGACGGCTCGGCCAGCAACTCCAGCTGCTGGCCGATGGTCCGCGGGACCTGCCCGAGCGGCAGCGCACTATCCGGGCCACGATCGACTGGAGCTACCAGCTGCTGGACGAAGAGGAGCGTCGGCTATTCGCTGAGCTGGCGGTCTTCGAGGGTGGCTGCACGCTGGAGGCCATCGAGGTTGTCTGCGGCCCTGGCCACGGGGCGTCACTGCTGGGACGGCTGGCCTCTCTGGCCGAGCAGAGCCTGCTGGCAGAGTCGGGCCCGGGCCCGCAGGCCCGGTGGCAGATGCAGGCCAGCGTCGCCGAGTACGCGCGCGAACAGCTGGAGCTGTCCGGCGGGACCGGACCGGCCCAGCGCCGCCACGCGGAATGGGCGACGGCGCTCGCCGATGAAGGCGCGGCGGGCCTGGAGAACGCGGGCCAGGTCGAATGGCTGGAGCGCCTCGATGCCGAGCAGGACAACATGCGCGCCGCGCTGCGCTGGGCCATTGACCAGCAGGAGCCCGATTTCGCCGGCCAGTTGCTGGGCTCATTGCAGTGGTACTGGCTGCGGCGAGGCCGTCACCGCGAAGCTCGCGCCTGGTCCAGCGAGGTGCTCGCGCTGATAGATCAGGCTCAGCCCGAACCCGCGGTGCGCGCGACGGCGTTGCGGGCCGCGGGCTGGCTGGCGTTCCAGCGCGGCGATCACCAGACAGCCCGGCCGCTGCTGGAGGAAGCGGTCCGGCTCAGCCGGACGGCCGGTGACATCAGGACCTTGGGCCTAGCCCTGACTGGCCTAGGTGTGGCCGGATCATGGAGCGGCGATCAGGACCATGGTCGCGTCAGCGCGGTGCTCACCGACGCGCTGGGCATATGGCGCGCCGCGGGCTGGCTGGTGGGCCAGCATATGGCGCTGGTCAACCTCGGCCTGACCGCCTACTTGGCCGGGAACCTGGAAGACGCCGAGGCCCATCAGCGGACGGCGCTGGCGATCGCTGAACAGATCCGGGCGCCCTACCGGCTTGGCACCTCCCAGATGTTCGTGGCACAGCTCGAACTCGCACGCGGCAACACGCAAGCCGCGGCACGGCTGCTCAGGCAGGCACTACGCGAATTCCAGCGCATCTCCGACCCGCTCATGACCGCGACCTGCCTGTTTGGCCTGGCCCTGGCGGCAGGCGCCGAAGGACACCACGTACGCGCCGCGAACCTCCTAGGCGCCGCCGCGGCCCGCTTCGACGCCAGCGGCACCAGGCTCCTGCCCGCGCTCGACCGCGAACACCAGGCGCTGGTCTCCGCCGTCAGCACCGCGCTCGGCGAGGACCGATTCCGGGCCGAGCGCCAGCACGGCGCCGCACTAGCTCCCGCCGAAGCCCTGGAGCTTGCCCTCAGCGACACCGCGCCGCCGGCCTGACTCCAGGCCAGCCCTGGGCCGGATGTCAGGGCGGTGCCAGGGTGCTGTCACTTCCCGAGCCGCCGCCTGCCCTGCGACGGTGAACAGCATGAACAGCGACAATCACATTCCGCAGGTACTAGTCGTGGGCGCCGGCATCGCAGGGCTGGCGGTGGCCGGGGCTATCCGTGAGCTGGGCTGGGCGGTGAGCAGCGCCGAGCAGCGCCAAGACCTCGACGTCACCGGCACCGGGTTGTTCATCCCGGCGAACGGGATCCGGGCGCTGGCCGCGCTCGGCATGCTGGATGCCGTGACATGCCGCGGCCACACCATCAGCCGGCTACGGGTCCGCAGCGGTGACGGATCGGTGGAGTCGGTGGCCCGGCTGGAGAAGGTCTGGCCGGCGATCGGCCCGTCGATCGCGATCCACCGGTCGCTGATACAGCAGATCCTGCTGGACGCCGCGCTGGTGCCGGTGCGGATGGGCGCCCGGCTGGCCGGACTCACGGTTGACGGCGCCATGGTGCACGCGACGTTCGATGACGGTGACACGGCCGGCTACGACCTGGTTGTCGGGGCCGACGGGGCGGGCTCGGCGGTACGCGGGCTGCTGTGGCCAGATGCGGCCGTCCGCTACGGCGGTGAGTCGTGGTGGCGGGGCATCGTGCCCTGTCCGCCCGGCCTCGCGGACTGGACGCTGACGCTGTGCCAGGCCGGGAACCTGGTCATCATCCCGGTCGGCAACGGGCTGGCGTACTGGGGGGCCGGGGTGAGCCACCAGGCTCCGTTCCACGACGAGCCCGCGGGCCGGGCCGCCCGGGTGCGGGACCGGTTCACCGACGCCACCGGGGTTGCCGCCGCCGTGCTGGACCAGGTGACCGACGATGACCCGGTCCAGTTCAGCGCCGCCGACACGGCCTGGACCGAAGATCCGGTAGCCGGGCGGGTCGTGCTGATCGGGGACGCCTGGCACGCGGCCACACCCAGCATGGCGCAAGGTGCCGCTATGGCCGCCGAGGATGCCCTGGTACTCGCCCAGGAGCTGGGCCGGGACCCGCGGCACGGCGCCATCGGCGGCGCGCTGCGCCGGTTCGCTGCCCGCCGGCTCCCACGCGTCCGCCATGTGCAGGAGACCACCGCCATGCGAAACCAGCTGGCCGCGCTGCCGCTCGAGCAGCGACTCGGCGTCATACCCCACTGGGAGGACATCAGCGTGGCATCCTTCGCGCCGCTGGTCAGCGAGCCCTGAACCACCCGCATGTCACAGTCCTCAAACGAGCACCGCCTGCGCACGGCCAATCCGGTCGAGCCGGCCTTCGCCACGGTCAGGCTGCGGACGAAGATCACCAAGGGCCACGGGCCGCAGGCCGCCGGGCTGGCGATGGCGTTCAAGCTCATCGAGTCCGCGCAGCGGCGCTGGCGGATGGTCAGCGCACCGCACCTGGTCGCGCTCGTCCGGGCCGGCGCGGTCTTCGTCAACGGCACGCTCGCCGAGCGGCCCGGCGAGGCCGCCTGAAGATCCCTGCCGCTCGGCGATGACCCCGGGACTCCGGGGCCGTCTACACCGTCAGCGGCACGAAGCGACCACGCTGGAGGACCCGTGCGGAAGATGTTCTCGTTCATGATCATCAGCGCCGACGGCTATCACGCCGACCCGGACGTCGCGAAGGCGATGAACACCACCCCCAAGATCGTCATCTCGCGGACGCTGGCACAGGCCGGCTGGGCCGGCACGCAGATCATCAGCAACCATGCCGAAGAAGAACTGGCCAGGCTCAAGCAGCAACCCGGCAAGGACATCGTGATCGCGGGCAGCTCGACGCTGGCCGCCGGCCTGCTGCAGGCAGGCCTGCTCGACGAACTGCGGATCATGGTGAGCCCGGTCATCCTGGGCCAGGGCAGGTCCCTGTTCGCAGGAGCCGACAGGACCAGTCTCCAACTGCTGAAGACCCGGCAGTTCACCTCCGGCAATGTCCTGCTCCACTACCAGCCCATCACACAATGATCCCCACTGGAAAAGTTGAGGAATGCTTGAAACCTGTGGATGTGCCGGGAAGAGGGTGTACCTTCCCGGATCATCCTTAGAGGTCCATCAAGCAAGGCCGGCGGGCCAACGCCGGCCGGGAAGGCACACCCGATGCCAACCATAGTCCCTGGCTTCTCCTCCGTGCTGCCTGCTGGCGAGGCGGAGTCGTCGCTGATCGACCAGATCGTCCGCGAGGGCGCCCGGCGGATGCTGGCCGCCGCACTGCAGGCCGAGGTCGACGCGTACATCGAGCAGTTCGCTGACCTGCGGGACGAGGACGGTCGCCGGCTGGTGGTCCGCAACGGGTCCGCGCAGGCCCGTACCCTGCTGACCAGCGCCGGGGCGGTCGAGGTGACCGCGCCGCGGGTCAACGACAAGCGCACCGACCCGGACACCGGGCAGCGGCAGCGGTTCTCCTCGGCGATCCTGCCGCCATGGGCGCGGAAG
>JBEKHI010000443.1:0-6587 GCA_050012355.1 Streptosporangiaceae bacterium | reverse complement strand
CGGACCGGAACCTGCCGGACGCGTTCGCCGCCGACCTGGCGGGTGTCTACGCGACCGACCCCAGCTACGGCGGTGAGCTCGTCTCGCTGATGCGGCTGTACGACCTGTACCGGTTCGACGCGACCGCGCAGAGCCCGAGCACCACCACACACGCCGCGTCTAGCTCTCCGGCCTCCACGTCGGCCAGCAAGTCGGCCGCCGGCAGCGGGGCGGCAGCGGTTCCCGCGACCGGCGCGGGCACGCCCGCCGCAAGCACCGCTACGAGCACCGCCGCCGGAAGTGCGAACACGGAGAGCGGGGGAACGGGGAGCGCCGGTACGTCCAGCGCCGGCAGCGTCATCCCCGGCGCCGCCTCTCCAGCGGCCACCCCGGCCGCGACGAAGAGTTCTGCCGCGCGGACCACCGTGCCCCGGCGGACGCCAGGCAGGAGGCCCGCTACCAGGCGGCCGCGGGCGGGCTCGACTAACGCCGCCATCCCTGGTGCCGCCACCATCACGACGGCCAAGTATCAGTCGCACATCCCGCTCGCGGTCGCCACCGCCTACGTGACGACGGCGAAGGTTCCGCTGGCCCGCACCGAACCGCTGTACCGGGACGTGGGCGAGATGGCGGGCATCCCGTGGGAACTGCTGGCCGCCTGTGACTGGCTGCAGTGCGCGGCGCGGCCCGGCCACTCGCCGGTACACGGCGAGAAGCTGGGCAAGACCAACCCGGACGGAACCGTCTACCGGACGAAGTCCGAAGCACTCGCGCAGTGCGCGGTCGACCTCGCGGGGCTGGCGGTCGCGGTGTACGGCATCGACCTGACGGCACCGGGGCCGCTGTCGGTGCTGGACCTGGCGAAGGTGTTCGCCGCCTTCCGTTGGGGCGGGCTGCTGCGCCGTAACCGGGTGTCCGCCATGGAGTTCCCGTACTCGGTCGCGGGGCTGACCGCACAGCACATGAAGATGTGCTGGCCGAGAATCGCCGAGCAAGACGTGCCCGACAAACCCGGCGCGCGGTATCGCGACGCGTTCGGGGCGGTTCCCCTCGTCTTGAGTCTCAAATATCCCGCGACCGTCTGATCTGGAGAGTGTTCCCATGGCTCGTCAGCTGTTCCGCGGCACCCGCGACTGGCTCCCGCCCGAGTGGTCACCGCCGCGCGGCTGGCCGCCGCCTCCGGAGCCCGCGCCGCGCCGGCGGCTGCCACGGCGGGTCAAGATCAAGCTGGCGGTCGGGGTGGTGGTGCTGGGGCTGGTGTTCCGGCGGGCGCTGATATTCGTCGTGGTGTCGGCGCTGTCGGCGAGCATGCACCTGGTCGGCGTGAACCTGCACCTGCCGCACGTGACGTTCGGCTGGCCGTGGACGTCGGTGACCACCGGGTCCACCACCAACGTCGATCTCGGTCCCTGGGTCCTGCAGAACATCGAGGGCATCTCCAAGCCAGCGCTCGGCACCGAGAACTTCGACTTCATGTTCACCCATACCGTCAGCAAGAACGTGGGTTTCCTGCCGTGCTGGTACTCCGCGACGTTTTACGCGGTCGGCCGGGCTTCGGCCACCGTCGACCTGAACCCGGGCTCGTCCTGGTGGGCGCCGTCGACCGGGCATTACCAGCTTCAGGTGCTGACCCGGCCGGCGGCGGGCCGCGCGGGCAGCGTGGCGGTGGACCTGACCCTGCCGCTGCCGCAGCTTCCGCAGTCGGTGCACGACGTGAGCATCGACACCAGCGTGTCCAAGCCGGTGAGCACCCAGCACAGCTGGACGTATCCCGGATTCGGCTGCGGAGTGCTGCTGCGCCCGCAGTTCGCCGAGTCCGTGCTGTACCAGCAGGCGCAGAGCCTCGCCTTCGACCGCGTCGTCCACGACCCGGCGATCTCGGATCCGCTGATCGCCGCGGCCGAGCAAGAGGCGACGTCGATGATCAAGGACAACTTCATCCAGCCGACGGTGAATCAGTTCGGGTACACGCTCGACCGGTTCGCCATCACCTGGACCAGCGGCTCGTGAATGGCGTCCGTCAGGGAGACCAAGGAAGAAACCGGCATCGCGCTTGTCGGTCCTTCCGGCCGCTGCCGCACCGTTCGCCGGATAGTGCCCGGGATGTGTGGCATCACCGCCCGGATCCGCCCTCCTTGATCCTGTCCGGGGCACCGGCTCCGCTCTTTCCGAATACGGCGTACACGATCCGCTGGGCGGTCGCGTGCGAGACACCAGCCGTCTGAGCGAAGTCGGTGATACCCGCAGAAGTGTCGCCGCCAGCCCGCTTCGCGGCGGCCAGACCCGTATCAAGTCCGCTCTGGCTGATACCGGCAGACGCGGCGAGTGCGCCGGATAGCTGCGACGCGGCACCGGAATTGCTCGCCCCGGCAGCGGACTTCGTCTTCAGCCTAATCGGCGAGTGTGCCGACTTGGTGGGCGGCGAGCCGGGACCGGACGCGAAGGCGGCGACCGGAACGGCGACCGCAGCTGCGGTCAGGACTGCGGCTAGAGCTGCACGGCGGTACTGGACATGCATGATGCGTTTCCCTTCGACAGGATCAGACGCTTCCCAGTCCCGCACTGCCGTCCCCGTAGGGACCGTCGGCAGCATGGGACTGGCTTCATGGCGGCAGTTCTACGCTGGGGCGGGTGACATCAGCGCTACCGGCGATGTTGTACGGATGTCACGCTGGCCGGCGCATGATGGGGAGATGCGGGTGCTGGTGGCGGAGGATCATGTGGTGCTGGCCGGGCGGATCGCTCAGGGACTGCGTCAGGCCGGCATGGCAGCGGACGCGGTGCACGATGGCGCGGCGGCGCTGGATGCCGCCGCGCAGACGGCCTATGACGTGATCGTGCTCGACCGTGACCTGCCAGTGGTGCACGGTGACCGGGTGTGCCGGGCGGTGGCCGGTTCCGGCCCGCGGATCCTCATGCTCACCGCCGCCGCCGGCGTCGATGACCGAGTCGACGGGCTGGAACTGGGCGCGGATGACTACCTGCCGAAGCCTTTCGCGTTCGCCGAGCTCGTCGCCCGGGTGCGGGCGCTGTCGCGCCGCGCGCCTTCCGCGCCGCCGGTGCTGCGCCGCGGGGACCTGGCCGTGGACCTCGCCAGGCACCGGGCCAGCCGCGGTGACGGCCTGCTGTCCCTGACCCGCAAGGAGTTCGGGATCCTGGAGATGCTGCTGGCCGCCGACGGCGCGGTAGTCAGCGCGGAGGAACTGCTCGAGCACGTTTGGGACGCTCATGCCGACGCGTTCAGCAACATCGTCTCGGTTACGATGACCCGGCTGCGACGCAAGCTCGGCGAGCCGCCGCTGATCGAAACCGTTGTAGGCAAGGGGTACCGGATGTGAGCCGCCCGCGGCTGACCGTCCGGGCACGGCTGACCCTGCTCTACACCGGCCTGTTCGCCGTGTGCGGAGCGATCGTCGTGGCGGTCAGCTACACCCTGGTGGCGCGGCTGGGGACGTCGGGGCAGGCTTCCCCTGGCAGCGTCCCGTCCAGCATCGTGGCACAGTGCCGGCCTGAGCATCCGGGCTCCCACCCCGACAAGGACATTGTCGCCGGATGCATCTCGTACCTCCAGCAGCTGGGCGCGCAAGCCCAGCGTGACCTCACGCTGTCGCATCTGCTGCAGTACTCGCTGATCACGCTGACCGTGGTCATGGCCCTCGCCGCTACCCTCGGCTGGGTCGCCGCCGGGCGGGCGCTGCGCCCGGTACACCAGATCACGACGGCCGCCCGCGCCGCCTCCGAACACAATCTGTCGGCGCGGGTCGCGCCGACAGGCCCCCGCGATGAGCTCCGCGAACTAGCCGAGACCTTCGACGAGATGCTCGGCAGGCTGCAGGCCGCGTTCGAGGGGCAGCAGCGGTTTATCGCTAACGCATCCCATGAACTGCGCACCCCGCTGGCCGTCATGCGTGCCACTCTCGACGTCGTGCTGGACAATCCGGACAGCACGCCTGGCGACCTGCGGGCCATGGGGGCGGACATCCGCACCGCCGTCGATCATGCCGAGCACCTCATCAGCGCGCTGCTCATCCTCGCGCGCAACGAGCGCGGGCTCACCGTCCGCCAGGAGACCGACCTGGCCACGGCCGCCGAAGATGTCCTCGACACGGCCTACCTTAGCGGCCAGCGGGTGCATGCCACGCTGGAACCCGCCGTCATCTCCGGCGATCCGATGCTGGCCGAACGCCTCATCGCGAACTTGGTCGACAACGCGGTCCGGTACAACCATGCCGCCGGCGACATCTGGGTCGGCACCCGCACCATCGCGGGCAGCAGCCAGCTGACCGTGGCCAACACCGGACCGGTTATCAGCTCGGGCGACGTCGGCCGCATCTTCCAGCCGTTCCAGCGGCTCAGCGACCGCACGTCCCACGACGGCTCCGGGCTCGGCCTGACCATCGTCGCGTCCATCGCTGCGATCCACGGGGGCAGCGTCACCGCCCGCCCCCGAAATGACGGCGGCCTGTCCGTCACGGTCACCATCCCCTCGGCCGACGCGTCGGCCCAGGGCACCGGTGCGGCACTGGCCGACGTTAGCTGACCGGATCTTCCGGCCGCCTGCTGCCTGGAGCCCGGTCAGTTGGCGGTATATCCGCGTCCACCAGCGCGGTAGATCCAGCCGGGCGTGCTTCAGTGTCCTCGGTCCGCTCCTGCAGGCGGTCGAGTGATTCACCGTCGCCGAGTGGAATGGTGGCTTCCAGGCGCGCGCTGGCCTGCACCTCGGGTAGATCCATGACGGCGTCTACTAGGCTTGCCCGGCTGCCGGGGATTATGTGCCCGGCCCGCGCACGCAGCGACGCTCGGGCAGTGCCGTCGGCCTCCGCGTTCGTTGTCACCTCCGCGACCGCGACCGACTCGTCACCATTTTTGACTTCGACGTGCCTGTGCGTATCGGGATGAGTCATGGCCGCCTCCTGGGATTACCTGTCGGCCTTGACACGTCGAGCAGCGTGGTCGTCGCAGGTTCTACTTACCCCTTGCCTGGTCATCCGTGATGAAACGGGCTTTAAACCCCTATTTCGGGCCAGATCGGCGGTGGATAGTCCAGCTGGCGGCGGTGCCCGGGCGGGAGTTTCCAGGGGGTCTGGATGTAGTGCTTGGACAGGCTCGCCAGCTCGGGAACGTAGCGGCGCACGTAGTCGCCGTCGGGGTCGAACCGCTGGGCTTGGCGCAGCGGGTTCAGCACCCGGCCGGGGCGGGGGTTGTTGCCGGTGCCGGCGACCCACTGCCAGTTCCCCGCGTTGCAGGCCACGTCGCCATCGGCGAGCAGCGCGCCGAAATGCCGGTACCCGAGGCGCCAGTCGATGCCGAGCGTGCGGGTCAGGAACGACGCGGTGATCATCCGGGCCCGGTTATGCATGAACCCCTCGGCGGCTAGCTGCCGCATCCCGGCGTCCACGACGGGGATCCCGGTGTGTCCGGACTGCCAGGCCTGCAATGCACCGGGGTCGTCCTTCCACGACCGGCGCCCGGGGTGGTAGTCGTCCTCCGCGATCCGCGGGAAGGCCCAGGTCACCTGGTGGAAGAAGTCCCGCCAGGCGAGCTGGCGGACGAACTCCTCGCCGCCCGGTACGGCCAGCGCGGCCCGCGCGAGCCGCACCGGCGACAGGCAGCCGAACCGCAGGTAAGCGCTCAGCCGGGCGGTCGCGTCGGCAGCCAGGTCGTCACGGGTGTCGGCGTAGTCGCTGACTGGACCGCCGAGCCAGTGGCGGGCACGATCACGGGCGGCTCGTTCGCCCCCGGCCGCGAGACCGGGGGAGTACCCGTCGCTGACCTGCGGGATGTCTCCGGGCTCGCAGGTGCCGGGAACGGAGATCCGCGCTGGCGCTGGGTGTTCCTGTCGCCAGGTCGCCGCGGACCAGGACCGCCAGTACGGGGTGAAGACCCGGTAGTTACCGCCGCCCGCCGGAGACACGGCCCCGGCGGGTACGACCGCGTGCTGCGGTGTCATCGTCAGCGCGAGCCGATGCGTGGCGCACTGATCCTGCAGTCGCCGCGAGCGGCGTGCGGCATATCGGGTGACATCGTCGGCGACGAATACCGATTGCGCTCCGGTCTGCTGCGCCAGCGTTATGGTCTCGGCGACCGGGTCGCCGCGGCGGATCAGCAGGTCGCCGCCGCGTGCGCGCAGCTCTTCTCGCAGATCAGCGAGCGACTGGGCGAGGAACCTGGCGCGGTTCGGCGGGACGGTCAGTGTCGGGTCCGCCACGAACACCGGCACCAGCTGGCGGGCATGAGCGGACGCCGCGGCCAGTATTGGGTTGTCGTCCACCCGCAGGTCACGGGTGAACAGCACGATCGCGACGTCCATCGTCCCCCAGCTACAGTTCTTGTCTCCGGCGACACAGTATGCCAGCCGGCCTATCCGCCCAGCGTGATGAGGCGGTCAGGGGTGTCGATCAGACATGCCGGTCCAGCCGCCTGGCTATCGTGCTTGCCGGGCGGCTGGACTTGCTGCGGGCTGGCGGGGCGGCTAGGCCGCTAGCTGGTCTGGCGGGGCGTGGCTGCGGTAGACGGTGTTCCCGTCGGGTGATCGGGCTTCCCACATCCCGCCGGGGAGCAGCCGGACGGTCCAGCCCCACGCGTGGATCGCGATCAGATGGTGGAAC
>JBEKHI010000442.1:0-6611 GCA_050012355.1 Streptosporangiaceae bacterium | reverse complement strand
CGCGCCCGCGATCGTGCGCAGCACCGTTGACCGGCCGGTCCGCGCCGCACCCGCCACTACCAGATGACCGCCGTGGGCGAGGTCGAGTGCCATTGGCTCGCGTCCCTGCCTGGCTGGAACATCCATTATGCCAAACGGCGCAGGTGATACCTCACCGTCACCCCTGCTCGGCACGGGCGGGACGTCGTTCAGCGTGATGATCTCCGGCAGCGGCGCCAGCCAGGGGCTGCGCTGCGGGCCGAAGCGGGAGAGCCGGGCGGCATCCGCGATCGCGTCCACCAGCATGGCCAGGTCGGTCTGCATGGTCCCGTCATCCGTGGCCTCCGCGGCCCGCGTCTGGGGGAGCGGGCGCCCGAGGTCGCTCCAGCCCGCGGCACTCACCGTAACCGTCACCCGCTCGCGGGTGACCGTGCCAGGGCGACGGCCGCCGATGCGCGCGGACTGGACGCCGACCGGGCCGGAGGCTCCGGACCTGACGAAACACCGGCCAGGAACCGATTTGGAGATCCACGCCGCGTCGGGAACGTCGATCACGTCCTGTGACTCGCTCGGATCGGTGACCCGCAGCGCGATCCGCAGGTTGGTGTTGGCCCGGATGTCCGCCGACACCACGCCGGCTGGGCGCTGGGTGGCCAGGATCAGGTGCACCCCGAGAGAACGGCCGCGCTGGGCGATGCCGACCAGCCCGGTCACGAAGTCCGGGAGCTCCGCGACCAGTGAGGCGAACTCGTCGATGATCAGCACCAGCCGCGGCAGCGGTCCGAGCCCGAGATCGGGCCGCAGCCGCCGGGTGTCGTTGTAGTCCTCGATGTCCTTGGCCCCGGCGTGCAGCAGGATCTCCTCGCGGCGCTTCAGCTCCGCGGACAGACTGGCCAGCGCCCGCTGGGTCAGGTGGCCATCGAGGTCGGACACCATGCCCACGGTGTGCGGGAGGCGGGCGCAGTCCTTGAACGCGCTGCCGCCCTTGTAGTCGATGAGCACGAAGTTCATCGCGTCCGGGCGGTTCGCGGCCGCCAGCGAGGCCACGAAGGTCTGCAGCAGCTCGGACTTACCGGCGCCGGTGGTGCCGGCGATCAGCCCGTGCGGTCCGTCACGCTTGAGGTCGATGCCGAACGGGCCGTCATAGCTCTCGCCGATCACCGCGACCGTGGAGATTCCGCCCGCCTGCCAGCGCCGGGCGATCATTTCGGCGGTCGGGGGTTCAAGCCGCAGCACGTCGAGCAGCCGGCTGGACGTTGGCAGCTCGACAGTGCTCTCCTCGTCCGAGGCGTCGCGTACCGCGGCGAGCCCGCGGCCCACCCGTTCCGACCAGCCGGGACTCACGTAGTCGGGGCGGACGCCGCCGGTCGTGCGCGCGTTCATCTGCTGGACTCGCAGCAGCCCGTTCGGCTCGAGTACCGCGACGGCCTGGCTCTCCGCGGGCAGCAGCCGCTCGTCGGCGTCCAGGCAGATCGAGTAGACGCCGACGCGCGGGCCCTCGCGCAGGATCTGGATCGCGCCGGGCAGCGAACGCAGCTTGCGTGACCCGTCGAAGACGACCATGATGTCCGGCGTGAAGATCACCGGCCGGTTCCCGTCACCGGCCTGGTGCCGCTCGTTGATGATGGCCAGCAGCTCGGTGATCCTGGTTGAGGTGGTGTCGGCGGAGTTACCGATCAGCGCGATCGCGTTGTCTCCGCCGCGGCAATGCGGCAGCCACCTGGTCCAGTCCCAGCTCCGCTGCCCGGTGGAGTCGGTGAGCACCCAGATCTGCAGGTCGTTGGGGGAGTGCAGCACCGCCGCCTGGGCGACGATCCAGCGGCCGAGCGCGCGGGGCGCGTCCTGTGGCCCGGCGACGCCGAGCACGCCGCGCTGCGCCAGCGGGATGGTGACCGGGGCGTCCGGGATGTCCCAGAACACCTTCATCCGGTGTTCTTCCTGGGTTGGGTCGGTCAGCTCGACCGCCGAGGGCTGGTCGGCGGTGCCGGCCCGCAGCACCAGGTAATCCGGGTCGGTCCGGCGCCGTTCCCACAGCCGCCTGCGCGGGCCCGAGGCGATTGACAGCACGGTGGCCGGGTCGGGGCAATCGTCGCGTTTCTGGATGCGCTCCGCCTCGAGGGCGTCCTTGGCCTCGCGTTCGATGGCGGCCTTGCGCTCGTTGTACTGGGTGAGCTTGGTCGCGTAACTGACCCGCCCCTCCTTGCGGCTGCTCAGCCAGTTGCCGAACGCCATGATCGGGCTGAGCCCGCACATCGCCAGCGTGTAGACCTGCTTCGTGAGGAAGTAGAGCATCGCGCCCATGGCAAGCGGGGCGACCGCCATCAGGATCGGGAGCGGGCGGCGCTGCTGCTTCTCAGGCGGCTTCGGCAGGCTGAACTTCGTGATCCTGGGCGGCGGGAGCAGCCGGGGCGGCCGGTTGAAGTCGATCCCGGCGCCATCCTCGGAGGGGTGCAGCGCCGCGTCCGGCGGTTCGTAGGGCGCTAGCTGCAGCAGGGTCGAGCCGACCGTGATCTGCTGGCCGGTATGCCACTCCGTCGGCCCGGTCAGCGGCTCGCGGTCCAGGGTGGCCGCGACTTCGGGGAACGGCGCGACCTGGACATTGCCCCGCGGCTCAACGCGGATCCGCAGCGCGTACGGCGGCAGGCTGTCATCGCTGACCCGGATCGCGACGCTACCGCTGCCGATGTCGGCGTCGCCGAGGTTGACCCGGTGCACCGCGCCCGCGCCCGGGCCGCCCGCCACGCGGATCTCGGCGATCCCGGTCGGCTCCGGGCGCACGCAGCCATCCGGCGAACCCAGGCTGAGTACGGCGCCGTCCCTGATCGGGGAGTCCTTAAGCGTGAGCCGGGGATCGAGTCGCTGGAACTCTATGTAGGCCGGGACCGGCTCGCTGGCAATCCCCGGGTCGGTCCGGGCGGCGAGGTTGCCGTAGATGGCCGGGTTCGGGAACCGCAGCACATGCGTCTCCCCGGACGCGCTCGCGAACCCGCTGAAGGCCAGCCGGTCGAGTTCCACCGCGATCTGCTCGATCGTGGTGGTCGGATCCGCTTCGATGACGATATCCGCCCGCTGCCTGGCCGCGGGGGACACCACCGTCAGCGCGATTCGCATGATTCTCCGTCCTCAGGTCCTGCTAGGCCGCCCGTACACCCGTGCTGCCGCCGCCCGTACCCAGTGGCAACTCGTTGCCTGTCTACTTTGGGCAAGTTTAGGTAAGCCGAGCCGCGTTCACACCTCGGACCGCTTCAGGTATGGCCCCACCCGCCACCCGTCTGGCCCCGCCGCCACCGTATCCCGGTCGGCCCGCCCCTTCTACAGCACTGTCGATGACCCACCGCTGGGGCTATAGCCCCAGCGGTGGCCCATCCATGCGGTTGCGGGTCGGTGGTCCCAGGGGAGCCAGCCCCGTCGTTATGGCCAAAATTTTGTATGGTTGACGGGGATGAGTAACGAAGTCGGGGTAGAACCGGAGCGGCTCGCGGAGCTGGCGTCCGCGTTGGAGAATCTTCGCGGGGTGCTGGCGAGCAACGTTCCGGTCATCGTGAACACGCTGGAACAGTACTGGGACAGCGGGGCCGGGGCGCCGGTCAGCCTGCTGCCGCTCAAGCAAGCCGAGGGCCGTTCGGTTCAGGACGCTGCCGATATGCGGTCCAGGTCGAACCTGGCGGCGGCGTGGATGGCCAACCCGGCGAACATCGACCTGGTGGCCGGCGGGATGGCGTACATCCCCTGGTCAGGTAGCGCGCTGGACCAGGCGGACGCCGCGCTGCAAGCGCAGAACCTGAACTCCGCGGTGGCTCTGGCCAAGACGGACCCCGCTGCCGCCCGGGCCATGCTGGCCGCGATCGCTCAGGATCTTGACGACCACTCCAGCGACAAGGCGTACCTGACGGCGTTCTGGTCCCAGCCGGGAGTGGCCGCCTCGGCGGCGAACCTGACTTCCCTGCTGCGCACCACGTCCAGCGGCGGCACGGTCAAATCGGCGTCCAAGAGCGACTACAACAACGTCGTGTCCGTGCTGTCGAGTGCCGCGATCCCGTTCGGTTTCCTCAGCAAAGACGCCTTCATGAAGTTTGGCGCCAGCCTGCTGAACGGGCTTAGCCGGGTTGGCTACGGCAACAGCGTGACCGCGTTCCAGGGCAGTTCGGCCACCGGGTACCGGTACGAGTCGGGTGAGCCAGTCGGTGACGACCCGAACGACTACGACATCGCCATCTGCGATGGTGACCTCTTCCTGAAGGCGATGGACGCCGGGGTGAAGATCCGCGGCGACCAGTACCGCACGGCGCCGCTTACCGCTGAGCAGGCGGAAGAGCTCGGGCTGGGAGAACTACAGGACGAACTGAGCACCGAAGCGGGCCGGGACGTGCACTTTATGATCTTCGCGTCCCCGGAGGATCTGCAGACACTCGGCCGACCGTACATCAGGGTGCCGTCGACGGACCAGATCGAGGACTACTTCAGCAAGCAGCAGCAGGCCGCGGCGCAGGATGAGAGTGCTATCGAGGCACAGGCCGAAGCGCAGGCCGAAGCCGAGGCTCAGGCTGAGGAGGCTGAGATCGAGGCGGAAGCCGAGGCCGAAGCGGAGGCGATGGCGATGAGCGAGGATGACGAATGAGCCGGGTCGTGATCCTGGAGTATTTTGGCTCGCGGGATCTTGCCCCGGCCCAGGTGCGTGACCTGGTTGCCGAGGCCACCGGGCTGACGTTCGAGTTCCGGCGCAGTGATTACATCGGCGAGTACTTCATGTCCGGGTCTCCCGGCGGGCATGCCGTCGTCACGGTCCGTCCGAACGAAATCGAGGACGAGGACGGCAAGTTCCAGCAGTGGGATGAGTTCGCCGATTTCACGACCATCGTCGAGGCGAAGCAGGTTTTGACTGCTGAGGGTGAAGAGCCGGAATTTATCGGCAACCTTCACCAGAAGCTGGCCGAAGCTGTGGGCCTGGAGTTCCTCCGCAGGAGTGAGCCGAAGCCTCGCTAGCCAGCTAGCGCGCCGAGCTCGGCCACGTTCCGAACTCCTGCCGACCCGTGTGAACCGACACCGTTCGCGATCCGTAATCCATGGTGGGTCCGGAAACCCGATGGACGGCTTGCAGGCCGCGCGGCTTGATACCCGGTCGCGCGTCCTGCGAGCCGGTGCGACTAGCAGTGTCCACCTGCTGAGACGCGCTGGTGATTCGCTGGCGAAATGACCGTGAGCTGCAACAGGTTGGTCACAACAGGGTGAGGGAACGTTTTTCGAACGGTATCGTCTCACTCCGGGCAACGGGGCGGGAAGTTTAGACATGTGTCCTGAGTGGACGACGATACGCGGGCTGACCAGGGGTGAAACAAGCCGATGTCAAGTGACCGAGGAACGATACCGCGAAACGCATCTAGCGGGGTCGACCAGCAGTCGTGGAATGAACCGACGACCCCCGCGGGCCGCCGGATGCCTAGCGCGCCACGGGAACGCAAACCGCTGCTCGTAGTCCTCGCGCTGCTGCTGATCGTGGTCGGCGCGGGTGCCGCTGGCTTGCTCGTCCAGCGAATGAACACCAAGGTCGCGGCCATCGAGGTCGCATCGACCGTCCAGTCGGGGACCCAGATCACCTCGGCGGATCTGACCGAGGTGCAGATCACCGCGGACAGCGGGGTCGACTACGTGACCTGGAACGACGCGGCCGTCGTCACCAAGTACTTCGCGGCCGAGCAGATTCCGGCCGGCACGCTGCTGACAAACAAGATGGTGTCCGCGACCGGTGCCGTGGCCAGCGGGCAAGACGTACTCGGGCTGGCATTGAAGGACGGCCAGATGCCTGACGACCTGCAGGTCGGGGAGAAAGTCGACATCTACTCCACCTCCACGCAGGACAGTGGCTGCCCGGGGACGCCGGGCCACGAACTGGCGACTGATGCGACCGTGCTGTTCATCACGGCCGGCAAGAACGGTAGCGATGACACCGACGTCGAGGTCGCGCTCGACGGTGACTCCGCTGGGGACGTCGCCTGCAACACGGCCAACGGAACTGCGGCGGTAGCTGCCATAACGGGTAACGGCTGAGTCATGGCGCTGGTCTCGATCGCAGCTGACAAGGGAGCGCCCGGTGTAACGACCACCGCGTTGGCCCTAGCCGCCGTCTGGCCGCGTCCCGTGCTGCTCGCCGAGTGCGACCCGTCCGGCGGCGATCTGGTGTACCGGTTCCCGAACGCGAACGGGGAGCAGCTTGACCCGCGACGCGGCTTGCTGAGCCTCGCCGTCGCCGCTAGGCGAGGCGGGCATCCCGGCCAGGTGTGGGAGCACGTGCAGAAGCTGCACGGCGGTCTTGACGTGCTGCTCGGAGTGACCAACGCGGAGCAGGGCTCGGGGCTGCACCTGCTCTGGGGTCCGCTGGGCAAGCTGCTAGCCGGCCTGGGCGAGGTCGATGTGATCGCGGACTGCGGGCGGCTCGGAACCGACGGCCCGCATTACGACCTGCTGGCCGAGTCCACCGCCCTTGTGCTCGTCACCCGCCCGGCGTTCGGTGAGGTGATCAGGCTCCGCGACCGGGCCAGCTCGCTGATGACGGCGTTCGAGAAGCGCGGCCGGCGCGGTTTCCGCCCGTCGGTGGCGGTCGTCGCCGATCAGAAGAACTTCCGGACCGCGCTCGG
>JBEKHI010000441.1:0-6625 GCA_050012355.1 Streptosporangiaceae bacterium | reverse complement strand
GCAGGCCCGCGACGACGGCGCGATCAGGCACGAGCTGCTCAACCACCACGGAGAAGACCACAAACCCGCCTGGGCCCGGATGACCGCGCTGATCGAGGCGAAACTGCGCTCGGCCGGCATCGACATCCCGTAA
Organism: Streptosporangiaceae bacterium; assembly: GCA_050012355.1. Taxonomy (GTDB): domain Bacteria; phylum Actinomycetota; class Actinomycetes; order Streptosporangiales; family Streptosporangiaceae; genus JBEKHI01. Next base: position 6,492 of record JBEKHI010000441.1, on the reverse strand, counting down.
CAGACCCCCGCGCCACCCGGCTTTTCGGCCTGATCTTGCGAGGGTCAGGGACCGCGCACCGGCTCGCGCGATGGAACCCGTCCAAGGCACGACAGGCGGCACCGTGGCCCCAGGCGCCCGGCCACGGTGCCAGCTGCAGCGGCACAAGAAGGGTGTTTCTTCTGTGGTCAGGTTGATTTAGTGAGTTCTCTTTGGATGCTGACGAGCGGCCCGGCAGGACCAGCCGGCCGCGGAACCGGACGAGGATCAGGTAGAGCGGGCGCAGGGGACACGGCTGGCCATCATGCCTACGGCCGCACATCACCGCAGGTCACAGGACCGGCCATATTTTGGGACCCGGCAGGCTGCGGGACACCGCAGACAGTGAGGAAACCGGGGCCGAGATGCCGCGCACTGGAGGATGATGGGCTGGAGCAACCTGGGCGGAGATGAACTGCGATGGGTCGTGTTCTGCTGACCGAGGCGACGGTGTGGGCCGGTCCTGGATGTGTTCCGGCGCGTGCCTGGATGCTCGTCGAGGACGGCCGGGTGGCCGCGCTCGGCGGGCAGGAGCCGCTGCCGCCGGCTGACCGGGTGGTGGATCTGCCGGCTGGTTCGGCGCGCCCCTGAAAACGACAGTGCCCGTCATCAACCGACCTCCTGACATGATCATGACCTTGCCGGTCTCGGCGTTGGTGAGCACGTAGAAGCCTTCGAACCCGGGCTGCTGGCTGGCGCCGGGAAGCTGTTCCTCGGCAAGGCCTATGAAGCTGTCGAACCCCTGGGGTCCTGCCTGGGCTGTGATCACGCGTGCGAACATCCTGCTCTCCTGCGAGGTCGCGACGGTGCCGGTGACTCTGGCGCTGGCTGGTCCCCGGGCGAAATGTGCGGCGGGACCTCAACAAGGTTCGCATGTCGATATTTGATATGTCAAATATCGACATCGCAAGCCTGTGCGCTACGATGAACGCCATGCCCGACCTGGCGGAGACCCGCGAGATAACCGGCCTGCTCGTCGCGCTCATCGGCCAGACGGTCACGCAGCTCTCGCAGTGCGCGGAGCAATGCGGGCTGTCAATGGTCCAGGCGTCGGCGTTGCTGCGGATCGATGGCAGCATGCCCATGCGCGAGCTAGCGGCCCGCCTCGGCGGCCACGCGTCCAATGCCACCGGAATCGCTGACCGTCTCGCCGCCCGCGGCCTGGTCGAACGGCATGAGGATGCCGACGACCGGCGGGTAAAGCGGGTAGCCCTAACCCCCGAAGGCGCCGCGACCAGAACCCAGCTGGCGGCGTGCATGGAGTCCGCCCGCACACCGTTCGCGCGGCTGTCCGCGGCCCAGCGCAGGCAGCTGCACGACCTGCTGCTGGCCGCCATCGAGCCAAAGACCGACCTGAAGGAAGCCCAGCGCCAGGCCACACGACTTCTCGGCTCGATCGAGCTGGACTGACTCGCGGCATCATGTGTCGTGGCAGAAGTGGACGCGTTCCGGTGTGAGCGCGCGCAACCTGCCCAGTGAGTTGTGCCACGAGCTGACGTCCGCGGCTTGGCCGGAGATCTGCTCCCCTCGGGCCGGGTCAGCGTAGATGGCCTTGTTGTAGGCCGCGTCGCCGATGAGCAGGTCGGTTCCCGAGACGATCACGCACTGATGTCCCGACGTGTGCCCCGGCGTGGCCACCGTCGCCAGCCCGGGGACGATCTCCGCGTCTCCGTCGAGCAGCTCGAAACGGGCGTTCATGAACCCGAACCAGTCGTATAGCTCAGGCGACTCCCGCTCGGCTCGTTCCAGCTCGATCCGCTGCACGTAGACCGGCGCGTGGCGGAAGACGGAATTCTGTCCGCAGTGGTCGAAGTGCAGGTGGGTGTTGATCACCAGGTCAATGTCGGCCGGTGACATGTCCAGCTCGGCGAGCGCGTCGGCGACCGACCGGTTGACCACCCGCCAGTCATCCAGCCATTCCTGCGGGCCGCCGACACCGGTGTCCACCAGCGCCGCGCCGTCTGGATAAGTGACCACGAATCCGTGCACCGGCCAGTCCCGGCCGTCGACACCGCGCAACGTCGCCAAGTGCAGACGCTTGACCTCCAGCATTGTCCTAACCTACGCCGAGGGATGCCCGGAACAAAGCGAAGGATCGGTGCAGCTGGGACTGCACCTACTCTTCGCGTTATCTTGAGCCGAGAAACCCGTAACTCCCATACTGCCTCGGTGGATTCGCCGACGGTGCCGTCGGCGGCGAATATCAGGAACCGGTCGAACGAGCGCGCGAACCACCGGTCGTGGGTGACGGCGAGCACGGTACCGTCGAACGCGTCGAGCCCGGTTTGCAGGGCCTCCGCGCTTGGCAGGTCGAGGTTGTCGGTTGGCTCGTCAACCAGCGCTTGCCGCGGACGTCCAGGTAGTTGTCCGGTTCGTCGAGCAGCACGACCTCATCGGGTCCGCGCAGCAGCGACTCAAGCACCAGCCGCTTCTGCTCCCCGCCCGACAAGGTGCGGACCTCCCGCCATTTGCAGTGGTCGTAGGGGATGCCGAGCGCCGCGACGGTGCACGCGTCCCAGTGCACCTCGGCACGGACAGCAACAGATCCCGGACGTCGGTGGCCGCGTCGCTGCTCCCGATGAACTGCCGCATCACTCCGAGTCCGCCGACGGCGGCGACGGTGCCTTCCTGCGGCCTGATATCCCCGGCCAGCAGCCGGAGCAGCGTGGTTTTGCCGGCGCCGTTCGGCCCGACGAGCGCGGCCGTCGTGCCCTCGCCCACGCGGAAGGAGACGTCGTCGAGCAGCATCCGCCCGTCCGGCAGCACGTGACTGACGTGCGCGACCTCCGCGTAACCCACCGGAGGGACAGTACTTCCCGGCTGCTAGCCGGGCAACCGGTTTTCGCTGCCGTCAAAGCGGCCCAGCGCTGCCAGCACGAGGTCCGCGACCAGCGGGACCACGTCGGTCAGGTTCTCGTCCGGTCCGGCCAGCGCGTCATAGGTCTCGAAGCTGGTCAGCATGTAGAGGACGCGCACGAGGTCAGGATCCTTCGCCGAGGCGCCGTCGAGGCGGCTCGCCAGCACCGTCAGTCCCGTCCGGCGCCGGTCGTCCCGTGACGAGATCACCACCTCGACCTCGGGGTCGAGCGCGGCTAGCGCCCGCAGCCGGCGCATCACTACCCGGTCGACGGCCCAGAACCGGCCGAAGACCACGACGAACTCCCGCAGGGCCGCTTCTGGGTCCGGCTGGGTGAACGCACCCGCCAGCCCGGACATCTGCCCGGCCTCGGCGATGTCGTCGCAGACCGCCTCCAGCAGGCCGGTCTTGGAGCCGAACTGGTAGTACACGGTCGCCCGGGCCATGTCGGCCCGTTTGGCGACCGCGTCGACGGTGAACGCGGTGTAGCTGTCGCTGTCACGCAGCAGCGCGCGGGCGGCGTCGAGCGCCCGGCGGCGGCTCTCGGCCACCTGCTCTTGCCGCTTGCCCATCTGGTACTGACGAGGACTCATGACCTCTTGACCCTAGCGCTAGCCCGACTTACATTGTTCATACAGACAGTATGATCAAATTATGTGAGGCAATGCAATGAGCGATCACCCGGTAATCGAGGTCGAGGACCTGCGAAAAGCCTTCGGCCGTGTCGTTGCCCTCGACGGGCTGAGCCTGAGCGTTCCCGCCGGAACGGTGCTCGGGCTGCTCGGGCCTAACGGGTCCGGCAAGACCACCACGGTCTCGATCCTGTCCACCGCCCTCGCGCCTGACGCGGGACACGCCACCGTCCTTGGCGCCGACGTGATGCGGGACGCGGCTCAGGTGCGGCAGACCATCGGGTTCGCTGGCCAGTTCGCCGCCGTCGATCCCAACCTGACCGGGCGAGAGAACCTCACCCTGATCGCCCGGCTGTCGCGGGTCGACCGCAAACAGGTCAGTGCCCGCGCCGCGCAGTTGCTGGACGCCTTCGGCCTGACCTCGGCGGCCGGGCGGCTGGTGCGGACGTACTCGGGCGGCATGCGCCGTCGGCTCGACGTGGCCGCCGCGCTGTTGCACAACCCGCCGGTGCTGTTCCTCGACGAGCCGACCACCGGGCTTGACCCGGAGAGCCGGCTCGGGCTGTGGGACTCCATCCGCGACCTGGTGCGGTCCGGCACCACCGTGTTGCTGACCACGCAGTACCTGGACGAGGCCGACATACTCGCGGACAATATCGTCATCATCTCGTCCGGCCGGGCAGCCGAGACGGGGACTCCGGCCGAGCTCAAGGCGCGGTTCGGCTCCGTGGTCTTCGACCTCGGCTTCGGCAGCCGGGCGGACGCCGACCTCGCCATGGCGACGCTCAGCACAACCGGCTATCAGCCCGAACTCGCCGGAACCGGTATCCGGATCCGCTCGACCGACGGCTCCGGCGCCATCACACGGGTGCTGCGCTCCCTGGATAGCCAAGTGCCCGACCCGGTATCGGTCGCGGTCCGCGAGCCCACCCTGGACGACGTCTTCCTATCGCTGACCGGGGGCGATCCGAGATGACCGCGATCTACGACACCGCCGACGTCACCTGGCGAAACCTGCTAACGCTGCTGCGCACGCCGCAGCTGATGGTGTTCGCCACCGTCCAGCCGGTGATCTTCGTGCTGCTGTTCCGCTACGCGTTCGGCGGCGCCATCCAGGTTCCCGGCGTGAACTACGTCGACTTCCTGATGCCCGGCGTCTTCGCGCAGACCGTGGCCTTCGGCGCGATCGGCACCGCGGTCGGGCTGTCGGCTGACCTGAAGTCCGGCATCCTCATTAGATTCCGCACGCTGCCGATGTCGCGCATCGCGATGCTGGGCGGCCGCACAGTGGCCGATCTGGTCCGCAACCTCGTCGTCGTCGTGGTGATGACCGGCGTCGGCTTCGCCGCCGGGTTCCGCAGCTCGCACGTCGCTGGCCTGTTCGCCGCGCTCGGCCTGGTCATCGCGTTCGCGTACGCGATCTCCTGGGTGTTCGTCTGCCTCGGCCTGCGGGTCAGCAACCCCGAGGCGGCCCAGGCCGCGAGCGTTCCCATCGTGTTCCTGCTCGTGTTCACCTCGTCGTCCTTCGTGCCGAGCGCTTCCATGCCCGGATGGCTCCAGGCCTTCGGCACCCATCAGCCCGTCAACGCCCTGGTTGTGGCCGAGCGAGCCCTCATACTCGGCGGACCTGCGGCCCACGACGTCCTCATCTGCCTGGCGTGGAGCGCCGGCATCCTCGTGGTGTCAGCCGCCCTCGCCGCCCGCATCTACACCCACATGAGTAAGTAGGAGTCTCGATGAGCATCGAACTGAACCACACCCCGGTCCGGCTGGCCAACGGCGTCACGCTGGACTACGACCGCTACGACGACGTCGCCGAGCATCATTACGCGTTCTCCGTCGGCAACGCCGAATTCGGCGCCGCCTTCGGCCGCATCCAGGCCGCTGGCCTCACCTACTACGCCGACCCCGCCTGCCGGCAGCCCGGACAGATCTATCACAGCGAGGCCGGTATCCAGGGCGTCTACTTCCGCGACCCCGACGATCACCTGATGGAGATCCTCACGCCCGACCCGGCCGGTGCGAAGTGAGCGCCCTCGACGGCCAAGTCGCCCTGGTCACCGGAAGCTCCCACGGCATCGGAGCGGCCATCGCCACGGAACTCGCACGCCGCGGCGCCGCCGTGGCGGTGCACGGCCGCGACGAGGCCGCCGTGCGCGAAATGGCGGATCGCATCGGCGGCAAGTCCCTCGCGGTAACCGGCGACGTCACCAGGTTCGACCAGGTCGAGAAGGTGCGCGCCGCGGTCGAGGACAGCCTCGGGCCGGTTGACATCCTGGTCGCCAACGCGGGCGGGAACCGCACACCGCCGGCGCTGCTGGAGGACATACCGGAGGACGGCTGGCGAGCGTCGGTCGACGCGAACCTGCTGGCGACATTCCTGACGTTGAAGAGCTTCCTGCCGGGGATGAAGGCACGTGGCCGGGGCTCCATCATTACGATCGGCTCGACCGCGGGCCGCCATGCCGACCCTCGCTCCCCCATTGCCTACGGCGCCGCCAAGGCGGGCATCGCCCAGCTGACCCAGCAGGTCGCCGTGCAGGCCGGGCCGTCAGGGATACGGGCCAACTGCATCGCGCCGGAAACGATCCTGACCGAGCGCAACCTCGAACGGATCCCGGAGGACGTGCGAGCCACGCTGGTCCGCGCGCACCCGATCCAGCGTCTCGGCACACCCGAAGACGTCGCCACCGCGGCCGCCTTCCTCGCCTCCGATGAGGCCTCCTGGATAACCGGCGTGGTCCTCGACGTCACTGGCGGTGCGTTCATCCCTGGGTAAAGGGTCACAAAGGGTCCCGCGGCGTGAAAGTTGCGGGTAGTGGCGGCCTGAGGTTCGCCACCGCACCCGGCGCGTGCGGCTGCTGGTACTGGTGGTGCTCATGAGCGTGGCAGGGCCGCCGGCCCGGGTGTGCCGTTTCTGGCCGGTGCGGCCCTGCCCGCACTCTTTGATGGGCAGGGCCCCACCGGCCAGAACGGTCCGCTGCC
>JBEKHI010000440.1:0-8011 GCA_050012355.1 Streptosporangiaceae bacterium | reverse complement strand
GTTCTACCTGGAAATCCCGGCGGGCGACACGCAAGCCGACTGGCCGCACGAGCGGATCTGGTCGCAGCTGCGCGAGCGCTTCTGGCGGCCGGACCTCCCCGCCGGCTTGATCACCGAGACCGAGATCGTCCGGCTGCGCAGCCAGGTCTTCGAGCCGATGAGCTACGGCCGGCTGTACCTCCTCGGCGACGCGGCGCACGTGATCTCCCCGATGGGCGCCAAGGGCATGAACCTTGCCCTCTACGACGCCGAGACATTCGTCAACGCGGCCCGCGACTACGTCCAGGCCGGTGACGAAAGCGGCCTGCGCGCCTACTCCGGCACGTGCCTTGCCCGCACCTGGCGCTACCAGGAGTACGCGGACTGGTGGTCGCACATGTTCTTCAGCCGCTGCGGTGAGCACGCCGCGGCGGACCCCTACGCCGCCCGGGTGGCCAAGGCCCGGCTCGCCCGGTTCACCGAGCCGTCGTCAGCGGCCGCCCTCGCCTGGGGCGAGCTGATGACCGGCCTGGCGTAGGTGTTCCCCACCCTGGGACGATCCCGGGGCAGGTTCGCCGCCTGCCCGGGCCGGTATGCGCTGGCACTGATCAGCCAAGTGAGCAGATCGCCGATGCGATGACCGCGGTGACCGCGTTCGGGTGCGAGATCAGGGTCAGGTGTGATCCGCCGTGGAACAGGGTGATGTGCGAGTGGGCCCGGTGGGCCATGGCGAGCTCGGAGGCAGGGGTGATGATCTGGTCGCCGGTGCTGATGAAGTACCAGGACGGGATCGTCTTCCAGGCCGCGTATCGGGACGGAGTGCTGAACGCGGCGGTGGATGCGCCGCGCTGGGACGCCCACAGCTGCTCCGCTTCGGCGCGGGGCAGGTCGTTGGCGAAGTAGTGGATGAAGATGTCCTCGTTCAGGTACAGCTCGGATGCGCCGACGGGTGCGCCGGGGTAGGTGGTGGTGAAGAACAGCTGGGCGGGGGTGTCCTTGTTCAGGATCGAGCTAGCGCCGGAGAGCTGACCGTTGGTTTCGCCTGGCGCGGGGGCGGACGCGTCGACGTAGACGAGTGCCTTGACATTCGCAAGCGCGGCGGCGGCGTTGGTGATGACGGCGCCGCCGTAGGAGTGCCCGGCTAGAACGATCGGGCCGTGGATGGTCTTGAGGTAGTCGGCGACGTACTGCGAGTCGGTGGTCAGGTCCTGCAGCGGGTTCGCGATGGCCCGCACGTCGTAGCCGGCCGCCTGCAGCGTGGCGACTTCACCGCTCCAGCTGGACGCGTCCGCCCACGCGCCGTGCACCAGGACCACCGTCGGCTTGGCCTGCCCGGCCGGCAGGCACGTGTCCAGCCGATGTACCAGTGAGGACTCTGTCACCCCGCCTCGCGCAGCGCCCGTACGGCGCACAGCGCCAGAAGAATGCGGTGGCGAGCTGGGCCGCTGCTGACCCGCTGCGCTCTACTGGCGCTGCCTCGGCCGAGAATCTTTCGTGGTGCCATGACTTCCTGTCCTTTCCTTTGCATCGGGTGAGTCCGTCCGCGCGATTGTCAGCCGCGCTGCACGGCTTCGTGCCGGTTGTGCGCGCCGAGCTTGCGGTACACGTGCTGCGATGTCATCGTGTTCCCTCTCTCAGGCCGCGATGCGGGGCCGAATCGGGGTCGCCGGGTGGCGATGCGGGCGCTGGCCACGTCGGGGGCCTGCCCGATCGAGGTGCCCGACAGGCCTGGCGGGACGCAGCCCGCTCAAGGGCCCCACCATCGTCGGCCGGTGGTCATTGCGCGGAGCGGAGGCGGCGTTGGGCGAGTCCATCAGGCCGAACGCGGGCCGGGCGGCTTCATCAGTCGCCGGATCGGTAGCGTGTTCCTCGACGCAGATGATTTTCATCCAGATCTCCTTGATCTTCTTGATCGGGCGATTGCGTCCGTATCATCGTCATGCCGGTAGGGCCGCGCTCGCCTCCGCCAGTGCACTGGGCAACTGGCCAGGATTGGCCGGCTAGGGCCCTGGATGGGAGTACTGGGCTGATGGGCGACGATTCCGGGCGGCGGGTGCCCGCCAGCGAGCTGATCGGCCGGCGTCGTGAACGCGGGGTGCTAGATCAGCTGATCGATACGGTGCGGGCCGGCGGCAGCCGGGTGCTGGTAGTGCGCGGTGAGCCGGGGATAGGCAAATCCGTCCTGCTGGACTACCTGGCCGGGCAGGCGTCGGGATGCCGGGTGGTGCGGGCGGCGGGGGTTGAGTCGGAGATGGAACTGGCGTTCGCGGGGTTGCATCAGCTACTGGCGCCCGTGCTGGACCAGGTCGGGGGCCTGCCGGGGCCGCAGCGGGACGCGCTGCGGACCGCGTTCGGCCTCAGCGCGGGCCCGCCGCCGGACCGGTTCCTGGTGGGCCTGGCGGTGCTGGGATTGGTGTCGGAGGCGGCTGCCGGGCGGCCGCTGGTGTGCGTGGTCGACGACGAGCAGTGGCTGGACCGCGCGTCGGTGCAGGCGCTGGGGTTCGTGGCCCGGCGGCTGGCAGCCGATCCGGTGGGCCTGGTGTTCGCGGTCCGGGTGACAGAACCGGAGCTGGCCGGGTTGCCGGAGCTGGCGGTCGAGGGGCTGGGCGAGGAGGACGCGCGGGCACTGCTGGATTCGGCGCTCACCGGATCGCTGGACGCACGGGTCCGGGACCTGATCGTGGCCGAGACGCGGGGGAACCCGCTGGCGTTGCTGGAGCTGCCGCGAGGACTATCACCGGCGGAGCTGGCGGGCGGGTTCGGGCTGCCCGGGGCGGTGTCGTTGCCGGGGCGGATCGAGGAGAGTTTCCGGCGGCAACTCAGCCACCTGCCGGCGGAGACGCGGCGGCTGCTGTCGGTGGCGGCGGCTGATCCGTCGGGTGATCCGCTGCTGGTGTGGCGGGCGGCGGGACGGCTGGGGATCGCGGTGCAGGCGGGGACGCCGGCGGTGGAGGCGGGGCTGCTGGAGTTCGGCGAGCGGGTGCGGTTCCGGCACCCGCTGGTCCGGTCGGCGGCCTACCGGTCGGCGTCACTGCGGGACCGGCAGGAAGTGCACGGGGCACTGGCGGAGGCAACCGATCCGACGGCTGATCCGGATCGGCGGACCTGGCACCGGGCCCAGGCCGCGGCGGGCCCGGATGAGGACGTCGCGGCGGAGCTGGAGCGATCGGCGGGCCGAGCGCAGGACCGCGGCGGTCTCGCGGCGGCGGCCGCGTTCTTGGAGCGGGCGACGCTGCTGACCCCCGACCCGGTGCGCCGGGCGCAGCGGCTGCTCGCCGCGACCCAGGCCAAACACGACGCCGGTGAGCTCGACGCGGCGCTAGGGCTGCTGGTCGCGGCCGAGGCCGGTCGGCTGGACGCAGGGCAGGCTGCCGAGGTGGAGCGCCTGCGCGGGCAGATCGCTTTCGACCAGAACCGCAGCAACGACGCGGCCCGGTTGCTGCTGCGCGCGGCCCGGCTCGTTGAGCCGCCCGGTCCCGACCCGCCGCGAGCGGTCGACGTCCTGCTCGACGCGGTCGCGCTGCGGTTCACCGAGGGACCCGCAGCCGCTGCCCCGGCGCTGTCCCGGGCAGTGGAGCTGTTTCTCGCCCTGGACACCGGCGTCAGCGAGACCCGCCGCTGGCTGGCGGGAGAGCCGGCACCTTCATCGCGGTGGAGCTGTGGGACTTCGAGTCCTGGCAGGCCATAGCTGCCCGCCAGGTTCAGGTCGCCCGCGACGCGGCCGCCCTCGTCCACTTGCAGTTCGCGCTCAACAGCCTCGGCCACTCCCACCTGCTCGCTGGCGAGCTGGCCGTGGCGGAGCGGCTGATTGAGGAAGATCGCCTGATCGGGGAGGCGACCGGTAACCCGCCGGTCGCGTATGCGGCGATGCTGCTCGCGGCCTGGCAGGGTCGGCCGCAGCAGGCCGCCGAGCTGATCCAGGCAACGGTACAGAATGCGACCGGACGCGGTACGGGCAGGCTGGTCGGCTTCGCGGCGTATGCGAGTGCGGTGCTGTATAACGGCCTGGGCCGTTACGACGCCGCGCGGGACGCTGTCCGGGAGGTATTCCAGCGCGACGAGCTGGCGTTCGGCCACCTCGTCGTCGCTGAGCTGGCCGAGGCGGCGGCCAGGACCGGCGAGGTGACGCTGGTCCAGACGGTGCTGGACTGGCTGTCCGAACGCACCCGGGTAACCCCGACCGAGTGGGTACTGGGCATCGAGGCTCGCATCCGGGCGCTGCTCAGCGACGGCCAGGCAGCCGACAGCTCCTACCAGGAGTCGATCCAGCGGCTGGGCCGGACCAAAGTCCGCTCCCAGCTGGCGCGTTCACACCTGCTGTACGGGGAGTGGCTGCGTCGGCAGAGCCGCCGGGTGGAGGCGCGGGAGCAGTTGCGCACCGCTCACCAGATGCTGGAGGAGATGGGCATGGCGGCGTTCGCCCAACGAGCTGACCGCCCAGGAGGCCCAGGTGGCGCGGCTGGCCCGGGACGGGCTGTCCAACCCGGAGATAGGCACCCGGCTGTTCATCAGCCCGCGCACCGCCCAGTACCACCTCAGCAACGTCTTCGCCAAGCTCGGCATCACCTCCCGAAGCCAGCTCCACCGGGTACTGCCCGCCGTCCCGGATACCGCCGGGCCGCGCTAGCTAGCGCGCCGCCCTGGTCCTGGCCGCTCAGTCCTGGGTGCTTTCGCAGAGAAACTTGAGGCTGATGTTCCACAGATCGTGACCGCGGTGCATGTGGCCGGGATTGGTGTTGGCGAGTCTCCTCGGGTTGGCCCCGGTGCCGGTCTCTTCCATGACGACGTAGGTGCTGCTCTCGTCGCGCGGCTCGAGCAGCCAGCTGTGGTAGGCCAGCCACTGGTCTGTCTCGCCATACCAGCTGATGCGGGCGGTGGGCTCGAATTCGTGGACGGCGCCGTGGATGTGCGCGCCGAAGGTGATCCAGTCGAACGTCACGCCGGCGCCGAGGAGCCTGCTGGGGGCGTTGACCGTGACGTTGCGGGCGTTGACGTACCAGTCCGGCCAGGCGGTGGCGTGGACGAGGTGCTCCCAGATCTTTGCCGGGGGCGCGGCGATCACGATGTCGTTGTGGGCGAAGAGGTCGGCCTGCTCGGGCACAATGCCCTCCGGCCAGCGAATGTGCGCCGAGCGGTGCTGGATGTCCTCAATGACTGACATGATTGTGCCTCCATCAGGCTTTTCGCTGGTCATCCCGGTTCGGTGATTGCGTTCGTACCATCGTTATGCCGACTGGGCTGGGCTCGCCTCCGCCAGTGCACAGCGCAACTGGCCAGGGTTTGGCTAGCTTGTGAGGCATGACGTCTCCTGCGCTCAGGTTCCTCATCCTGGGCCCGTTGCAGGTTGTGATCGACAGTGAGCCCATCGCGCTTCCGGCTAAGGAGAGGACAGTGCTCGCGCTCCTTCTCACCAGGGCCAATGAGATCGTCTCCATGGACACGCTGATCGAGGCATTGTGGGATGAGGATCCGCCCGCGGCGGCTCGCAACACTCTTCAAGGACACGTCAAGCGGCTACGCCAGCACATGGGTAAGGCTGGAGCGCGGATCGTCACCCGCGCTCCGGGTTATCTTGTCAGCGTCGCTGACGGCGAACTGGATCTCGCCGAGTTCATCGCGGCTTCAGACCGCGGGCGTTCCGCGGCGGCATCAGGCGACTGGCTGGCCGCGTCGAAAGAGCTGGGCGAGGCGCTCGCGATGTGGCGCGGTGAGCCGCTGGCGGATGTTCCATTGGCCACGTTGCAGCTGGGTGTACTGCCCAGGCTGGACGAGTTGCGACTGAAGGCCCTGGAAACGCGCATCGATGCCGACCTGGGGCTTGGTCGCCACGATGAGCTGACCCCGGAACTGCGCCTGCTCGTCAGCACGCGGCCATTGCGCGAGAGGTTCTGGGAGCAGTTGATGCTGGCGCTGTATCGGTGCGACCGCCAAGCCGAGGCCCTTGAGGCGTTCCGGCACGCTTGCGATGTCCTGCGTGAGGGACTCGGCATCGATCCTGGACCTGGCTTGCAACGGCTGCACCAGGACATTCTCGTCGCCAACTCCGCCACCCCGGACGATCTCACCCTGGCGCCCGGACTTGAGGTGCCGGCCCAGCTACCCCCTGACACCGTCGATTTCACTGGACGCGACAACCAGGTCAGGCTGCTATACGACCTGCTGAGCACCGAGCCGGATGAGGGCCGACCCGGCGCTGTCGTCATCTCGGCTGTCGCGGGCATGGGCGGTATCGGCAAGACCGCGCTCGCCGTGCACGTGGCCCACCTGCTTAGGGGCAGGTTTCCCGATGGTCAGCTCTACGTCGACCTCCAAGGCGCCAGCAACCCGCTGCGTCCGGCCGATGTGCTCGGGACGTTTCTGTGTGACCTCGGCGTCCCCAGCGCCGCCATTCCCGCGAGTGAGGCAGCGCGTACGGCTCGGTACCGGACTGCGCTCGCCGCCCGCAGGATGCTCATTGTGCTCGACGACGCGCGGGACGCGGCTCAGCTACGGCCGCTCCTGCCTGGCACCGCGGGCTCCGCCGTCATCGTGACCAGCCGCGGCACGCTGACGGACCTGGCCGGTGCCGCCCTCATGGACCTTGACGTGCTCGGTGCCCGTGAGGCCGAGTCGCTGTTCGATGCCATAGTGGGGCCGCGACGTGCCGCCGCCGAACCCGAGGCGAGAGCGGCGGTGCTCGCTTACTGCGCTGGCCTGCCGCTCGCCATCCGGATCGCGGCCAGCCGACTGGCTTCACGCCCCAACTGGAGTATCGCTGACCTCAGCGCGAAGCTGGCCGATGAACGACGTCGGCTGGCTGAGCTGACAACGGGCGATCTCGGTGTCCGCATCAGCTTCGCGGTCAGCTATGAGGCCCTGTCCCCCGGTGGCATGGATCCGGCCCGGCTGTTCCGCCTGCTCGGCTTGGCCAGCATGGCCGTACTCAGCCTGCCCGCGATCGCGGCCCTAGCCGGCCAGCCCGCCGACGAGGTAAGTGCGGCGCTGGAGACGCTCACGGACATCCACCTGGTTGGGTCTCCCGCGCCTGAGCATTTCCGGCTTCATGACCTGCTCCGTGACTACGCCGCGGAACTAGCCGAGAACGACAATAACCAAGATGACCATAACGCCGCGCTCAGTCGCCTGTTCCTCTGGTACGCCGAGCAGGTGACCATTGCCGCCCAGGTGCTCGCGCCAGCTCGCGCGGCCGCGATCGACCCAGGCGTGCACGCCATCGGCTCGGAGAAGCTGACCGATCCCGAGCGAGTGCTCGCCTGGTGCGAGGGCGAACGACCCAACCTCATCTCCGCCGCGAGGCGGGCAGCGCACCTGGGGATGCACGACATTGCCGCTCGTATTGCCTCCGAGACATGGGGGTTCTTCGAACGCACAACGCATGTTGCCGACTGGCTGGTCATGAGCCAGACCGGCGTGAGCAGCGCCCGGCATCTGGGTAACGACGCCGTCCTGGGCCGGATGCTGAACTGTCTCGGCCAGGTCCAGAGCATGCGAAGGTGCTTCGAGGATTCCCTCCGCTGCTTCACCGAGGCACTGGCCGTCCTGCGAGGTATCGGTGACCGGCAGGGCGAGTCCATGGTCCTGGACTCCCTGGCCATCGACCTGTTCTATCAGGATCGCTTCGAGGAGGCGCTGGAGTGCCTCCAGTCGGCGCTGGCCATCCACACCGCCCTCGATGACCAATGGTGGGCCGGCTTGTGCCTGAACAACATCGGCCAAGTGCTGGTATGCCTGAAGCGCTACGACGAAGCCCTGGAGCACTTGAGACGAGCACTAGCCATCCAGCGCGAGACTTCAGATCGGTACGGGGAAAGCATCACCGAGGGCACGCTGGCCGACACTCACCTTGAGCTGGGGCTCTTCGAAGAAGCGGTCGGGCATTACCGGTCCGCGCTGACGGCCCACCAGGAAACCGCCCGGGAGCATCCGAATCAGGCTAATGCCTTGTGCGGGCTCGGCGACGCCCTGGCCCGTCTCGGCCGTACCGCCGAGGCCCACGATACCTGGCAGACTGCCCTTCCCATCCTTGACCGGC
>JBEKHI010000439.1:0-6644 GCA_050012355.1 Streptosporangiaceae bacterium | reverse complement strand
AGTTCTCGCCGAGCGCCGACCAGCACCCGGTGCCGCTGAGCGCGCGGGCCGCCGGGTACGGGCTGGAGTATGTCTCCGTCGACGGCAACGATGTGGAGGACGTCGCCACCGCGATGTCGGATATCGTCGGCCGGATCCGCGACGGTGCCCGGCCGGTCTTCGTGGAGGCGTCGACCTACCGGTGGCACGGGCACTACGAAGGCGATCCGCAGCGGTACCGGTCCGCTGCCGAGCTGTCGGACTGGCAGCTCCGCGATCCCGTCGCGATCGTCCGCGGGCGGCTGCTCGAGGGCGGCGTCGAGGCCGCCGGCATCGACCGGATCGATGCCGGGATACGGGCCAGGATCGAGGCGGCCATCGAGGTCGCGCGGCAGGCACCGCGGCCGGACTTCGAGGTGCTGCGCGCGTCGGTGTACGCGCCGCGGCCCGCGATAGCCGAGCCCGAGCCGCCCGGCGAGACCGCCGAGATCTTCCGGACGATGGACGCCGTCCGGCTCGCGCTTGAGCACGAGCTCGAGGCCGACCCGGACGTGTTCGTCGCGGGCGTGGACGCCGGCAAGGGCGGCAACGTGTTCACCCTGACTCGCGGGCTGCATGCCCGGTGGCCGGACCGGCTGCTCGACACGCCGATCTCCGAGACCGCGGTCATGGGGCTCGCGGTCGGCGCGGCCATGGCGGGCATGCGGCCGGTCGTGGAGCTCATGTACCTGGACTTCCTTGGTGTCTGCTTCGACCAGATACTCAACCAGGCCGCCAAGCTCCGGTTCATGACCGGCGGCAAGGCGCGGATGGCGCTGACCATCCGGACGCAGTTCGGCGGCGGCCGGTCGTCCGGCAGCCAGCACTCGCAGAGCCTGGAGGCGCTGCTGGCGCACATCCCCGGCCTGACCGTTGTCATGCCGTCCACCCCGGCCGATACCTACGGCCTGCTGCGGGCCGCCATCCGCGACCCGAATCCGGTCGTGTTCATCGAGAACAGGCAGCTCTACGGCGCCAAGGGCCCCCGGCCAGCGCCCGATTACATCGTGCCGCTCGGCAAGGCGAAGGTCGTCCGTGAAGGCACCGACGCGACCGTCGTGAGCGTCTCACGGATGGTGCACGAGGCGGTGGCCGCGGCCGAGTCCCTGGCCGGACACGGGATCAGCGTCGAGGTGATCGACCTGCGGACCGTGGCGCCACTAGACAAGACGACGATCCTCGAATCCCTGTCCAAGACCAGCCGGCTGCTCATCGCCCACGAGGGGGTGACCGACTTCGGCATCGGCGCCGAGATCGCCGCGATCGCCGTATCGGACGGATTCTGGAAACTGGACGCGCCGGTAATGCGAGTGGCCCCTCCCCCGACCCCGTCGCCCTACGCCCCGAACCTCGAGGCTCAGTGGCTGCCAGGCAGCAAGGACATCGAGCGCGCGGTCAAGGAACTAGTCCGGATATAGCGGAGACAAGATAGTGGAAACGGGCCGTCGGCCGGCGACGGCTAGTTACCGTTATCTTGCCGACAGGCCCGATTCACTAGTGTTTGCCTCGGAATGGCTGGGGGCTGATGATTGTGGAGCCGGCGTGCCGGATAAAGCATTGCGACAACGGGATGGTGGCGGGATGGCTCCAGGGGTCAAGCTCCTTGCGTCGCTTCTCCTTGGGATGCTGGTGGCGCCCGCCGTCACCGCCTGCGGTCCGTTCGGGAGCTCAAGCAGTCCGTGCGACATCGTGGGCACGCTGGACCATGAGGAGATACAGATCACCGGTCCGAACGTGGATGGCTGCGGCTCGGAAGTTCACAAAGAGGTAAGCAACTTGGAGTTCCTTGGCTTGCTGGGTGAAACATGGCAGTACGGGGCACCAGCGCCGGCCGGTGCGCCCGTCTGCGTGGTTAAGAGTGGTGGGCAGACCTGGAGTTTCTACGATACGGGCAGCGAAGATTACACCCCCGCGGTCTGCCAGCTAGTGAAAACCAAGATGGGCCTCCGCTTTGTGCAAAAGCAATTGACACAACCGGCGGCCGGGAGCCCGCCGCCCTCGCCCGTCTCAGCGAGCGGACCACTCCTGCGCTAGGAGTTCGAAGGAGCGGATCCGGTCGGCGTGGTCGTGGGTGATGGTGGTGACGATCAGCTCGTCGGCGCCGGTAGCGTCGCGCAGCGTCTCGAGCTGGTCGGCGACCTGCGCCGGAGAACCGACGAACTGGGTGTCCACCCGGTCCGCGACCAGTTCCCGGTCGGCATCGGTCCACGCCGAATCATGGGCCTCAAGAGCTGACGGGAACTCGATCGCACCGACGCCGTGCCTGATGCTGCGCACCCACGCGCTGAAGCCTGCTGCCAGCTCACGGGCGTCCTGCGAATCCTTCGCGACGACCACGTCGGCGGAGACGCTCACGTACGGGCGATCGACATCGCCGGGCTGAAACGCCGCCCGGTAACCCTCCGCCGCCTCCAGCACGGTGGCCGGGCTGACGTGGTAGTTGGCCGCGAACCGCAAGCCATGCCGTCCGGCCGCCTGGGCGCTCACCCCGGCGCTGCTGCCAAGCACCCAGACCTGCACGTCGGCCCCGATCCCGGGAACGAGGGGGGCCGGAGGCTGATACGTGCCGCGCAGCAGCGCGAGGATCTCGTCCACTTGCTGCGCGTAGTCCGGCGCCTCGGCGCCCGGCTGGGTGAGCAGCGCTTTGCCGAGCCGCGCGATCGGCGCGTCCTTCAGCCGCGCGGGATTGAATCGCCGCGGGATCAGCAGCCCGTCGACGACCCGCGGGTCAGCCGGGGCGGCACCGGTAGCGTCGGCGGCCCGCGCCCGGCCCGCGGAACGGCCGATTCCCAGGTCGAACCGGCCGGGGAACGCCGCGTCGAGCAGGCCGAACTCCTCGACCACCGACACCGCTGTCCGGTGTCCCATCTGCACCGCGCCGGAACCGAGCCTGATCGTCGAGGTCGCGGGCGCGGTCAGTGCCAGCATCACCGCGGGCGACGTGCCCGCGACGCCCGGGTTGAAGTGATGCTCGGCGTACCAGTAGCGGGCGTAGCCGAATTCCTCGGCGTGCCGGGCCAGATCGATGCTGTTGCGGATCGCCTCCGCCGCGGACGAGCCCGACGTGACGGGTACCAGGTCAAGGATGCCGAGAGGCGTCATACGGCCGCCCCCACCGACAGTCCCAGGTGATCCCGGAGCGTGGTGCCGGTGTAATCGGTCCGGAATACCCCGCGTTCCTGCAACAACGGTACCACCGTGTCGGCGAAGCCTTTCAGCCCGCCCGGGGTGATGTGCGGCACCAGGATGAACCCGTCACTGGCGTTCTGCTGGACGAGGTGGTTGATCTCCGCCGCGACGGTGGCGGGCGAGCCCACGAACGTCTGGCGCGCGGTCATCTTGATCACCAGTTCCCTGATCGACAGCCCATCGGCCGCCGCTACCGACCGCCACTCGTTCGCGACCGCCAGCGGGTCCCGATTCATCCGCACACTGGCCCGCCCCTTGGCGATCGTGTTCTTGCCCGGTACCGGATCCTCCGACGGCAGCGGCCCATCCGGGTCGTAGGACGACAGGTCCTTGTTCCAGACGTGCTCGAGGAACTTGATCGCGGTCGCACCGCTCACCTGCTGCCTACGTACCTCGTGGGCCCGTTCGCGGGCGTCATCGTCGGTGTCGCCGAGCACGAACGTCGCGGCCGGCAGGATCAGCAATTCGTCAGGGGTCCGGCCATAACGACCAAGCCGTCCCTTCACGTCCGCGTAGAACTGCTGGCCGTCCTCGAGCGTGCCATGCCTGCTGAAGATCGCGTCGGCCTCCTTGGCCGCGAACTCGCGTCCGGCGTCGGAATCTCCGGCCTGGAAGATGACCGGCCGTCCCTGCGGGCTACGCGGCACGTTGAACCGCCCGGCGATGTCGAAGTGCTCGTCGGCATAGCCGAACGTCCCGGCTGAGGGCCGGGACAGGAACTCCCCGGTGGACTTGGACGCCACCACGTCGGAGGCGTCCCAGGAGCCGAACAGCTCCGACGTCGCCGCCAGGAAGCCGGCCGCCCGCGAGTACCTGTCCGACTCGGCCAGGAACCCGCCGCGGCGGAAGTTCTCCCCGGTGAACGCGTCCCAGGAGGTAACCACGTTCCACGCGGCCCGCCCGCCGGACAGGTGATCGAGGGAGGCGAACTGCCTGGCCACCTCGTACGGCTCGTTGAACGTGGAGTTGATAGTCCCCGCAAGCCCGATGCGGTCCGTGACCGCCGCCAGCGCCGCCAGGATGGTGAAGGTATCCGGCCGGCCCACCACGTCAAGGTCGTAGATCTGGCCGCCCTGCTCGCGCAGCCGCAGCCCCTCGGCGAGGAACAGGAAGTCGAACTTGGCGTCCTCCGCTATCCGCGCGAACTCGCGGAACGAGGAGAACTCGATGTGCGAACCCGCGGCGGGATCGCTCCAGACCGTCGTGTTGTTGACACCGGGAAAGTGCGCGGCCAGGTGGATTTGCTTAGACATGGGAATCAGCTCCGTTCCATGGCCACGGCGGGTCGGGGATCTCACGGCGCAGCACCGGTGCGATGTCGGTGGTGAACAATTCCAGTGAGGCGCGGTGCTGGGCCTCTGTCAGCCACCCGGCGTCGGCATGCAGGTGCATGACGGTATGGCCGAGTTCCTTGTGATAACGGTGAACTTTGTCGATGATCTGCTGCGGACTCCCGATCAGCGCGGAACTGCGCTCGACAAAATCCTCCAGCGTCGGGAACACCGGCGTCAACCCGAGCCGCTGCTGAAAAGCGTGCTGCTTGGCGAAGACCGGCGCGTACGCGTCGATCGCGTCCTGCGACCGGCGGGCGGCGAGGAACCCGGCCGTTCCGGCGCCGACCGCCAGACCCGCCGGGTCGTGGCCGTAGTGCGCCCAGCGCTCGCGGTAATAGCGGACCAGCTCGGCGTACGGCTGGATCGGGTTGGTGACGTTCGCGGAGAACAGCGGCTCGCCGTAACGCGCGGCGAGCTCGACCGACGCCTTGCTGGTGGCACTGCCGTGCCACACCCGGATCGGCTGCTGGAGCGGTCTAGGCCACACCTCGGCGTCGCGCAGCTCGGGGCGGTACTTGGGTGACGCGGTGACCTTGCCGTCCCGCCAGAGCGTACGGAAGATCTCGTAGGACTCGGAGTTGCGTTCCCACTGATCGTCCTCGGTGACGTTGAACAGGGTGCGTTGCGCGGCGCCGTTGCCCTTGCCGATGATCAGCTCGAGCCGACCACCGGACAGGTTGTCGAGGGTCGCGTAGTCCTCATACGCGCGCACCGGATCCAGCAGGCTCAGCGTGGTGACCGCGGTGAACAGCTTGATCCTGGATGTCAGCGCCGCGATATGGCTGAGCACCACCGGCGGCGATGACGAGATGAACGGCCGCTCGTGCCGCTCCCCGACGCCGAAGCCGTCGAGGCCAAGCTCTTCCGCGAACAGGGCGTTGCTCAGCACCTCGGCGAATCGTTCCCGGGTGGACTTGATCGCACCGGTGTCCGGATCGGGTGCATGCACGATAAGCGTGATCGCCAAGAACCTCACTGTTACGACAGTAAGCCTCCGCCGCATTTGTGTCAATCCCCATCGGAATAGTTGCCAATAGGGTATTCGTCGTTTTACCGTGAGTACATGGTCGAGCCAAAGGCGCGCCGCGTTGCCTGGACTGAGGAGCGACGGAGGAGCGACGAAGGAAGGCGACGCATTGAAGGCGCGCCGGAGGCGAGCAATGACGCTGCGGGCGAGAAGATACTCCCCCGGGCTCATCCGGGGCGGTGGGTGGCTGCCGCCGTTGCCCTCCTGCTGCTCGCGATGGTCGTCCACACCATCGTGACCAATCCCCGGTTCCAGTGGGGAATCGTGAACGAGTACTTCACGACCCGCACCGTCCTCGACGGGCTCTGGCTGACCCTATGGATGACCGCCGCCGTCTTTACCTGCGGCTACGTGCTCGGTATCGGGCTCGCGGCGGCCAGGCTGAGCCAGAATCCGGTGTTGCGGTCGCTGAGCTTCGGTTACGTCTGGCTGATCCGCTCGGTGCCGCCGCTGGTGCAGTTGCTGTTCTGGTACGAACTGGCGTCGCTCTATCCGCGGCTGTCGTTCGGCGTCCCGTTCGGGCCAGCGTTCGCCACGGTGAAGACGGCGCACCTGTTCACCGGGATACTGGCCGCGTTCACCGCGCTGACCCTGGACGTGGCGGCGTTCGCCGCAGAGATCGTCCGCGGCGGCATCCTGTCCGTCGACCGAGGCCAGACCGAGGCGGCGCAGTCACTAGGACTGTCCAGGGCACGGATCTTCAGAAGAATCGTGCTGCCGCAGGCGATGCCGGCGATCGTCCCGGCCAGTGGGAACCTGGTGATCACGATGCTGAAGGCGACGTCGATCGTCAGCGTCATCGCGGTGCCCGACCTGCTGTACTCGGTGCAGCTCATCTACAACCAGAACTTCCTGGTCATCCCGCTGCTGCTGGTGGCGACGCTGTGGTACATCATCGTGTGCACGGTCTTGTCGGTCGGCCAGTACTTCGTGGAACGGCATTACGCGCGCGGCTCGACCCGGACCTTCTGGCGCATTTCCCGCGCGAACCTCCCGCTGGGATGGCCCGCCACATGACCGCGGTGAAGGTGCGCGGGCTGCGCAAGTCGTTCGGTTCGCCCCGGGTGCGCGACGGC
>JBEKHI010000438.1:0-6651 GCA_050012355.1 Streptosporangiaceae bacterium | reverse complement strand
ACCGCGCTCAGCGAAGGCCGGATCGACGACCTGCCGGGCAACCACTCGCCGCACTTCGCGCCGGTCATCGAACCCACCCTGAGCACCGGCATCCAGACCCTAGTCGTAGCCGCCCTCACCTGGCTGCGCACCTGAGCCTGGCATACCCCGGCGGCATTTCGTCCAGGGGCATCTTCTCCCGGATTAGTGCACGCCGGCTGCCTGACATACCCGGACATTACCGACGGGGAAAGTGCACTATCCCGGGAGAAGTTAGCTGGCCAGGGCCGCGGCCGGGGCCCCGGCCAGCCGGGGTGGCGGTCAGCTGGGGTGGCGGGTCAGCGGCTGAGGCCGAGGACGCGCATGATCAGCCGCTCGCGCAGGCCAGCGGGCAGCCGGCCGAGGAACTCGCCCGCGCGGACGCCGGAGCCCGCCGGGTAGCGGCGCTTGGGAGAACTCGCCGTTACCGCGGTGAGCACGGTGCGCGCGACCGGCTCGACGGGGCTGGGCTTCTGCCGGGCCAGCGCCCAGCGCGCCGCGGCGCGCTGGGCGCTGTACAGCGCGGCCACCTCGGGGTCAGCGGCGGCGAGGGAAGACTGTTCCAGCTCATCAGCCTTGGCGAAGATCCGGGTGCTAGTGCTACCCGGCGAGACCTCTATTACCGGGATGTTCCAGGCCGCCAGTTCCAGCCGCAGCGCATCGGACAGCGAGGACAGCGCGGCCTTGCTCGCCGACAGCGCGGGCAAGAAGGGGAACGCCACCCGGGCGGTCGGCGCGCTGATGTTGATCACCCGGCCGTGCCCGGCGCGCAGCAACGGCAGGAATGACTGGATGACGTAGGCGGGTCCGAGTGTGTTCACCGCGAACTGCTGAAGCAGGTCCTCGGGACGCGTCAGCTCCAGCGGTCCCTGGACGATAATCCCGGCGTTGTTGATCACCGCTCGCACGCCGCCGGGGGCATCCGCCGCAACGCGCAGCGCCGCGTCCGCCACGCTAGCCGGATCGGTGACGTCGAGCGCTATGCATGAGACCCCGTCAATCTTCCCGGAGTGCACTCCCGCATAGACGGTGTAGCCCTTAGCGACCAGCAGGCGAGCCGTCGCCTCGCCGATCCCGGATCCCGCGCCCGTGATGAAGACGGTCCCCGTCATGGGTTCCTCCATATGTTAGTAACGACCTGTTAATATGAACATGTGGCACAGATCATCCTGACACGTCTATATGGACATGTCAATACAAACACGTCAGGTCGGCACCGGAGCCGCGCATGTCGCTGAGGCATGCGCTGATCGGGTTGCTGGCCGAGCAGCCCGCCAGCGGATACGACCTGACCAGGCGATTCCAGGAACTGCTCGGCACGGTGTGGCCCGCGGGGCACCCCCAGATCTACGGGGAGCTACGCAAACTGCAGGACGAGGGGCTGATCGAGGTCGACTCCGAGGGGCCGCGCGGACGCAAGGCCTACCGGGCGACGGACGCCGGGATAACCGAGGTCCGCCGCTGGCTGACCAGCGTGGAGACCGATCACACCCTGCGGCTGGAGCCGTTGCTGCGGTCGGTGTTCTTCTGGCTGATGACCCCCGAGGAACTGGCCAGCCATCTCGACCGCGAAGCCGAGTACTACAGCGCGATGGCGGCCGCCCTCCGCGAACTGACCGCCGCCAAGGACCGTGGCGATTTCGGCCACGGGCCTCAATCGCAGTCGCTGCGGACGACGGTCGAGGCCGGGATCCGGATCAACCGGGCGCTCGCCGAGTGGACGGACTGGGTTAAACAGGGCACCAGGAGTGAGTGAACGCGCGGCGAATTTCCGCGCTTGGACCGGATGGTGGAACCTCGGCATCCAGGTAATGAAATCCCTGGTTTATGTAGCTACAGTCGTTTTGTGCTAGTTCGGCCGCCCGCAGGGCGCGGCTCTAGCGGACTGAGCTCACGAGGAGAACGCCGGTGGACCTGATCATGCCCGCAGCCGAAAACGCCCCGGCAGCCAGCGGAAGCCTGGTGAGCACGCTGCCCGGTCGTTTCTACACCGATCCCGAGGTGTTCGACCGGGAACGGCGGCTGATCTTCGGGCGGCTCTGGTTCTGCGTCGTCAGGTCGGCCGAGATCGGCGGGCCAGGCTCATTTCGCGTCGCCGAGGTCGGCGGCGAGAGCGTCCTGATCGTCCGCGGCGAGGATGGCGCGCTGCGCGCGTTCCTGAACGTGTGCCGGCACCGCGGATCCAGGTTGTGCGCGGAAGAGGAAGGCCAGGTCCGGCGAAACATCCGTTGCGGCTATCACGCCTGGACCTACGACCTGGACGGACGCCTGGTCGCCGCGCCCAATCTGGCCAGGATGACGGACATCGACCGGGACGCTTACGGGCTGATCAGGGTCGGGCTGCGGGAGTGGCTGGGCTACGCCTGGGTCTGCGTCGCCGATGAACCGCCGTCGTTCGAGGACACCGTGATCGCCAACGTGACCGGACGGCTCGGGGACCCGGCGGCGATCAGCAGGTATCACGCGGAAAACCTCGCGGTGGGACGAAGGATCACCTACCAGGTGGCGGCGAACTGGAAGCTGATCATCGAGAACTTCATGGAGTGCTACCACTGCGCCACCATCCACCCGGAACTGACCCGGGTGATCCCGGAGTTCGCCCGCGGCTTCGCCGCGCAGTACTACGTCGGCCACGGCGCCGAGTTCGCGGACGGGGTGGGAGGGTTCACGGTGACCGGCGACGGGGGATTCGGCAGGCTCCCCGACGTGTCACCGGAACAGGACCGCCGGTACTTCGCCGTCACCATCCGGCCGCAGGTCTTCCTCAACCTCGTTCCCGACCACGTGATCGTGCACCGGATGTTCCCGCTCGCCGCCGACCGGACCACGGTGGTCTGCGACTGGCTGTTCGACCCCGAGGTGGTCGAGTCGGGAAAGGACGTGTCCGCTTCCGTCGAGCTATTCGACCGGGTGAACCGGCAGGACTTCGAGGCGTGCGAGATGACTCAGCCGGCGATGGGCTCGCGTGCCTACGCCAACGGCGGTGTGCTGGTCCCGAGCGAGCACCACATCGCCGATTTCCACGCCTGGGTGACGCAGCAGGCCTGAGTGGCGATCAGTAAACGCAGGGCACGCCGTACGGCGCCTTCGACGAGACCGTGACGGCCCCGCCGGTCTGGCCGTCGTTGCCGGACGACGCCGCACTGGTCGAGGATGGGTTGGCGGTGGAGCTGAGAGCGGTCGGCACGCTGGTCGACCCGGTGCCGAGCAGGACCTCCACGTGATCGGCCGGAAGCGACGCGATCGACTTGGCGGTGACGCTGAAGTCGGTGGCGATCTGCGCCGCGTTCCCCGCTGCCCCCGCGCCGTAGAAGACCTGGGTCGCGGTCGTGACGGTCTGCGACTGGGCCGTGGCGTCGGCCACCGCACCGGCCTTGTAACCGAGGCTGGTGAGTGCGCTCGATACGTCCCCGGCGAGCCCGGGCGTGGTGCCGCCGTTGTAGACAGCCACCGTGACCGAGGAGTCCGGCAGGGTCGGGGTGGCCTTCTTGGTGCTCTTCGCCGCGGGCGTGCTGGCGACGGGCGGGGTGAAGTAGCCCTTCACGTATTGCTGGACGTACGGAAGGCTAATGGTGTTGATGTCCTGCGCGGAGCCGTTGAGCTCATAGCCGGTTACCTCGCTCGCGATCGGGAGCGTCAGGAACGTCAGATGGCTGCCGGTGAGCGCGCGCATGTTGGTGGCGAAGTCGACCAGGCTGAACGTCGAGTCGGTGATGAGGTACTGACTCGCGGTGCTGATCAGATTCTCCAGCAACGACAGGTCGCTGAACGCGCCTTCGTTCTTCGCCTTCCAGATCGCGTAGTCGATCACGGCCTGCTGGCGTTTCGTGCGATCCAGGTCGATCTCCGGGAGCGAATCCCGGTCGCGGACGTAGGCTAGCGACTGGGCCGCGCTCAGGTGCAGGTACTGGCTTCCGCCCTTTGCCTGGTTGTAACCGGCGAGGAAGGCGTCCCAGCCGGAGGCTTGGTCCTCCAGGTTCGCGCCGGCCCCCAGACCGTTTTCGGCGGGTGCCTTCGTTACGCAGACCTCGATTCCGTGGAACGCCTGGGCCAGGTAGTAGAAGCCGGCCAGGTTGACCTCGACGAAGTGGTTGATCTGCACGCCGGTGACGGCTTCCACCGTCTGGATCTCGAACAGCTGGCCCGCCTGGTTGGCCAGCAGGTAACGCTCCTTCTGGCTGTCGCTGGAGTTGATCGTCTGGCCGAGGGACTGGTCGTAGGCGAAGGCATAGGCCTGGTCGATCTTCCCCTGCGTGACGTCATCTTCCCCGTCCGCGGTCGGCACCTCGACGGAGTGCGGGTAGGTGACCAGGTCGTCGCGGGGGACCGAGATGCCCACCGCCTTCTGGCCGCCGGCGAAGATGTGCAGCAGGATCAGCGTGTCGGTGTCCTGGGAGCCGACCTGGTTGGTGGAGACAGCGGTCGCGTTGCCCGCGTGCATCGCCGTCAGCAAGCTTTCTGGCAGGGTCTGCCCCTCGTAGTTGGTCCGGCTCTCCAGGCCCATGATCAGGATGTTCATCTCGCCGATCGACGGGCTGTTCTGGATCGCGATCCCGTCGCCGGTCGCGCCCAGCTGCTGGGTGATCTGGTGGCTGTAACCAGACACCACCAGCATCACCGCCGATACCGCACAGGCCAGTGCATAACCGGCCTTGACGGCCACGGCCTTGCCGACGATTGCCTTACCGCTGCCAATGCCGGGCAATTTGCTCCCCTTTATCGCCATATTGTTGGCGAGGCTACCTGCTCGCTCGCGAAGGGAGCGGCGTTTTCGCGGACCCCGGAACACGCGGAACGTCAGTTGCCCATGGTAATCAGGGTTCGGGGGTGGCCTGCCCAGCGGGTACGTTAGCGCTCCACCGGTCCTCGACGCTGCCCATCCGCCAGTAAGTGATCGCCACCGCCCAGACGATGATGAACAGCCCCGCGATGCAGAATCCGGCGACGTTGATGTTGAAGCCGGCCATCGTGTTCCAGAACGCGCCGTGCAGGTGGGCTTCGGTGGTGAGCACCCCGAGCAGCTCGATCGACCCGATGATGAACGCCGCGCCGATCGACAGGCCGGTGATCACCAGGTTGTAGTACACCTTGCGCACCGGCCGCGCGAACGCCCAGCCGTACGCGAAGTTCATGAACAAGCCGTCCAGCGTGTCGAACAGCATCATGCCGCCGGAGAACAGGAACGGCAGCGCGAGCACCGCGTAGTACGGCAGCCCCTGGATCGCCGCGTAGGCGGTGGCGGCCAGCAGCACGACCTCGGTCGCCGTGTCGAAGCCGATGCCGAAGACCAGCCCGACGAAGTACAGCTGCCAGGTGTGGTTGATGGACTTCATGAACCGGCCGAAGAACCGGTACATCAGCCCGCGGGCCTGCAGCTGCCTTTCGAGTTCCACCTCGTCGTAGCTGCCGTTGCGCATCTCGTGGAACACCTTGAAGATCCCGGACAGCACGATCAGGTTCAGCAACGCGATCAGGTACAAGAACCCGGCCGACAGCGCCGTCCCGATCGCCCCGCCAGCTGTCTCGTAGGCGGAGTTCGGGTCGACCATCGCGCCGAACACCGCGCGGGCCGCCATCGTGATGCCGACACCGACCGCCATGATGACGGTCGAATGGCCGAAGGAGAAGAAGAACCCGGTGCCCAGCGGCCGCTTGCCATCGGCCATCAGCTTGCGGGTGGTGTTGTCGACGCAGGAGATATGGTCGGCGTCGAAGGCGTGCCGGAACCCGAGGAACCAGGCGGTGATCGCCACTCCGAGCCCGACGCCCAGCCCTCTAGTGCCGCCCACCCCGTGGTAGTCGAAGTGATGCGGCATCACGTCGATGACGAAGATGCCCCAGCCCGCTACGTTGATCGCCAGGATGAACGCGAACATCGCGGTGACCCGGCCCCATTCGCGAGCCGCCATCGCCGTACGCACCTGGTGAAAGCGCGCGACCGCCATAACCGAACCGCCCTTCGATCGAGGACTCGTATCGGACAACGCACCAGGTCAGGCGACCGGACTCGTCCCCATCGGGTGGGGCATGACCGTTGCGGGACAGCGCCGGGCTCGCACCGGACTTCGCTGACGTGGCCATCGGCAACGTAACCGGCCGCGCTGGATACCGTCAAGACTCAATAGCTGATCAGGTATCCATAACGACGATTTATGTCACACTGTGACCCATGCATCTCCTGCCCGCGGAACGATCGGGCCACCGCGTGATCGACGGTGAGCGCGTCTGCCAGGCGATTGAGGCCCTCGGTGATCCCGCGGCGGTCGCCGAACGGGCCCGGCAGTTCGCGATACTCGGCGATCCCACCCGGCTGATGATCTTGACCTGCATCAAGGAGGCCGGGCCGATCAGCGTCTCCGACCTCGCCGCCGCGACCGGGATTCACGACACCACGGTCTCCCAGACCCTGCGCTACCTGCGCGCTACCCAGACCGTCACCGCCGAACGCGACGGCCGGATCATCCGCTACCGGCTCGCGGACGGCCCGGTAGCGGTCCTGCTGGCCTGCGCGCAGAACCCAGAATGAGGCCCTACCGCCAAGCCGGCTAAGCCACCGGCGGCCGGCCCGATGCTGGTTGCTGCCACATCCACCAGCATCAGGCTCGGTCTCCGACCGGTGGGTCCGGGCGCTGA
>JBEKHI010000437.1:0-6663 GCA_050012355.1 Streptosporangiaceae bacterium | reverse complement strand
TGCAGCAGGTGCCCGGCGTCGACGAGGAGGCCGACGAACCGTGGGGCATCATCCCCGGCTACGCGATCGCCGCCAAGACCGGAACCTCCAGCGAATCGGGTGCTAGCTGCCCGGATTCGCTGTGCGAGTACGGGTCCAGCTACATCGGCATGGGGCCAGGTAATGACCCGCAGGTCGTGGTCGCCGTGAACGTGCAGGACCCGTCCAAGGCGAACGACGACTACTTTGGAGATGTCGTCGCTGGTCCCGTGTTCTACCAGGTGATGAAGGCGGCGCTGGCGACGCTTGAGATCCCGCCGAGTGACTACCAAGTCCCTTACGTGCGGCTCAACGCGCCATGATAGGAGGTAACCTCTGGGCGTGATCCGTCCCGCCCGGCCGCAGGCGAGACCGTTGTCCGGTCTCGGCCAGTTGCTGTTCGGAAGCAGTCCGAACGAGCCCGGCCGCATCACTGGGGTAACGCATGACTCCCGGAGGGTAGCCCCCGGGGATCTCTACGTCGCGCTGCCAGGCACGCAGGCGCACGGTGCCGCGTTCAGCGCCGCCGCTGCCGAGGCCGGCGCGGTCGCCATCCTCACCGACCCGGTGGGGCGCGACCGGGCGGCGCGTACCGGGCTGCCCGTATTCGTGGTGCGCTCGCCGCGCGAGATCCTCGGGAAGGTCGCCTGCTGGGTGCACAGTGACCCGTCGACGCGGCTGACCCTGATCGGGGTGACCGGGACCAGCGGGAAATCCACCTCGACCTACCTGATCGAGGCCGGGCTGCGCGCCGCCGGGCACGTGACGGGGCTGATCGGCGGGGTGACGCTGCGGATCGGCCCGCGCGAGGAGCCGGCCGGGCTGACCACACCGGAGGCCACCGACCTGCAAGCGCTGTTCGCGACGATGGCCGAACGCGGTGTAACCGCCGCCGCGATGGAGGTGTCCTCGCACGCGCTGGCGCTCGGCCGGGTGGCGGGCACGCGTTTCGACGTCGCGGTGTTCACCAACCTGTCGCAGGATCACCTGGACTTCCATCCGACGATGGAGGACTACTTCGAGGCCAAGGCCCAGCTGTTCACGCCGGCGTACTCCGCCCTCGGGGTGGTCAACATCGGCGACGAATGGGGCCGCCGCCTCGCATCGGTAGCCTCGGTACCGGTGACGACCTTCGCGGTGCAGGCTCGCATCGAAGACCAGCCGGCCATCGAAGACCAGCCAGACTGGGCCGCGGTGGACGTGCGCTCGGGCGCGGACGGGTCGTCGTTCCGGGTGATCGGTCCCGGTGGCGTCGAGGCCGACGCCACCGTGTCGCTGCCTGGTGCCTTCAACGTGGCTAACGCGCTCGGCGCGATCGTCGCGCTGGTCGAGGCCGGGGTGCGGCTCGAGGACGCGGTGGCCGGTATCGCCGCCTGCCCGGGCGTTCCCGGGCGGCTGCAGCGGGTTCCCGGAGGACCGCCGGACGTATTCGTGGACTACGCGCACAAGCCCGGCGCGGTGGAGGCCGTACTGCGGGCGCTGCGCGAGGTTACCCAGGGCAACCTGATCATCGTGCTCGGCTGCGGCGGGGACCGGGACCGTGCCAAGCGCCCGATGATGGGCGCCGCCGCCGTCAGCCTGGCGGACACGGCGGTGCTGACGAGTGACAACCCGCGTTCTGAGGATCCGCTGGCTATCCTGTCCGCGATGCTGGAAGGCGTCCTGACCGTGCCGCCAGGGGAACGAGCCCGCGTCGTTGTGGAACCTGACCGAGCCGCGGCGATCAATTACGCGATCGGCATGGCAGACAAGGGAGATGTGGTCGTGGTGGCCGGCAAGGGCCATGAACGCGGGCAGTACGTCGCCGGAACCGTGCTGCCATTCGACGACTCCGAGGTGGCTGGCGCCGCTTTGCGTGCCAGGGAGGACAAGCTTTGATCCGGATGTCACTGGCGGAGATCGCTTCGATCACCGCCGGTTCGGTGCACGGCGACCCATCGGTCGCCGTGACCGGCCCAGTGGTCATCGACTCGCGGCGCGCCGCGCCCGGCGGGCTGTTCGCGGCCCTGGCCGGGGAGCGCGTGGACGGGCACGACTATGTGGCGGCGGCGCTTGAGGCGGGTGCGGTCGCCGTACTGGCCAGCCGGCCGGTCCCGGCGCCGCACGTGCTGGTGCCGGACGTCGCGGAGGCGCTGGCGGCGCTCGCGCGGTTCGTCGTGAGCCGGCTGCCCGGCCTGACGATCGTCGGGATCACCGGGTCGTCGGGGAAGACCTCGACCAAGGACCTGACCGGCGCGCTGCTGGAACGCCTGGGCCCCACGGTCGCGCCGGAAGGCTCGTTCAACAACGAGCTAGGACTGCCGCTGACCGTGCTGCGGGCCGACGAATCGACCCGCTACCTGGTCCTGGAGATGTCGGCGCGCGGCGTCGGGCATATCGCCTGGCTATGCGATGTCGCACGGCCGTCGATCGGCGCGGTGCTGAACGTGGGCCAGGCGCACGTCGGCGAGTTCGGATCGCTGGAAGGCGTGGCGAAGGCCAAGGGCGAGCTGGTCGAGGCGCTGCCCGCGTCCGGCGTGGCCGTGCTCAACGCCGGCGACCCCCGGGTGATGGCGATGGCGGACCGTACATCGGCGCGGATCGTGACCTTCGGGGATTCCGGTGATGTGCGGGCCGAGGACGTCTGGCTCGATGAGCTGGCGCGGCCCTCGTTCACGCTGCGGATGCCATCGGGGTCCGCGCCGGTGCGCATGCTGGTACACGGCGCCCACCACGTGTCGAACGCGCTGGCCGCCGCGGCGATCGCGGCGGAGCTCGGCCTGCCGGTGGCTGACATCGCCGAGGGGCTGTCCGAGGTTACGGCGCGCAGCAAGCGCCGGATGGAACTGCACCGGCGCGGTGACAACGTGCTGGTCATCAACGACGCCTACAACGCCAACCCGGACTCGGTACGGGCCGCTATCGACGCCCTCGCGCACCTGGCGGCCTCCGGGCGGGGATTCGCCGTCCTCGGCGGTATGGCCGAGCTTGGCGCTTCGACGGAGGCTAGCCACCTGGAAGCCGGTAAGCTCGCGGCGCGGGCGGGCCTGGCGGGCGTGATCGCGGTCGGGTCCGACGCGCGTCCGGTGGCTTCCGGCGCCGCGGCGGAACCTGGCTGGGATGGCGAGGCGATCTGGGTGCCGGACAACGGGTCCGCGATCGAACAGCTGCGCAGCCGTCTGCGCCCTGGAGACGTAGTACTGGTAAAGGCTTCGCGCGTGGCCGCACTCTGGGAGATCGCGGACGCGCTGCTTGAGGAGGTAACCGGGTGAGGACCATCCTGCTGGCCGGCGCGATCTCACTGATCGTCGCGCTGCTCGGCACGCCGGTGGCCATCAGGGTGTTCACCAAGCGGGGATACGGGCAGGAGATCCGCTCCGACGGCGCCCCGCACGCGAAGAAGCGGGGGACGCCCACCATGGGCGGCACCGTGATCCTGATCGCGTCGCTGGCCGGGTACTTCATCGCGCACCCGGTGACCGGTGTCCGGGACTCGGTGTCCGGACTGCTGGTCATGTTCCTGATGACAGGGCTTGGCATCGTCGGGTTCCTCGACGACTTCATCAAGCTGTACATGCAGCGCAGCCTGGGCCTGCGCAGCGGCGCGAAACTCGTCGGGCAGGCCGTCGTCGGCGGGATCTTCGCGATCCTGGCGCTACACTTCCCCGACGGGTATGACCTGACGCCCGCGTCCACCCAGCTGTCCTTTATCTACGACTTCGGCATCTCTATCGGGTCGGTGCTGTTCGTGGTGTGGGTGGTCCTCATGGTGACGGGCACCTCGAACGCGGTGAACCTCACCGACGGGCTCGACGGGCTCGCCACCGGCGCCTCCATCCTGGCGCTGGGCGCGTACGTGATCATCGGGATCTGGCAGCTGCGCAACGACTGCACCGTGTTCCTGGCGAACAACTGCTATGAGGTGCGCGATCCCCTGGACGTCGCGGTGGTGGCGGCGTCCGTGATGGGCGCGTGCTTCGGCTTCCTGTGGTGGAACGCGCCGCCGGCCAAGATCTTCATGGGCGACACCGGGTCGCTGGCCCTCGGCGGCGTGCTGGCCGGGCTGGCGATCATTTCCCGCACCGAGCTGCTGCTGGTCCTGCTCGGCGGCCTGTTCATCATCATCACGCTGTCGGTCGTGATCCAGGTCGGGTCGTTCAAGCTGACCGGCAAACGCGTGTTCCGGATGGCGCCGCTGCAGCACCATTTCGAGCTAGCCGGCTGGGCCGAGACCACCATCGTGGTGAGATTCTGGCTGGTAGCGGGCATGTTCGTGGCCCTCGGCCTAGCCATCTTCTACGTAGGCTTACCTCCCGCCCGCCTAGCGGAGCTGCTCGTCGACCGGGGCACCGGTCAGCCGGTTCGCGAACGTGGACATCGTGTAGGTGCCGATGCCGAGCACGATCTCCAGCGCGTTGCGCGCGGTGAACCCGGCGTCGAGGAAGGCCTGGACCGCCTCGTCCCCGGCGTCACCGGTGGTGTCCAGCAGCCGGACGGTAAACGCGCGGACGGCCTCCAACCGCGGGTCAGGCACCGCGTCCCCGGCGCGCAGCGCCGCGATGATCGCGTCAGGCGCGTCAAGCGACCGCAGCCGCGCCGTGTGTATCGCCACGCACAGCTCGCAGCCGTTGCGCACCGCGATCGTCATGACTACCACCTCGACCGACAGCGGGTCGAGCGAACACGACTCGAACATCGCGTTGAGCTTGGTGAACCCCTCGAGCAGCTCAGGAGACTCCGCCCAGCGGGCCACGGCGGACGGGAGGTGGCCAAAATGGTCTCGTATCGCAGTCATTGTGCGACGCGCTGCAACCGGAGCAGACTGGAGAGTGTGCTCGGTGAAGACAGACATGATTTCCCCTGGATATGATCGACAACTAGGTTGACGATTAAGAAGGTAAACGAGGTTGTCGAATATGTCAATGGACGGGCACGCCGACGGGCATGTCAACGGTTACGGGTTCGAGCTTCCGTTGCTGCTGTTCGGCGGCTTCCGCGTCATCATCGACGAACTGCACGCCGAGCTCGCGCGTCGCGGCCACCCGGACATCCGGCCGGCCCACGGGTTCGCCATGCAGGCGATCGGCATCAACGGCGCCACCGCCACCGAGGCCGGCAAGCGGCTGGGCATCTCCAAGCAGGCGGCGGGCAAGACCCTGGACCGGCTTGAGCAGATCGGCTACGTGGAACGCGCCGGTGGTGACACCGATCGCCGCCGCAAGACCGTCAAGCTCACCCCGCGCGGTATCGAAGCGCTGGCCCTATCGGCGGTGATCTTCGAGGAGATCCGGCAGCGCTGGCGCAACCGCCTCGGCGCCGACCGCGAAGCGGCGCTGGAGCGCGACCTGCGGCAAATGGTCCCCAGTGAGTCGTTCCGCCTAGACGTCCCCGGCTGGTTCGGCGGCGCCTAAGCCCCGCGCGCCGGCCCCATGGATGTCCCACCGCAGAGCCTATAGCGCCAGCGATGGGCCATCGATAGCGAGGTAGGAGGCACCCGCCGCGCGCGAGAAGGCACGCTTCGCACGCAATCCAGCACCGACAGCGACCACGCGGGAATTTCACTGGGGGACTTGCGCGACACGCGCCGGATGTTCCGGGTATGCGCGCGGCCAGCACTGAGACTGGAATCATGCAGGGCCATGCGCTGGGAAGCGACACCGGGAGCCTGACCGACACCGACGACTGGGATGCCGTCGAGGGCGGTTACCAGCAAGAGGATGCCGGGGTCCTAGGCGCGGTCGCCGGCGTCCGCGAGCGGTTCGAGACCTGGCGGACCCTGATGGGCCGGCCGCTGACGTCGTATTACCTGATCTGCGGCATCACCGCGCTGCTGCTCGGGCTCGGGCTGGTGATGGTGCTGTCCACCGGGTCGGTCTTCGACCTGAGCCTGGGGGACTCGCCCTACCAGGATTTCCTCAAGCAGCTGATTGGCGTGGCGATCGGCCTGCCGCTGATGCTGATCGCCAGCCGGTCGAACCCGAAGCTGTTCCGGGCGGCGGCGTACCCGCTGCTCGGCATCTCCGTCCTCGGGCTGGTCCTGACGATGATCCACGGGGTTGGCCAGTCGCAAGGCGGCGCGGCCCGGTGGATCGACATCGGCAGCCTCCAGGTGCAGCCGTCCGAGATAGCCAAGCTGGCGTTCGTGCTGTGGGGCGCGGATCTGCTCGCGCGCAAGGAGAAGCTCGGCCTGCTCAGCGACTGGCGGCACATGCTGATGCCGCTGCTGCCCGGCGCCGGCCTGCTGATCATGCTGGTGATGATTGGCGACGACCTGGGTACCACGTTCATCCTGCTGATCATCTTCCTCACCCTGCTCTGGGTGGTGGGCACACCCGGCCGGATTTACAGCGGCATCCTTATCCTGATGGCGCTGGTGATGCTGCTGCTTGTCGTGACGGCCAGCTACCGGCTGCGACGGCTGACCTCTTTCTACGACCCGACCGGCGGCCCCACCGGCCCGAACCAGCAGGCCATCCAGGGCCGCTACGCGCTGGGTGACGGCGGGCTGTTCGGTGTCGGACTCGGCGGCAGCCGGGGCAAGTGGGGCTGGGTGCCGGAATCCACCAGCGACTTCATCTTCGCCATCATCGGCGAAGAACTCGGACTGGTCGGTACATTGTGCGTGGCGGCGATGTACGGCGGGCTGGCGTTCGCGGGGTTGCGGGT
>JBEKHI010000436.1:0-6736 GCA_050012355.1 Streptosporangiaceae bacterium | reverse complement strand
TGACATCGACCGGGATAGAGCGCGGTCGATGTCACATCGACAGGGGATCTTCCGGCTGGCGGGCGCGCGGGTCACCAGGTCCACTCCTGCGCGGGGCGGTGGCGGGGGTCGGGGCGGAGCGGGGCGGGGCCGTTGAGTGGGCGGGCGCCGTACATGGGCAGTACCGTCCCCTCGGGGCTGATGCCGGTGACGTCGTCGCCGCGCCAGCGGGTGACGAACTCGCGGCCCGCCGCGGTGTCGGTGACCGTGGACGTGACCACGGGGAACTCGATCGTGATCCGCTCTCCCGCGCGCGGGTCCGGCACCGACAGGTATCCGTCGGGTGCCCACGCGGTGGGCACCACCGCGGCCTGCCTGCGGGTCACGACCTTCGCGTAACCCGCCCAGTCGGGAACGCGGACCCGCAGCTCGCGGCGGTCCTCGCGGACCGCGATGTCGATCCTGCCCTCATGCGGCAGCCAGCTGGTGACGTCGAGCAGTCCGTGCGAGCGGCTGAGCAGCAGGTTCACCCGCGGGATGCCGCCGACGTCGGTCACGATGCTGTTCCAGCCGAGGAACAGGCCGCGCACGCCGGACCCGACGCAGCAGGCCTGCACGTCGCTGGTGTGTCCGCGGCCGAGTGGCACGTCGGACACGACGTCGTTGGGGGCGCCATAGCCGGCGAACGCACCGCGCACCCGGTCCGCCACCTGGTAGTAGGTGATCCAGCCGGGCTCGTCACCGGACCGGTCCGGCGCCGACTCCGCCCAGTCCAGATTCCGCAGCTGCGACTCGGTCAGGTGGTTGCGCAGGAACCGCTCGGCGACCTGCCAGTACTGGGGGTATCCCGCCTTCGCCAGACAGATTCCGATCGAGATCAGGTCGACGAGCGAGCAGCTCTCGTGCTCGAAACGCTGGTCGGCCAGGTCCCCGGGTGTCCAGCCGAAGCTGGTGGCCTGGCCGAGCGCCCAGTCGTAGCCCCGCCGCACGAAGGCGGTCAGCGAGTGGTCCCCGGCGAAGACGGCGTACCTGGCCAGGCCGTCCAGCGTGCCAAGCCTGGTGTGGAAATGACCGCTGCGATAGGCGAGCGCGGAGTTGAAGCTGCCGTCGGAGTTGAACACCCCGCTGCGAGAAACGATCAGCCGGGCGAACCAGGCGCACAGCTCGAGTGCGCCGGGGTTGCCGGTGGCCTGGTGATAGCGCAGCAGCGGCATGATGAGCCGGCCGCTGAACGAAGCCGGGTCCGGCGCCAGCTTCAGGTCCACCGCGTTGCTCGATGGCCACCCGGACGCGGTGTACTCGGACGCGGGATAGAACCAGGCGTCGCGTTCCTTCACCGCGATCCGCCGCAGCGCGGCGACCTGCCGGTCGGCCGCCCGCTTGACCACCGGATCCTCGCCGTCGAGGTAGCAGGTGGTGAGCGCGAGCAGTGTCGCGCGCTGATCGATCAGGTTCGCGTTGGGCGCCCAGTGTCCGCGTGGATGGCTCCGGCGGTAGCTGAGGCCATCCGGGGCTAGGAAGCTGAGCAGGCCGGTGCGGTAGCGGCGTTCTGATTCCGTCCAGTCGTCACGGCCAGTCATGTGCCTGGCGAGGACCGAGGCGTCGGTGAGACGTCCATGGCTGGATCCGTAGTCCCAGTCACCGTGGCGCAACGACGCTGGCCGGTCGAGCAGGTTGGCGCTGAAGAACGGGATGCCGTCGAGAGCGGGGTCGGCGAGCCCGGCGACCGCGTTCATCGCCAGGGCCGCGCGCTCTTCCAGCAGCAGGGTGTCAGGTATCTCTTCCATCAATCCTGATCCTGGTATAACGTTTGTTCAAGCGCAAGGGAGGTGGGATGCGAGCTGGTGTCCTCACCGGACCGCGTCGCTTGGAGATCACCGATGTCGCCGATCCTACGGTGCGGGCCGACGCGGTGCTCGTGCGGATGACTGTGGTCGGAATCTGCGGTTCGGATCTGCACACGTACCGAGGTGAGCACCCGTTCCGTAAACCGCCGGTGGTCCTCGGGCACGAGGGAGCCGGCCGAGTGGCGGGCACCGGAGAGCGGGTCGCGATCCTGCCGTCGGAGTCCTGCCGCAACTGCCGTGAATGCGAAGCCGGATTGCTTCACCTATGCCCGCACAAGCGGGTTCCCGGATCGGGCTGGGCCGGGTTGCTCAGCGACTACGTGACGGTACCGCGCTCATCGCTTGTCCCGCTTAGCCCGGATACCAGCGACGCGGAGGGCGCCATGATCGAGCCCGCCGCCGTGGCCTGGCACGCGGTACAGGCCGGAGGGGTACGTCCCGGCCAGTCGGTCGCGGTACTTGGTGCGGGCTCCATCGGCGGCCTGATCGCGATGGTCGGCCGGCTGCACCGCGCGGATCCGCTGCTGGTGAGCGATGTCAGGAACAGCGGACTGCGGCTGCTCGCCGGACTGGGCGTGACCCACACGGTCAACGCCGCGGAACGCGATGTCGTGGCGACGGGGCGGGAACTCACCGGCGGTTTCGACGTGGTCATCGTGGCCTCTGGGCACCCCAGGTGCCTGGACGAGGCGTTCGCTCTGGTCAGGCCGAGGGGCACGGTGGTCGTGCTGCCCATGTTCGGGGCGAAGCTGACCGCTGATGTCAACCCGGTCGTGCTGAAGGAGATCGTCGTGCGCGGTTCGACCACCTACTCTCCCGCGGATTTCCGCGAAGCCGCGCGGCTGGTCGGAACCCGCGACCTCGACGTGCGGCCGTTCATCACCAAGACCATCCGGCTGGAACAGGTCCCCGGGTCGATGGCGGCCATGGACCACGGGACCGACACGATCAAGGTGCAGGTCAGCCTTGACGCGTAGCCAGGTCGTCGCCACCTACCTGATCGAGAGCTTCCTCCCGCTTGAACGCGCGGCCGAGGTGCTCGCGGGCGAGCAGTCCACCGGCACCTTTGTCCGGGTGGAGCGGGAGACCGATGAGCTGCGGGCCCGGTTCGGCGCGACCGTGCTCGACGTGACCCCGCTGCCGCCGAGCGGTCTGCCGCCGCTCCCTGGGACCACTGCCACTGGTGTCGATGCCACATTGGCGCCAACAGATGGCGCCGATGTGGCCTCGACACGACGGGGCCGAGTACGGATCGCCTTCCCGCTCGGCAACTTCGGCCCCTCGCTGCCGAACCTGCTCGCGGCCGTCGCCGGGAACCTGTTCGAGCTGCGGGAACTCGCGGCGGTCAAGCTGGTTGACCTGGACCTGCCCGCGGAGTTCGCCGACCGGTACCCGGGTCCGCGATTCGGCGTCAGCGGAACACGAGAGCTGACAGCAAGACGAGACGGCGTCCTGATCGGCACGATCATCAAGCCGAGCATCGGGCTGCCGCTTGACGAGCTCGCGGTCGTCGTGCGGGAGCTGGCGCTAGCCGGCATCGACTTCATCAAGGACGACGAGCTCACCGCGAACCCGCCGCACGCGCCGCTGGCGGACCGGGTCACGGTCGTCATGAGAGAGCTAAAGCGGGCCGCCGACCAGACCGGCCGGATGCCGATGTACGCGTTCAACATCACCGACGACATCGACCGGCTGGCCACCAACCACGACCTGGTGGCCGCGGCGGGCGGCAACTGCGTCATGGCGTGCGTCAACCTGATCGGCCTGGCCGGACTGGCCTACCTGCGAGAACACGCCGCCCTCCCGATCCACGGGCACCGCGCGATGTTCGGAGCGATGTCCAGGTCGCCGCAGCTGGGCATCGGGTTCACCGCGTTCCAGAAACTAGCGCGGCTGGCGGGTGCCGATCACCTGCACACCAACGGGTTGCACAACAAGTTCTACGAGACCGACGACGAGGTGCTCGCCGCTATCGCGGCGGTCCGCGAGCCGCTGCTGGGCGGATACCAGACGCTGCCGGTGCTCTCCTCAAGGCAGTGGGCCGGGCTGGCACCGGAAACCTACCGGCGGGCCGGCACCACCGACCTGCTGGTGCTGGCCGGCGGTGGCATCCACGGTCACCCGGGCGGGGCGGCCGCCGGGGTGGCGAGCATGCGCGAGGGATGGGACTGCGCGGTCAGCGGCACGAGCCTGGCCGAACGCGCCAAGACCAGTGAGCCGCTGCGGCAGGCACTGGAGATGTTCGGTGCATAAGGCGGCGTTCTACGGCGACGACCTCACCGGATCTACGGACGCGCTCGCGCAGTTTCACCGGGCTGGGCTGCGCGGGCTGCTGGCGATGAGCCCAGACAAACTCGAGCTGGCGGCGGGGTACGACGTGGCCGGGATCGCCGGGATCGCGCGGTCGCTGCCGGCCGCCGACCTGGATCGCGAGGTCCGGCCCGCGCTGAAGGCACTGCGCGCCGTCACCGAGCAGGTCGTGCAATACAAGGTCTGCTCGACCGCCGATTCCTCGCCCGCGCTCGGCAGCATCGGACGGGCCATCGAGATCGGGCGCGAGGTGTTCGGCGCCGCGCCGGTCCCGGTGCTGATCGCGCAGCCAGATCTCGGGCGGTACACCGCGTTCGGTAATCACTTCGCGGTCGAGGATGGTGTGGTGTACCGGCTGGACCGGCAGCCCACGATGTCCCGGCATCCGGCGACGCCTATCTCCGAGGCCGATCTGCGGCTGCACATCGGCGCGCAGGCACCGCTGGAGTTCGGCGCGGTTGACCTTCGCGGCTACGACGACCTGGCCCGGCACTACCGGGCGGCCTCGGCGAGCGCCCCGGACGCGATCGTCTTCGACGCGCTCAGCAACCAGCAGCTCCGCGCGGCGGCCGAAGCGATACTGGCCGAGCCAGGACCTGCTTTCGTCGTCGGCTCCGGCGGGCTGAGCCACGCACTTGGCCTTGCGCTCGCGTCGGGCGAAGCGTCAGGCGAAGCGTCAGGCGAAGCGCCGGTCAGGGACCAGCCGGCCGACCCCGTGCCGAGCGTGCTGGTGGTGTCCGGCTCCGGCTCGCCGCGGACGGCCAGCCAGATCCGCTGGGCGCGGGAAAACGGCTGGTGCTGCCTGGAAACCGGCGCACCGACGGCGGAAGTCCTCCAAGGCCTGCGCACCGGCCCCGGCGTGGTGGTGCACGGCACCGGCGACCTGGGATCCATCGTGCGGGACGCACTGCGCGCAGGGGCGGTGACCCGCGTGATCGTGGCGGGCGGCGACACCGCGGGCCGGGTACTGCGCACGACGAAAGCGGACGCGCTGGACATCGTCGCGGTGCTCGCACCCGGGCTCCCGCTGTGCGGGCTGCGGGCGGCCGACCCGGCGGTGGAGGGTACCGAGGTGCTGCTGAAGGGCGGTCAGCTCGGGCCGGACGACCTGTTTGAACGAGTCAGGGCAGGTGGCTAATGGAGCTGCTATTGCGGTTGTACGGCGATCCGGTGACCGAGGAGATCCTCGGCGAGGAGGCCACCATCGGCGAATGGCTGCACGTCGAGGCCACGCTCGCGGGCGCCCTCGCCGATTCCGGCGTCATCACAGCAGACGACGCCAGCGCGATCGCCGCCGCCTGCACGATAAAGAACATCGACACCACAAGGCTGTGGGAACAGACCCGCATCGTCGGCTACCCGATCCTCCCCCTGATCAAGATGATCTGCGAGCACCTGCCGCCGCGGCCGGCCGGCTTCGTGCACTGGGGCGCCACCACCCAAGACATCATGGACACCGCACTCGGGCTGCAAGTCAGCAAGACACTGACCCGGCTCGAAGAGCTGGTCACCACATTCGGTGACGAGCTAGCAGCGCGAACCAAGACCCACGCGATGACCGTCATGCCGGGCCGCACCCACGGGCAGCAGGCGGTCCCCACGACGTTCGGCGCGAAATGCGCGGTCTTCCTCGATCAGGCGGGGCGAGACCGGCGGCGGCTACGCCGTGCGAAAACGGAGATCGCGGTGGTGTCGCTGTTCGGCGGCGGCGGTACCTCGGCCGCGATGGGCAAGGTCGCGACACAGGTCCGGAGCGCGCTGGCACGCAGGCTCGCGCTGCGCGACTCGATCGTCCCGTGGCACGTGGCCAGGGACACGGTCACCGAGACCGGGCAGGTCGCCGCGCTGGCGGCCGGTACCGCGGTGCGGTTCGCACGCGAGATCGCTGACCTGGCACGCACCGAGATCGGTGAGGTGGCCGAGGCCGACGGCGAATACCGCGGCGCGTCCTCCACCATGCCGCAGAAGGCGAACCCGATCCTAGCGGAGGCGATCATCGGGCTCGGC
Organism: Streptosporangiaceae bacterium; assembly: GCA_050012355.1. GTDB lineage: Bacteria > Actinomycetota > Actinomycetes > Streptosporangiales > Streptosporangiaceae > JBEKHI01. The sequence continues at coordinate 593 of JBEKHI010000436.1, read as the reverse complement.
GTCAGCGCGGGGCAGATGAGCGGAGCGCTGCTGCGCTCGCTGGAAGCCGGTCACGAACGCGCGACCGGCGAATGGCAGGTCGAGTGGCAGGCGCTGCCGTACGTGCTCCGCTGCGCGGCGGGCGCCGTCGGCCTAGCGGGACAGCTCACCAAAGGGCTCCGGGTGGACGCCGACCGGATGCGCCGCAACCTGGCCCTCGATCACGGCCTCATCATGGCCGAGGCACACATGGCCAGGCTCGCCACCGCGATCGGGCGGGACCGGGCGCACGCGGCCGTGTATCAAAAGGCCCGGCGCGCGCGGGTAACCGGGGAGCCCTTGGACGGCATCGCTCCCGAGGACTACACCGGCAGCGCCGCCGCCATCTGTACCGCGTCGCTGGAACGCTGGAAGGAAACAGCATGAGCCACCTGCTCACCATGTGGCGGATCCGGTACTTCGAGGAACGCGTCCAAGCGCTGCGCATCGACGGGCACATCGCCGGATCCGTACACCTGTGCATCGGTCAGGAGGCGATCCCGGCCGGTGCCTGCGCGGCGCTCGGCCCTGACGACCCCGTATTCGCCACCTACCGGGGGCACGGCTGGGCGCTC
>JBEKHI010000435.1:0-6761 GCA_050012355.1 Streptosporangiaceae bacterium | reverse complement strand
ACTTCATCGAGGAGACGTTGCGGACAGACGGCCCGATCAAGGGCGACTTCCGGTTGTCGCGGGTACCGGTCACGATTGGCGGGGTCGACCTGCCGGCCGGGACGACGGTGATGCTGCTGCAAGGCGCCGCTAACCGGGATCCGCGCCGGTTCGAGGAGCCCGCGACGTTCGACCCTGAGCGATCCAACGCGCGGCACCATCTCGCGTTCGGCCGTGGCATCCACACCTGCCCCGGTGCGCCGCTCGCACGGGCCGAGGCCAGGGTCGCCATCGAACGCCTGCTGGACCGCACATCGGACATCAGGATCAACGAGCGGGAACACGGCCCCGCCGACGCCCGCCAGTATCACTACCTTCCGACGTACATCCTGCGCGGCATCACGGCACTGCACCTGGAATTCTCGTGAAGGTCACGGTCGACGAGGACCTGTGCCGCGGCCACGGGGTGTGCTCGGCCGTCTGCCCCGAGGTTTTCTCGCTAACCGACGATGGCTACAGCGAGGTAATCCAGCCCGACGTGCCACCCGCCCTGGAAGCCAAGACCCAGCAAGCCTCCCGAAGCTGCCCAGAACACGCCATAACGGTGAGCTGACGCCAACCGCGCGTGCCGCGGCGGCACGGCCGGCAGCCCGGCCTCCCCCGCGCGGAAATAAGCCAACATAAGGGATTTGTCGCCCGGCGAAGGACTCTCCGCGACCCCATGGATGGCCCATCGCTGGGGTCGCGGCTGGGCCGTTGACGGCGCGGGCTCGGATGTGAAAATCTTATACTCAGTTAGGAGAATGACATTCTCTACTTGGTTTGCTGGGTGATGAGGAGTAGCCGATGGGACGTGTTGAGGGCAAGGTCGCTTTCATCACCGGTGCGGCGCGCGGCCAGGGCCGCAGTCACGCGGTGCGGCTAGCCGAGGAGGGGGCCGACATCATCGCGGTGGATATCTGCCGCGACATCGAGTCCATCAAGTACCCGCTCGCGACACCGGATGACCTGAAGGAGACCGTCCGGCTCGTCGAGGCTCAGGACCGGCGCATCGTGGCGGTCCAGGCGGACGTCCGCGAGCCCGCGCAGCTCAAGGCCGCGCTGGATCAGGGCCTGGCCGAGCTGGGAAAGCTGGACATCGTGGTGGCGCAGGCGGGTATCGCCGCGATGAAGGGCGAGCCCCGGTTGCAGGCCTGGACCGACGTGATCGGCACCAACCTGCTCGGCTCGATCAACGCGATCCACGTGGCGCTGCCGCACCTCACCGAGGGGGCCAGCGTGATCGCGACCGGGTCATCGGCGGCTTTCATGCCGGACGTGCCGATGATGAACCCGGGCGCGGACCCGGGCGGTGTCGGGTACATGGTCGCCAAGAAGTCGCTGGCCAACTACATCCACGAACTGGCGCGCACGCTCGCTCCAAACCAGATCCGCGCGAACGCCGTCCACCCGACGAACGTCAACACCGACATGCTGCAAAGCGAGCCGATGTATCAGTCCTTCCGCCCGGATCTGGAGCACCCGACCCGGGCGGACGCTGAGCCGGCTTTCATGGTGCAGCAAGCCTTCCCGATCCCGTATATCGAGCCAGTCGACATCAGCAACGCCGTGCTCTTCCTCGCCTCGGACGAGGCCCGCTATGTTACGGGCATGCAGTTCCGGGTGGATGCCGGCGGCTACCTCAAGTGGCACGACTTCAAGGTTTGAGGCGCAGATGAAGGTACGAGTCAACCAGGACCGCTGTCAGGGTCACACGCTCTGCGCGATGATCGCCCCGAAGATGTTCGAGCTTGACGACATCGACGGACATTCGTCACCGGTCAGCGAAGACGTACCGGAGGACCAGGAGGCCGCGGTGCTCGAGGCCGTCCGGTCCTGTCCCGAGCAGGCCATCTCCGTCGTCGGGGAGCAGACGTGACCGATGACCGTAAGAAGAACCGGTACGACTTCGACCGGCATACCCCCGAGTACCGGGAGCAGTTCGAGGCGATCACCCAGGAGATGCACTCCAAGTGCCCGGTGGCCTGGAGCGAGACCTATGACGGTCACTGGGTCATCGCCGGCAACAGCGAGGTCTTCGAGGTCGCGCGCGCTGCCGAGTTCGTATCCAACGAACACGACATCGACGGCAGCAAGCGGGGCTACAAGGGCATTACCATCCCCACCCCGGAGACGCCGTTCGTCGGCGGCTTCCTGGAGATGGACCCGCCCGAGCAGCGGCACTACCGGCAGGCACTCAACCCGTACCTGTCCCCCGCCGCGGTCGCCCGGTGGACTCCCGTGGTCAGGGAACTGGTCCGGGCCAGCCTGGACGAGAAGATCGAGAGCGGGAGCATCGACTTCGTCGACGACCTGGCGAACATCGTCCCGGCCGTCTTGACGCTGGCGATGATGGGCGTCCCGCTGAAGAACTGGAGCCTGTACGTCGAACCGGTGCACGCCTCCGTGTACACCCCGCACGACTCGCCCGAGATAGCACGCGTGCGGGAAAGCCAGACGGCGATGTTCCGTGACATGTACGCGCAGCTCAACGACGTCCGCGCGAACCCGCGCCCCGGTCTGATCAACGCCCTAGCCCAGGCCACCATCAACGGCAGCAAGCCGGATGACATGGAACTGCTTGGCGTGATAGCCCTGATCATCGGCGGCGGCTTCGACACCACGACCGCGCTCACCTCGCACGCGCTGGAATGGCTGGCCGAGCACCCGGCCGAGCGGACGCGTCTGAGCGCGGAGCGGGACACGCTGCTGAACCCGGCCACCGAGGAGTTCCTGCGCTTCTTCTGCCCGGCGCCCGGCGACGGTCGCACGATCTCCGCCGACTGCGAGATCGCGGGCACGCAGTTCAAGGAGGGCGAGCGGGTGTGGCTGTCATGGGCCATGTCCAACCGCGACCCCTCGGTGTTCCCCAACCCGAACGAGATCGACATGACTCGCACCGGCAACCGGCACCACGCCTTTGGCCTGGGCCTGCACCGGTGCATCGGCTCCAACGTGGCCCGCATGGTGTTCAAGCAGATGGTCACCGCGGTGCTCGACCGGATGCCGGACTACCGGTGTGATCCAGCGGGCGCGGTGCACTACCAGACCATCGGCGTCATCCAGGGCATGCAGCACCTGCCCGCCACTTTCGCCCCCGGCCGGAGGCTTGGTCCCGGGCTGGACGAGACGATCGAGGCCATGCAGAAGATCTGCGACGAACAGCGGCTCGCCGAACCAGTCACGGTACGCAAGGAACAAGCCAGCGTTGACGGGTGACGACCGCCCGGTCCCCGAACTAACGCCGGAAACCGAGTTCTTCTGGACGTCCGGTTCCGATGGGCGGCTGCGGGTGCAGCAGTGCCAGAACTGCCAGGCACTGTTGCATCCGCCCCGGCCGGCCTGCCGCTACTGCCACGGGCGTGACATCGAGGTGGTCCCCGTCTCCGGGTTGGCGACGCTGATCGGTTTCACCGTGAACCAGCGATTCGGCCTGCCCGGGCTGCCGGCGCCCTATGTGGTGGCCCAGGTCGCCATCGAGGAGGACCCGCGGGTCCGGCTGACCACCAACGTCGTCGAAGCTGACCCGGACGATCTGCGGCTGGGCATGCGGATGGAGGTGGTCTTCGAGCGGACGGGTGACGTGTGGCTCCCGCTGTTCCGGCCGACTGGAGAGGACGGGCTCGTCGAGCCGGTCGATCAGCCGGTGTACTCCCGGGTGCGGCCGATGATCCGCACCGAGAAGTTCGAGGACAAGGTCGCGCTCACCGGCATCGGGATGTCCCGCATCGGCCGCCGGCTGATGGCCGACCCGCTCTCGCTGACTATCGATGCCTGCCAGCAAGCCATCGCGGACGCCGGTCTCACCCCCGCCGACATCGACGGGCTCTCCACCTACCCGGGCGCCGGGAACGTAGGCCCCTTCGGTGAGGGCGGCGTGACCGCGGTGGAATCCGCACTGTCGTTTTGGCCAAGTTGGTATAACGGGGGCGGCGAGACGTTTGGTCCGGGCGGGTCAGTGATAGCGGCGATGCTCGCGGTGGCGGGCGGGCTGGCGCGGCACGTGCTGTGTTTCCGCACGCTCTGGGAATCCACGTACAGCGAACTGGTGCGGCAGGGCAAGATCGCCCGGCCCGCCGGGATCTCGTCGCCATGGTTCGCGACGTTCGGCGCGATATCGGCCGCGCACACCCTGGCGATGAACGCTCAGCGATATATGCAGCGGTACGGGACGACACGCGAGACACTTGGCTGGATCGCGCTTAACCAACGTGCAAACGCGACCATAACGCCGGGAGCGATCTACCGCGAACCGCTCAGCATGGAGGATTACCTTGCTGCGAGGACCGTCACGACTCCGTTCGGCCTTTACGACTGCGATGTGCCGTGTGACGGGGCGGTCGCCGTCGTCGTCTCCGCAGCGGACACGGCACGAGACTTGGCCAAGCCACCTGTATGGGTGGAAGCATGCGGGACACAGATCGTGGAGCGACTGGAGTGGGATCAGTCGACACTTATCCATGAACCGCAGGTGCTCGGGCAGTCCGCGCACCTATGGACACGGACCTCGCTCCGGCCGGACGATGTTGACGTGGCGGAACTATACGACGGATTCACCTTCAACTGCCTGTCCTGGATCGAGGGGCTCGGCTTCTGCCCGCTCGGCGAGGCGAAGGATTTCCTCGAGGGCGGCAAGAACATCGCCCGCGACGGCGTGCTGCCGCTGAACACGCACGGCGGTCAGCTCTCGCATGGCCGCACGCACGGCATGGGGTTGCTGCACGAGGCTATCGTCCAGCTCCGCGGCGACGGCGGCAAACGACAGGTGCCTGGCGCCCGGGTCGGGGTGGTGTCCTCCGGCGGGCTGACCCCCAGCGGAGTTCTCCTGCTGCGGAGCGACTCATGATCCCGGGCCTGATCATGGAGGTCCCGGAGCCGAGGGCGGTGATCGTGGCGCTGCACGGCGGGGCGGTGAACGCGCGGTATTTCGACGCGCCCGGATACCCGCGCCACTCGCTGCTCCGGCTCGGGTCCTCGCTGGGCTACACGGTGATCGCGCTGAACCGGCCAGGGTATGAGGGCACGCCGTCGTCCGAGTCCCCGGCGGAACGGGTCTCCCTCGCGTTCGCGGCCATCGACTCGCTGCTGGAGGACCGACCGCGCGGCGCCGGATTGTTCCTGGTCGGACACTCGGCCGGATGCATGCTCGCGACGCGCATGGCCGCCGCGGACCCGAGCGTGCTCGGCGTCGAGCTAGCGGGCACCGGCCTGCACCACCACCCGCTGGTGCGGGCCGCCTTCGAGGAACGGAAATCGAGCGGGGTTGTCGATCTCATCTGGTACCCAGCGTCGTCGTACTCGGCCGACTCGCTCCGGGACCGCCGGATCCTGTCCGCTTCGCCGCTGTACGAGGCGGTTGAGGGACGTCGCTGGTGGGAGATATTTCCCGATATAGCGGCACAGGTGCGGGTTCCTGTCCGGTACAGCCTTGGTGAGCACGAAAGAGTATGGCGGGCCGGCCCCGCGGCGCTCGCCGAGGTCGCCGCGCTGTTCACCGCCTCGCCGCGGGTCGTCACCCACGAGCAGGCAACCGGCGGGCACAACCTCAGCCTGGGGCTGTCCGCAACGGCCTACCACCTGTCGATGCTGTCGTTCGCCGAGGAGTGCGTGCTCGATCGCGCCGCCGGCGGCGCGAGATCCGAGGAGACGGCATGAGCCCGAGCCAAAGGCGAGCGGAGAACAGAGCATGACGGCCACTGCGTTCGTGCTGCTGCTGGTGCGCCTGGTCGTCGGGGGCACGATGATCGCGCACGGCGTCAACCACTGGATCGGCGGCGGGAAGATCGCGGGGACGGCCCGCTGGTTCTCCGGTCTCGGGCTGAAGCAACCGGTGCTGCAGGCCTGGATGAGCGTGGTCACCGAAATCGGCGCGGGCGTCCTGCTGATTCTCGGCTTGCTGACCTCGCTGGCCGCCGCCGCGGTGATCTCCGTGATGCTGATCGCCGGGCTGCTCGCGCACCGCACGAACGGGTTCTTCGTGTTCAAGGACGGCTACGAGTACGTGCTGGTGATCGCCGCCGCGTGCGCGGCGCTGGGAGCGCTGGGGCCTGGGCGGCTGTCAGTTGACTCGGCCGCGGGCATCGCGGTCACCGGCTGGGATGGTTTCGGCATCGCGGTCGGCGTCGCCGTGGTGGCGGTCGGCGGCATGCTCGCCACCTTCTACCGGCCGAAGGAAGGCTGACCGGTCAGGTGCGGAGGCTGATCTCCATGCCTTCGTCACCGTCGGGGAAGGTCACGTTCTCGTAGCCGCTGGCCGGGTCGCGGACGTAGTCAAGGTAGGGCCGCAGGTCCTCCAGGTCGATGTCGTCGGCGATCACGAGGGCGCCGGGCGCCAGGCTCGGTTCGAGCAGGCGGAGCACTGGCAGGCACAGGTCCTTCCAGCCGTCGAGCAGCACCAGGCCGACAGAGGTGCCGAGGCCGGCCAGGGTTTCGCGGGCGTCGCCGTGGAGGAGGGTGATCACGTCGTCAAGGCCGGTGGCCGCGAAGGTCTCCCGGGCGGCGCGGACCTTGTCGGCGCTGAGTTCGGTGGTGATGACCCGGCCGGTGCCGTTGTCCCGGATCGCGGCGGCTAGGTGCAGGGTTGAGATCCCGAACGAGGTGCCGAACTCCACGACGGTCGCCGGGCGTGCGGCTCGTACCAGCGTGTAGAGCAGGCGTCCGGAGGCGGCGCCGACCGGCATGTAGATCTCGGCGGCGGCGTCGGACAGTTCCTGGGCGGTCCTCGCGGTGCGATCGCCGGCCGC
>JBEKHI010000434.1:0-6788 GCA_050012355.1 Streptosporangiaceae bacterium | reverse complement strand
CTGGCTCGAAAGGGAAATCGGCGACCGCTTGCTCGACTCAGTGATCGTCACCTGCGGCCCCGTCGCCTACCGTCGGCCCGACGGCATCGCCGTGGTCCCAGCCGCTCTCCTCGGCCCGTAATGACCGCTGCGGGCGGGTTCACCGTCAGCCACCGGCCCTTCTAGATGAGGTACCGGCTTGGCCGGGTGGCGCTGGTCCGTCCGGAGGGTCTGCGCCAGCGGAAGATTCCCGGATCAGGCTGCTCGAGCGTCCATTCGGAGTCTTGCTTGCAACGGTGGTGATATCTGCACACACCGCCGAGATTCTCCTGGCAGGTCGGTCCTTCCGGCCACGCAATGGTGTGATCAGCGTCGCCTTCCACGGCGGGGCGGTTGCAGCACGGCGCCACGCAGGTCGGCCGCCGTGCCCGGATGAGGTGCTTGAGCTTGTCGGGCACCTGGTACTTGCCGGTGCACTCCTGGTGATCGCAGCGGGTCTCGTCTTTCGCGATCCGGGCGAGCTTCACCCGCAAGCTGGCTAGGAACTCCCTCGCCGCCTGCTGATCCGGCTCGCTCCCCGGGTCCGGCTCGCCGTCCCGGGGCGCCTCCGGCCCGTCCCGGTCACCTCCTCCGGTGCGGAACAGGTTCGGATTCCACCGATGCTGCCCCGGCGCACACCCGTGCGCCAATCCTTCCTTGGTCACCGGGTCGATCACGGTCACGCACCACCTGGTCTTCGGGTGGGCGGAGGCGGTTTGCACGAGGTCCTGGATGGTCTCCGGATCGACCGCGCCATATCCGGGGATCTCCCCCGGTGCCGACGACCACCCGAACAGTGTCCCGGCCGGGACCAGCAGGTTAATGACCGCCTGGACCGGGGCGTCCTGCCCGCCGAGGCCGCCCTTCGGCCCTTCGGGCGCCTCCGGCCCCTCCGGGCCCTCCGGCGCACCGCCAGCGGGTCCCTCATCTTCGTCGTCCTCGGAGTCCTCGTCCTCGGGGCGCTGGTTCTCGGCCTCGTCGGGTTCGCTCCACGGCCACCCGTCACCGCCGGTGTCGCGGTCGGTGTCGGTGACGTGGTCGCTAGTGTTCTCGGTGATCTCCGGCAGCAAGGTCAGCGGGTCGCTCCCGGAGGTCAGCGCCAGGTACACCACCACCCGCAACTGCTCCAGCGTCCCGTACGCCCCGGCGGCCTTCAACACCCGCGCCCGCGAGTCAATGTGCTGCCAAGAACGGAGCACGGCCTGCGCCGGGAGATCCCGGCCGCACAATGCCGCCGTCCCCGCCACCTCCTGAAACTTCTCGACCCGGGCCTTCTTGGCGGCCTCCTTGCGACGCTCCTTCGCGGACTCCGGGTCGATCATCATCGCGACGCGGGCGGCCATCGCCCTGAGCTGACCGGGGGTCAGGTCCGGGGCAGCGGAGGCAAGTATCTCGTCGGCCTCGGCGGCGCCCTCATCGGTGAGGCACATCGTGTAGTCCACGATGATCTTGAGGTGGTACTCGCTGATGCGGCCGTCCCATAGGGTCCGGCTGCACTTCGGCAGTCGCCGCTCGGCATCCGCGCTGCGGGTCATCTTGTCTTCGGCCTGGTTGCTATTGACCATCAGCTCCGGAGCCAAGTCATCCTGGGCGAATATCGTGAACCCGGCCTTGCCCGCTTTCCTGGGATCAAACTGGCGCATCCGCCGCGCGTACTCGGCCACCGCCCGCTGCTGCACCGCCGCGCCCCGGGCCGCCATCCGCCGTCCCGCGCCCACCAGGCCCAGCAGCGCGTTCACCGACAGCCCCTGCAGCACCGCCAGGTCGCCGGCTGCGGTCTGCGCCATCGCCGCCAGCACCGCATCGGGTTCCATGCTGTCCAGCGAGCCGCCCTCCGCGAACCCCTCAGGCTCGACTGCCGCCGGATCTTCGGTCGCGGCGAGCGCAAACCAGCAACCCTCCTGACCCTCCCGCGCCTCCGGACCCGGCATCTTGATCTCCCCGGACTCCACCGCGGCGGCGAACCGGGTTGCGTACTCCTCCAAGTCGAACTCGTCGATGTCGCCCATCCGGTTCACCTCCCCTTTTGACGGTATCCGGATCTTTGTTCGATGTTACTTATTGTAGCACAAAGATTCGATATTGAGGGGGATCCAGATTCGTCGTTTTGCGCGACTTTTCAAACACGGGCGACAGCGGCCCCACCGGGGGTTTGCATCGACCATCGTTCAGAGCCGCGGCTGCGCCCTGGCGCGGGGCGCTCGCAACACCATCCGGTAACAGACCGCGGCAGGTGCGTAAAACGAGACCGACGATCACGACAGCGACATAAAGTCAGGCGCGCGAGCAACACACCGACCATGGGAGGGGACACATGAGCGCGGCCCGCGAACGTCTGGCGAGGCTACTCGACGGTAAGGATTCGGCCCGGCCGTTCAGCGCGCAATTCCTGGCCCCCGCCGGCTCTCTTCGCGTCGAGATCGAGGGCGTCGGCCAGCTTAAACTCCCCGTCACCCCGGCCCAGGCCCGGAAGCTCATCCAGCGGGCCAGGCCGGCGAGCTTCGGCCGTGGCGAAGAGACGCTTACCGATGTCAGCGTCCGCGACACCTGGGAGATCACCCCGGATCTGGTGACGATCACCACGACCGGGTGGCCTGCGCTCCTGGACAATATCCGCGACGACCTCGGTCTCCCGCCACGCACCCGGCTCAGCGCCGAACTCCACTCGATGCTGGTGTACGGCAAGGGCCAGTTCTTCCTGCCCCATCAGGACTCAGAGAAGGACGACGACATGGTCGCCACCCTGGTCCTGACGTTGCCGTCCAAGCACACCGGCGGCGAACTCGTCATTCACCATAACGGCGAGAGCGACATCCACCGAGCACACCCGTCAGACCTGTCGTTCGCCGCATTCTACGCGGACTGCCGTCATGAGATCACGCCGGTCAAGTCGGGTTACCGCGTCGCACTCACGTTCAACCTGCTCGCTCAGCAGGAGCCCACGGAGGGTGGCCCGGATCAGGAAGTCTCAGACCTAGCCCGCTGCCTGAACGAGCACTTCGCGACCAAGGTCCCGCGGCATTACGGCACCGATCTCGAGCTCCCGCATCGCCTCGTATACCTCCTCGATCACGAATACACTGTGCGCGGCCTGAGCTGGAAACGCCTCAAGGGTGCCGATGCCGAGCGCGCACGAATGCTCCGGGCCGCCGCGGAAGAGGCTGGCTGCGACGCGGTGCTGGCGCTCGCCGAGGTGAAGGAGACCTGGAGCGCCTACGGAGCGGAGGACGACTTCGGCTACGACTACGACGATGAATATGACGAAGACGAAGAGGAACTCGATTCGGAGGACTACGAGGTCACCGAGCTAATCGAGGACGAGGTCGCTCTCGGCTGGTGGACGAGTCCCTCCGCCAAGGGTGGCGAGCCGATCTCGCTCTTCGTACCCGCTATCGAGGTCTGCGCGAGCACTCCGTCCGCCGCACTGGTCCCGTACAACTCGGAGTACGAGGGCTACATGGGCAACTATGGCAACACCCTGGAGCGCTGGTATCGCCGGGCAGCAGTCGTGGTGTGGCCGCATGAGCGTGCCTTCGTGGCCCGCGCCGAAGCGTCGACTTCGTGGGCGCTTGCCGAGCTGAGTACCCGGATCGGGGCCGGTGATCTCGACGGAGCGCGGGCCGCGGCCGAGTCAGTCGCGCCGTTCTGGAAAACATCGATGCCGGTGAACGAGGGGATGCTCGAAACGGCGCTGCGCGTGGCTACGGACCTTGCGCAGCCAGCAACAGCGGCGATGCTGCTAGAACCGTTCGGGATCACGACGCTCACGCCAGCGGACGCCGACGCGTTCACCGCGCTGGTCGAGCGCTACGGCGAGCAGTGGACGCGGACGCTCGTCGCCGGATGGTTCGGGCCGATGCGGCGGTGGATCTACTCAGCCGACCCCGATCTCCAGGGCTGGATCGAATCGCTGCCGCGGTTCCGCGACGCGCTGCGCGACTTCGGCGAACCTGGAGCGACCGCGACGCGCGTCCTGCTGTCCGCTTCCTGGAATTATCTGAACGACCAGTTCCAGCACCTCGCTCACGTTCCGTCCGTGCTGCGCAAGGAACGACTCGAGTATCTCGGGACCCCGCTCGCCCGACTGCTAGAAGCAGGGGGTGGTGACGCGGCGGCGATAGTCCCCGCATTGCGCGAACGAGGGAACATCGTCCTTGAGTGGCTACTCCCGACGCTGCGAGCCAGCACCAAGTTGTCCGGGCCTGCGCGGTCGGCAGCGGGTCTCGACGTGCTGGCACGAGATTGCGCGGAACGGCTCGGCGTTATCCTCGCTCAGCACATACGCGAAGAGGATGACTGGTCGATCACCTGGCCGGGCGGATGCTCGTGTGAACTCTGCGGGACGCTGCGTGCGTTCCTGACCGCGTCCGATCGCCGTCGGCTTGACTGGCCACTCGCCAAGGAGAAGCGCCGACATATTCACGACAGGATCGACGGCGCCGAGTTGCCCATGCTGCACGAGACCACGCGGAAAGGCAGACCCTACACGCTTGTCGTGACCAAGACGGAGGAGCTGTTCACCCGGGAGCTCGCGACACGACAGCAGGCGGTGACGGATCTGGCGTGGCTCGCGGAGAACTGGGACGTCGAGTAGTTCGTCCTCGCGCGGTCACCTTACGGTGATGGTCCGGCCAGGTACGCTTGCGGAGTGTCGCCGAAGAAGCGTGGATCGAGCAAACGCCCGTCGCATCGCAAGGGCCTGAGCGGCAACCCGGAGCGCCGCGCCATTCAGCTCGGCCAGGGAACTCCCGGGATCGGGCCGGGATTGCTGGAACTGGCGCGCGTAATGGCCGGCGGGGCTGCGCCCGCGCCGTGGTGGGCGGATTCGCACGAACAAATCCTTGCCCGCGCCCGCTCGCTCAGCTGGCCTCCTGACCCAGCCGGCGTTGAGGCGCTCACCTGCCAGATAGTCGGAGACGAGCTCTTCGACCGGCTCGAGAAACAAAGCGGCGGCTTCCACCTGACCGGATGGCTGTGTGACCTCATCAAGGCGACCGGCACGGCGGTACGCGATGCGGTCGCGGCCGGCTCTGAGGACTGGCCCCAGTTCTGGGCGTTGCTGCGCGGGTTGATGCTGACCGCCCCGGACGAGGTAGGAGACTTCCCCGGCATCGAGTCTCCCCTGGAAGTCGCGCGAGCCGTGGCCGAGAAGACCGCCGCGCTGTTGCCCGGGTCCCAGTCGTCGTGGACACCCGGCGCCCGGCCCGCCGGGGAGCCGATGCTCGCCCGCGACACGTATGGCAGCCGGTTCCTGTTCACCGTGCCGTTCGGCTATCCCGACGGCGACGATGTGCCGGTAGACCACTGGTACGCCTGGGACATCGACCTGTGCTGGATCGACATGGCGCTGAACGCCGGCGTGTTCGGCTCGGCAGAGGACGCGCTCAAGGAATGGAGCGACGCCACCGGTCCGGCGGCTACCGCCTCGGCCCTGGCACCGTGCCCGGAGGACATGATCCCGGTCCTGCTGTACCCCTTCCTGGAGAGCGGCCCCTTCGCCGAAGCGATCCAGGGCGGCGAGCCCAGGCCCTTGATGCGCGAGTATTACCGGCTGCGTCGCCGGGCCCGCGAGATCACGGCCAAGGCCGAAGTCAAGGTCTTCGACCCCGACCGCATGGTGAAGGAGTTCAGCAGCTGGTACCGGACCCGTCACGGCGAGATCCCGGACACCGTGCGCGACGCCGCCGCGACCATCGCCGACCACTGGGGACCGCACCGGTGCCCGGACGAGCGTACGTTCCGTGCCTGCTCACCGCACCGGATCAGGCAGGCCGCTGTCTTGATCCGCAACCTGTACCTAGCCGATGACGCGAACCAAGCCGTCCGGCTGCTACCGGAATGGACTCAGTGGTGCATCGACACCACTGGCCTCACCGGCCCCGCCGCCGAACGCGCGCTCCAGACGGCGACTGCCGAGGCCGCCGATCTTGTCGAAGGGACGTACAAGCCTGCCGGGCTAGACGACACGGAGCCGTTTCGCATCCGGGAATGAAGCTCGCCTTCGCCGCCTAAATCCGCCAAAATGCCTTTATGGGGGACACGCCTTTCCTCACGCCTGCCTATCCCGATGAGCGGCAACGGGCGCACGCCGCGCGGTGGCTCGGACTGCTGGCCGTGTGCTCACCCGACGACAGGCCCTTGACCTGGTGGCGTGCCCCGGACATGGTCAGGCGGCAAGCATTCATCGCCCGCGAGGTGACGTGCGGGGTACTCATCGCCGCGATGTTCATCCCCGGTCTCGCCATCGTGCTGGTCAGGGACGAGGCTCACCTCGTACTCTCCGGGCTGGCCCTGATCGCGATGTGGGGCACCTGGACGTGGTCGGTCCGGTCCCGCCGGGAAAGCTGGGCAGACACCGACGACCGCCCATACCGCGCGGCCCGCGCGGATTCCCTGCGGCGCGGGCTCGCCTGGGCGCCCGCCGGCGCGGTGGTCGGCCTGATCAGCGCCCCGGCCGGAATCGGCGTCTGGATAGTGCTCGTGGCCGCCGCGTACTCGGCCGGGATCTCGGCCCTGGCCGCGGTGCGGACCGGGAACTATCCCCTGGCGCTGTCCACCGAGATCGTCCTCGCCGCCGGATGGGGTGAGCGGCCGGGGTTCGCGGCGCTGCTTGAGGACGCGGCCGAGCGAGGGGTGCTGCGCCCGGCCGGGGATGGCTATGAGTTCCGCGATGAGCTGAGACGCTACCTGACCCGCCATGGCCGGGCCGAGCTCGCAGCGCATTCCGCGAAGATCACCGCGCGGCTGGATTCCCCGCTCGCCCGCCGGGT
>JBEKHI010000433.1:0-8737 GCA_050012355.1 Streptosporangiaceae bacterium | reverse complement strand
GGTCAGCCCAGCGTCTCGGTCAAGCCAGCGGTCGTGGACGGCAAGATCACCAATTCGGCGGCGGCCACCTTCGACGTGGGCGGTGACGTCTACGCCGTGCCCGGGGACGCGCTGCCCTACTTCGGCACCCTGCTTGACCCCCGGCTGTTCGACATCTCCTACCTCGCACGGGCCGGCTACTCCACGGCCAAGGCGCTGCCGGTGACGATCACCTGGCGCAAGCGGGCGCACTCGGCGGTCCCCGGCGTCACGTCGGCCGCCTCGGGGATCACCACCGCGGGAACGATCAGCAAGGCCGCCAGCTTCGGGGCCGAGCTGGCCGCCGGGCAGCGCGACAAGACCGGTGCGCTGTCCCAGATCAAGCGCATCTCGCTCGCGGCCGAGCACGGTTCCGCGCAGACAGCGGCCCCCGCCGTTACGCTAAATTCAACGGGTACTACGGCGGGCAAGCTGTACGCGCTTACCGTCACCCCCTACGGTCGCGATGGCCAGCTGTCGGACGCGATCGTGGTGATCCAGAACACCCACAGCACGAATACCTACTACAGCGTTACCGACCTCGTCCTCGGCGGCCAGGAACAGGTCGCGGTGAGCGTGCCCGCCGGGCAGTACGCGATCGAGGGCTACGTCTACGACTACGACTCGATCGGCTTGCTCGGCGCCGTCTCGCTGGTGACGACGCAGGTCACGGTCGGGTCCGACACCCAGGTCAGCCTGGACGCGAGCACCGCCAAGCCGGTCACGGCGACGGTGCCGGACTCCGGTGCCGCGCCCCAGATGGCGCAGCTGACCATGGCCAGGGCGTCGGCCGACGGCACCGTCATCAGCGGCGGCCTGCAGGTGTACGGGCCTGGTACCGCTAGCTCGGTCTCGCCGGTTCAGCTCTACGCCACCCCGGCCGCGAAGCCGTCGGCCGGCATCCTCGGCTTCGCTGACTCCTGGGTGTTCGTTCCGGCCGGGACCGGATTCGCCAGCCCCGACGTGCCCGACAGCTACTTCCTCAACTTCGCCGATGACAGCGGGATACCCTCGGGGCTCTCGCACGACGTCACCGCCAGCGAGCTCGCCACCGTGCACAGCTCGTTCTCCGGCGAGGTCAGCGGCGACGGCGACATGTTCCAGGTCACGCCCTACGACTCGTGGCTTCCCGTCTCCACCTACCTGTACCCGGACTGGCTGCCGTACCCGGCGCCCACCGAGCGGACCGACTACTACTACGGCACCCCGGGCACCGTCTGGCGGCAGCTCGCCGAGACCGTCGAGGCGCCGATCGCCAACGCGCTCGTGGTCGGGGCGCTGGAGGGCCCGTACGTGGCCTACCACCCCGGTGAGGTCACCAGCGTGACCTGGGGCGGCGGGCCCGCGGTGCCCGTCCCGCAGTGGCAGGACCTGGGCGTGACCAGTGGCCTGACCGGCGGCGGCATCTCGACGGGCGACGCCGACCTGACGTTCCCGTGCGCGGCCTGCCGTGAGGGCCAGATCATGTCGTTCGAGGCGCAGGAGGCCGACAGCGACCCGCGGCACTGGGATCCGGTCTTCGGCTACGGGACGGGCATCCTGTCCAGCACCACCGCCGGTCAGGGCACCGACGAGCTGAAGTTCTACGCGAACGGTGTCCTGACCCAGGTCGGCGACTACTCGGGCCAGACGTTCCCGCTGCTGCCGGGAACGGCACGCTACGAGCTCGACTGGACCAGCACTAGATCCGGATGGAGCGACCTCGGCACCAGCGTGACCAGCGACTGGACGTTCACGTCCGGGTCGGCCAAGGCTAGCAAGCTGCCGTCTTACGAGTACTGCAGCCCGAGCCCGCTCACGTCCTGCGACTACCTGCCGCTGGTTTTCGCCAGCTATGACTTCGGCGACGGCGACCAGGGCCAGGTGACCGCGCCCGGCAAGGAGACGTTCACGGTGACCGGCTTTCACCAGGTCGGTGAGAACGCGCCCGCACCCTGACCGACGGTGGCGGCGACGCGCTGCGGCAGACCATCATCCACGCCTGGGAGCTGGTCACCTCCCAGGGCCCGGGCAGCGAAGGAAGGTGACCTCATGCGCACGCGCATCCTGACCGCCGTGTTCTGCGGCCTCACGGTGGTACTGGCGATGCTGACCGGGCGGGCGGACGCGGCTCCGGTCCAGTCAGCGAGCACGATCTATACCAAGCACGCCTGCGCGGCGTCCGCTGAGCCGGGCCGTGACGAGTGCTTCGTCGTAACGCGTACATCCGCGAGCGGCACGCCGCTGAGCGCGAAGCCAGCGGACGTCTCGTCGCTGCCCGAGGGGTACGGGCCGGAGCAGCTGCGCTCGGCGTACCAGCTGGACCAGGCGTCGGCGGACGACGGCGCGGACGAGACGGTCGCCGTGGTGGACGCCTACGATGACCCCAACGCCGCTGCCGACCTGGCGGCCTACCGCTCCGAGTACGGGCTGCCCGCCTGCACGGTGGCGAACGGCTGCTTCCGCCAGGTCAACCAGGAAGGCGAGGCAACTCCGCTGCCGGCCGGCAATACCGGCTGGGCGACCGAGGAGTCGCTGGACATCGAGATGGTCTCGGCGATCTGCCCGCTATGCCACATCATCCTCGCCGAGGCGAACGACAACCAGGACTACGACCTCGCCGCCACGGTGTCCGCCGCCGTGCGAATCGGCGCCACCCAGGTCTCCAACAGCTACGGAGAGGCCGAGTACCCGGGCGAGGCCAGCCTGGAGCCGTCCTACGACCACCCGGGCGTCGAGATCACCGCGTCGGCGGGCGACGACGGCTACGAAGTCAGCTACCCGGCGGCCTCGGCCTACGTGACATCGGTCGGCGGCACCACCCTGTGGCCGGCGGGCGGCTCGCGGGGCTGGACCGAGTCGGTCTGGTCCGGCAGCGGGTCAGGCTGCTCAGCCGTGATCGCCAAGCCGTCCTGGCAGCACGACGCCTGCACGCACCGCACCGACAACGACGTCTCCGCGGTCGCCGACCCGCAGACCCCGGTCGCCATCTACGACACGGACGGCTCGGGAGGCTGGCTGATCGTGGGCGGCACCAGCGTCTCATCGCCGATCATCGCGTCGGTGTACGCGCTGATGAGCAAGACGGCCGCGCGGTACCCGGGCGGGTCATACTGGTACAGTCACCCGAAGAACGTCTTCAGCGTCACCAGCGGCGCCAACGGCACCTGCGACCCGGCCTTCCTGTGCACGGCCGGCAGCGGCTACAGCGGCCCGGCCGGGAACGGGACACCGGACTTCACCGGCGCTAGCCTCACCACCAGCTCGTGCGTCAACGACTGGGGTCCGGCCGCGGCCCAGTCGATCCCCGGCGACGCGCCGAACGTGATCATCGGCGGCTACGACTACGGGATCGACGCGCTGTCGCCGACGGACGTGTGGACCGCTGGCTTCTACTCGGCCGCGGCGGCCCGGCTGCCAGGCGTCGACCTGGGCTTCGTCGGCGCGCTCGAGCACTGGAACGGATCGAGCTGGACGACGGCGCTGCCGCCGGAACTCCTCACCGGAACCGGGGAGTCAAGCGCCGTCTTCACCTCGCTGTCATTCGACAAGGCCGGCGACGGGTGGGCGACCGGGTTCCGCGAACCCGCCTACAACGACCTGGACGGGGCGCCGATCGTCTCGCACTGGAACGGGTCGGGCTGGTCATCGAGCCCTGTTCTCTATCCGCTCAAGACCATCACCGACGACGGGAACACCGCGGTCGACTTCACCGAGCCGACCGCCATCACGGCGATCTCACCCGATGACGTCTGGATGACCGGCGAGTACGTCGGGGGCCTGGCCACCGACGAGAACTTCGACGGGTCGTTCACCGAGCACTGGAACGGCTCGTCGTGGACGGTGGTGAGCTTCCCCGGCCAAGACGGCATCCGGCTGACCGGGCTGAAGGGATTCGCCGCGAACGACGTGTGGGCGGTGGGCCAGGGACCGGACGGCGCGGTCGCGCTGCGCTGGGACGGCTCGGCCTGGACGACGGTCACCGTGCCGCAGCCGCCGGCGGGCTCGCTGACCTTCACCAGCGTGTCCGGCACGTCGCCGGATGACGTCTGGGCGGTCGGCAGCGACAAGGACACCAGCGAGCTCAGCAACGGCATCCCGCTCGACACGCCGTACATCATGCACTGGAACGGACGCGCCTGGAGCGACACCCCGGTCGCGGACGTCGCCTCGGTCGAGGGGCTGGGTACCGGCTTCAGCGCGGTCACCGCGATCTCGCCGTCCGACGCCTGGGCCGTGGGCACCTGGTGGGGTGAGACCGAGGGCACGTTCCAGGTCTCCGCGGACCTGCTCGCGCACTGGAACGGCCAGCAATGGTCGATCGCTGGCGGCATCACCACATCCCACCCGGGCGGACTCCTCGCGGTCAGCGGCAGCAGCCAGGCTAACGTCTGGATCTCCGGCGAGAACATCACGACCGACGGCGCCAGTTACGTTCCCAGCCTGCTTCGTTACGGGTGCGGCAATGAATGAGGGATCAGGCCGACAACGCGGGGCTCCAGGGTGTCGCGGAGTACGCTTACCGCGGTGGCGGCCGCCCGCTCGTCGGCACCGCGGCGGGTGCGCGCGGTGAGGCCGATCGGCGGGGCGGTCGGCAGATCGTCCAGCTCCACCAGTCCCTCGGGCGGCGGCCCCGCCAGGGCGAGCAGCGTGAGCCCGAGTCCCGCTCGCGCGGCGTTCAGTACCCCGGCGAGATAGGCCGCCTCGGCCACCACCCTTACCGGAACGCCTGATCGCCCCAGAACCGAGAGTGCCCGGCCGCGGATGGCGCAGGGCTCCTCGATCACGATCAGCGGCCATGGCTGATCCCGCGGCGGAGACCAGCCGGGGGCCGCGCACCAGACGAGCGGCAGTGCGCCCACGGGGGTGCCGTCCCTGCTGCTGGCCTCGGTGATAAACACGGCGAGGTCGATGTTGCCGCGGTCGACTGCCTCGTTGAGCGGAGTGGTCCGGTCAAAACGGAACTTGACCTCGAGATCGGGATGCGACCGGAAGAGCGCGGCGACCACGGGCGGGAGGATGTGGTCGGCGGCGTGGTCGGTAGTGCCGATGACGAACTTCGGGCTGGCGTCCGCCGCCAAGTGCCGGAGTGCGTCGTCGTGGGCCCCGACGATGCGGCGCGCCTCGGCCAGCAGGGCCTCTCCGGCCGGGGTGAGCCGCGCCCGGCGTCCGTCCGGCTCGACCAGCGGTTTCCCGAGTACCTTCTCGAGCCGGCGGACGTGTTGGCTGACCGCTGACTGGCTGAGCTGGAGTTCCGTCGCGGCTCGGTGGAAGCCGCCGGTGTCCGCTACGGCGATCAGGCTCCGCAGCGGGATGATGTCGAGCACTCGTGACATTCCCACCCAGCCTCATTGATAAGGCTCCGCGATCGGAACCGATTCGGAATCGTTGTTGGACACCTTCGTGATATTCCTACTATTTTAGTCGACATAAGGGGAAAAGCCTAGCCCTGGACGGGAGCCGAGATGACCCTCGTCATCGAGCACACCCCGCGCCGACCTCGTGAGAGTCGCCGGCAGCAAGCACGACGTGCTGAACGATGTCACGCGCCGAACGGCCGCGGCGACCGTCGTTTTGGTCCTGGAAAGACTCCGGCTGGGTGCGGACCTGCGGCTGATCGCGGCGAGTGAGGAGCTCTGAGGGTCATGGCTGTGGAATTCATCAGTGCCACGCACACCACTCCGTACACCGAGGCGACCGGTAAGGGGCGGCACTTCGGCTTCGATGTCGACTACACGCGCAAATTCGTGCGGGCCCTCGATGACGGGGGTTTCGACTGGACGCTGGTCGCGTATGGCTCCTCTAGCCCGGATTCGCTGCAGATCGCGCAGTTCGTTGTCAACAACTCCGAGCGCCTGAAGCCGATGCTCGCGCACCGTCCCGGTTTCGTGTTCCCGACGCTGGCGGCGAAGTCGTTCGCGACCATCGACCAGATCGGGCGCGGTCGGCTCGGCATCCACATCATCTCCGGCGGCAATGACGCCGAGCAGCGCCGTGAGGGCGACTACCTGACCAAGAAACAGCGTTATGAGCGATCGGATGAGTTCATCCAGATCCTGCGCCGGGTGTGGATCGAGGACGGGCCGATCAGCCATGATGGCAGGTACTACAAGTTCGAGGACTTCCAGACCAATATCAGGCCGTTTCAGGACGCGATCCCGGTCTCGGTGGGCGGGTCGTCCGAGGACGCGTACCGGGTGGGCGGGCGGCTGGGCGACATCTTCGGTCTATGGGGCGAGCCGCTCAAGGAGACGGCGGAGCAGATCGCGGCGGTGAATGCCCACGCCGACGTGGCCGGGCGCCCGCACCCGCGGATCTGGGTGTCGTTCCGCCCGATCGTCGCGCCGACCGACGACTTGGCTTGGGAGAAGGCGCACGAGATCCTCGCTAAGACTCAGCAGAACGCGGCGGGCCGTCCGTGGATGTTTGCTCCCGGCAAGACTCCGCAGAACGTTGGCTCCCAGCGGCTGCTGGCGGTCGCCGAGCGGGGAGAGTTGCACGACCGCGCCCTATGGACCCCGCTGGTCACCGCCACCGGGGCCGGCGGGAGCACCACGGCGCTGGTCGGCAGCTATGAGACGGTTGCCCAGGCGTTGCTCGACTACGTGGACATCGGCTGCGAGCTGCTGTCCATCCGCGGCTGGGACCCGCTGAACGACGCGATCGACTATGCCCGCTACGTACTGCCGCTCGTCCGGCAGGAACTCGCGCACCGCGTCCCGCCCGGCGCCCGATGACGTCTCCAGATACCGCGGAGCCGGCGCTCGCCCGACTGACCGCAACGCTAGCCGCCAACGCGGAACGCTACGACCGGACGGGCGAGTTCCCGTGGGACTCCATCCGGGCCGTGCACAACGCGGGAATCCTCACGCTGGGGATCGGCGCTGCCTACGGCGGCGAGAACCTGTCGCTTACCGAGGCGGCACGTGTTATGCAGGCGCTCGGCCGCGGCGATCCGTCGGTCGCGCTGCTGACGGCGATGACCGTCTTCCAGCACCTCGCCCAGTCCAGGGCGCCGCGATGGCCGGAGGATCTCTACCGGAAGGTGGTGGCGGATTCGTGGCACGAACCCGTTCTGCTCAACGCCATCCGCGCCGAACCCGAGCTCGGCGCGCCCGCCAGGGGCGGCCTGCTGGCCACCAAGGTGACGCGCACCGGTGCCGGCTGGCTGCTGAACGGGCGCAAGGCCTACGCGACCGGCTCGGAGGGCCTCGCGTATCACCTGGTCTGGGCGGTCAGCTCGGATGACTCGCTCATCGGCCATGTGATCGTGCCCGCCGACACGCAGGGAATCACGGTGATCAAGACCTGGGACCACCTCGGGCTGCGCTGCCGAGTTCATCCGCCGCAAGACGATTCGGCGCTCATCGCCGCCGGCCGCCGGACGCTTGTTCCTAGGTGATCGCAGGAGGGTTTCAGTCCAGCAGGTCGGGCTGCTCGGCCACGATCTCCTCGTAGTACGGCCGGAAGCTGAATCCCTCGAACGCCCGGTGCTGGCCGAGCGGCTGCGCGACCTCGTGGCGGATCTGCCTGGGCGTTCCAGCGGCCTCTGCCAGCAGCTGGGCGTGCGCGGTCTGGTCGGCGGTGATGAACAGCCAGGCGGCCTCCTCGACCGACTTGCCGACGGTCAGGAATCCGTGGTTCTGCAGGATTACGGCCTTGTTCGGACCGAGGGCCGCCGCCACTCGCTTGCCTTCGGCCTCGTCGAGCACGACGCCGTTGAAGTCGGCGTACAGCGAATGACTGCCGTAGAACGTGCAGGCATCTTGGGTGAGGGGATCGAGGAGTCGTCCTAGCGCCGACCACGCCTTCCCGTGCACCGCGTGCGCGTGCGCCGCTGCCACGACGTCGGAGCGGGCCGCGTGGACCTGTGAGTGGATGGCGAACGCAGCCTGGTTGACGGGCCGGTCCCCGATCACGATCTCCCCGGCCGGATTGACCAGCTGCAAGTCGCTGACCCGGATCCGGCTGAACGGTACTGCGAGCGGATTGACCCAGAAATGGTCGGTCAGCTCGGGGTCCCGGGCGGTGATGTGCCCGGAGGCACCGAGGTTGAAGCCGAGTTTCGCGAAGACGCGGAACGCGGCGGCCAGCTGTTGCTTACGGTGCAGCCGCTCGGACGCCGGGTCGGGGTGTGACGGAGCCGGGCGGAGGCGCTGCTCGTCGATGCGCAGCGGCTTCCTACGGAATTCGCTGGTAATGCTCGGCTGGCTGCTGACCGGGGTGGTGACGCTCATGATTCCTCCGGAAAGGGGCTTCCGGCCCCGCGTTAGTAAGACCTTGACGCCGCGGCCGGATGGTCGTCGAGTCCTGCGATGACGATTTCCTGTTATATAGACTAAAATAGTAGGAATATCGCGGGAGCGTCCAGAAGCTATAGTGAGGCTTACTTACATCAGCAGCTCGTTACGTGGAGTTGGCGAATGGACCGGGACCGGTGGCGAGGTACGGTGCTTGCAGCGCTCGCTGTTGTTGTCTCAGTCTTGGCTGGTGCGGTTCACGGCTGGGCGGTTTACTGCGCATCCCTGATCGCTGGATCTCTGGCAGGAGCTGCCGCTCATGCCGCGCTGCCTTTGAAAAAAACTCGTTTGATTAGCGATTAAGCCGAGTCGCATCGCGGTTCTCCCGATCGCGAATTTCGGGTTGATTCGTGTTTCTACAGGCCAGGGTGCTGCACGGTGAGGTGTGATCGCGTGTGCTTGCGGCATATCTACGGTTACGTAACCGAAGGTATCGTTTC
>JBEKHI010000432.1:0-6795 GCA_050012355.1 Streptosporangiaceae bacterium | reverse complement strand
GGCGGCTCGACCAGGACCAGCGCCCCGGTCTACGCCTCGCGGCTGTACGCGCTCGAAGACCTCGATGAGCTGGCGGCCGAGGCTCGAGGGTACAAAGCGGCCGGGATCACCCGGATGAAGCAGCGGTTCGGCTTCGGCCCCAAGGACGGCCCGGAAGGGATGCGGCGCAACGTGGAACTGGTAGCGACCGTCCGGGAGGCGGTCGGGCCCGACATCGAGCTTGCCGCCGACGCCTACATGGGCTGGGACTTCGGCTACGCGCTCGAGATGGCGAACCGGCTCAGGGAGTTCCGGCTCTCCTGGATCGAGGAGCCGCTGATGCCCGAGCAGGTCGACCGGTACGCCGAGCTGCGCGAGCGGGCCGGCTGGCAGCGATGGTCCTGCGGCGAGCACTCCTACACCAAGTGGGACTTCGCCGAGCTGATCGCCAAGCGGGCCACCGACATCCTCCAGCCCGACCTGAACCGGGCTGGCGGCCTCACCGAAGGGCGCAAGATCGCGGCTCTCGCCGAGACGGCGGGCCTGCCGCTGATCCCGCACTCCAACGAAGCGCACAACCTCGCGCTCATCTTCAGCCAGTCCCCGTCCGTCTGCCCGGTCGCCGAGTACTTCCCCGACGTCGAGCCGGACACCGGGAACGAGCTGTTCTGGAAGTTGTTCGAAGGAAATCCCACGGCAGTGGGGGGCGAGATCCGCCCGCCGGCTGGCCCGGGTCTCGGTATTTCACTCAGGTCCGATGTGGTGGCGAGCCTAGTCACCGAAGACGGCACCTGGCAACGGAAATAGCGCCGAAAGGGAGGCGTATTCAGATATGAGAAATTCCACCAGGAAGGCCAAGGCAGCGCTGGCGGCGACCGCCGTCGTGCTTGGCTTTTCCGGGCTGGCGGCATGTTCTTCTGGCGGCAGCAGCAGCCAGAGCTCAGGGCCGGTCACCATCGATGTCGTATCCAACTTCACCTCGGACATCGCCCGCGGTCAGGTGCTGAACTCGCTGATCAAGCAGTTCAACGCCGAACACAAGGGGAAGATCACCGTTGTCTCCCAGACCACGGCGGACTGGCCGTCGCTGCAGTCCAAGATCCGTACCGAGATAGGGGTCGGTGACGCTCCCGACGTCTTTCTCTATAACTTCAACCCGAGCGACACCAGCCTGGAGAAATACGGCGCCAGCAAGCTGATCAACTGGACGCCTTACCTGAACGCTGACCCGGCCTGGAAAGCGGAATTCAGCAGCCAGGACCTGAGCAACCTCACGTTCAGCGGCGACACCGTGGCTATCCCCGACGACCAGTCCTCGGCGGTGTTCTACTACCGCAAGGACCTGTTCAAGAAGGCCGGCATCAGCAGCTTCCCGACGACCTGGGCGCAGTTCTGGGCCGACTGCGTCAAGCTCCAGCAGGCCGGGATCACCCCGATCGCGCTGGAGACCGCCGACGACGCCTGGTACGGCATGAACGCGCTCAGCTACCTGGCCATCAGCGACGGCGGCACCAACGCCTACTACGCGACGAAACTGCAGACCGCGCCGATGGTGGCCGCGGCCGCGTCGCTGAAGAAGCTCTTCACCTACGCGCCGAAAAACGCGGTTGGCGCGAACTACGCGGTGGCCTCC
Organism: Streptosporangiaceae bacterium; assembly: GCA_050012355.1. Classification (GTDB taxonomy): domain Bacteria; phylum Actinomycetota; class Actinomycetes; order Streptosporangiales; family Streptosporangiaceae; genus JBEKHI01. The sequence goes on along the minus strand of JBEKHI010000432.1, from coordinate 5,183 downwards.
GCGGACTTCCTCGACGGGAACGCGGCCATGGTGATCGACGGCCCGTGGCTGATCAGCTCGATCCAGCAGGACATCAAGAACTCCTGCACCAACGTGGGAGTGGCGGCCGGCCCGACCAGTGGCGGCGCTAACGACCAGCCAGGAACCCTGGTCACCGACGCGCTGACCGTCTGGGGCGCCGCGGCGTCACCCAACCAGACCGAGCAGCAAGCGGTCGTGGACTGGATGAAGTTCTACACCTCAACACCGAGCGCCACCCAGATGGCCACCACCGGCCAGTTCCCGCTGCTGATGAAGACTCCCACCACCGGCTCGGCGTTCTCCAGCTCCAACTGCCTCATCAAGCAGGAAGTTGACCTGTCTAACAACGCGCCGGCCAAGGTCGTCAACGCCGAGCGCTACATGACCACCGAGGCACAGACCCAGCTGCCGAGCCTGATCGAAGGGCTCGCGGAGGGCAGCATAAGCCCGCAGAAATTCGTTTCCACCCTCCAGCAGCTGAACACGACGGCGCCGTAACCGCCTCATGGTCAAGGCTCGTCAACTGGTCGCCTACCTCGGCCCGGCCGTGGTGCTCGCCCTTGGGTTCATAGTCTTTCCGCTCATCTTCGTGATCGTGCTGAGCTTTACCCAATGGGCGGGCATCGGCCCGGCCAAGTACATCGGGATCCAGAACTACACCTACCTGTTCAAGGACCCGGCGTTCCGGTCGGCGATCTACAACACCCTGTTGTGGGCGGCCGCCGGGATATTCGTTCAGACGCCGCTGTGCCTGATCACGGCGCTGATCTTGTCCCGGCGGCCGTTCATGTGGAAATTCTTCCGCACCGCGTTGTTCATTCCCAGCGTGGTGTCGACGACGATCCTCGCCCTGATGTGGTACTTCATGCTCGACCCGACCGTGGGCCTGGTGAACGGCACGCTAAGCAAGGTCGGCCTGAAGTCGCTGACGCGTACCTGGCTGTCGGACCCGAGCACGGCCCAATGGGCGATCATGGTGCCGTTCGTCATCTACATCGGGTTCGGGATGGTGCTGTTCCTGACCCAGATCTCCACCGTCCCGAGGGAACTGTTCGAGGCGTCGCACCTTGACGGGGCGAACGTCTGGCAGCAGGACCTGTTCATCACGATCCCCGCCATCAGGCGGGCGATCGCGCTGTGGGTGCTGTTCCTCGTCGGCTATGTGCTGAAAATGTTCGAGTACCCGTTCGTCATGACCGACGGCGGGCCGGTGAACGTAACGCTGAACCTGCCGCTGTACGTCTACAACCAGATGGTCAACGCGGACGCCTACGGCCTGGCCATGGCAGCAGGCGTGGTCACCGTCGTGCTCGGTGCGCTGCTGATGCTGATCGTGCTGCTCGGCCTGCGCTGGATGGAGTCACGATGACCGCCCGGCTGGTAGCGAAGACCATTAAGTGGCTGTTCCTCAGCGTCCTCACCATTCTCACGATCGTGCCGCTGCTCTGGCTGCTGCTGTCGTCGTTCAAGACCACGCCGGAGCTGTTCCGCGGCCCGTTCGGGCTGCCCGCGCACTGGTCGTTCGCGAACTTCTCCGGGGCACTGTCCGCGCAACCGCTCGTCGAGTACTTCCGCAACAGCGTGGTGATCGCGGTCACCTCGACGGCGGCGACGGTCATCATCGCGACGATGGCGGCGTATGCGCTCCGGCACCGGTTCCGGCTGCGCGACGCGGTCAACGGCTTCCTGATGTCGGGACTCTTCGTGCCGTTCACCGCGTTCATGACGCCGATCTTCTACATCGTCTACCACCTCGGCCTCTACAACACGGTCTGGGGCATCGCGCTGGTCTACACCGGCACCACGCTCCCGGTCGGGTTCCTGATCATCAAGGGGTATATGGAGACCATCCCGGAAGACCTGCTCGAGGCGGCCCGCATCGACGGCGCGTCGTTCCACGGCGTGTTCTTCCGGATCATCTGCCCGCTCGTGGTGCCCGGCATGGCGACCGCCTCGATCTTCCTCACGATCTCCGCGTGGAACGAGTTGCTGTTCGCCAACCTGCTGAGCTCGAGCCCGAGCGCGGAGACACTGCAAGTTGGAATCCGTTCGTTCCTGACCTCGTATGCGGCCAATTATCCGGAAGCATTCGCGGGAACGGTGATGGCCATGGCGCCGACAATCCTCGCCTACGCCATCTTGAGCAACCGGGTGGTGGAGAGCATGGCAGCGACGGGACTCAAATGACCGGTCCGGTACTACCTCTGGCCGGTACGGGCGCCCTTTTGCCGCTGGACGGCCGGGTCACACTGCGGCCCGGCGTGCTCGGCGACCGGCAGCAGGTCAACGCGCTGCGCGGCCTCGAGCACGGCTGGCGGATGCTGCAGGCGGCCGGGACGACAGCCAACTTCGTGCTGGCGGCGAGCGGCTCGCACGAGTACAACGGGGACAGCTACCTGGACTCGGACGTCTACAAGTGGCTGGAAGCGGTGAGCTGGCAGCAGCAGCGCGGGCTGACCGAGCCAGTATCGCGGGCGCTAGAGCGGGCGCTCGACCTGCTCGAAGCCGCCCAGCTGCCCGACGGCTACCTGAACACCTACGTGCAAATCCATGACCCAGAACGACGCTGGGCGCCGACCAACCGGCACGAGTTCTACAACCTGAGCCACCTGATCCAGGCCGGCGTCGCGGCGGCCCGCAGCGGTGGTGGTGAGCGCCTGTTCGGCATCGCGCTGCGGGCGGCCGATCAGCTTGAGCGGGCCTGCACGGGCAAGGCGAACGTCTGGAACGTGGGCCATCCCGGCATCGAGATGGCGCTCACCGAGCTGTACCGGACCACCGGCGAGGAGCGCTACCTCAACCTGGCCAGACGGCTGCTCGAGTTCCGCGGCGAGCGCAAGGACGTCCTGGTCGGCAGCGGGCTGTCGGACTGGGAGGACGTGCTGCTGCCCATGCCCTGGGACCCTGAGCTCACCGGGCACGCGGTCTGCGCCGTGTACCTGACCGCTGGGATGACCGACCTGCTGGCCGAGGCCGGTGAGCAGCGGCTCGCCGACGCGCTGGACGCCAAGTGGCAGGACATGGTGCTACGCAAGTCCTACCTCACCGGCAACATCGGTTCCCGGCACGCCGGCGAGGCGGTCGGCGACGCCTATGAGCTGCCAAGTGGCCGGGCCTACTGCGAGACCTGCGCCGGAATCGGCATCCTGATGTGGTGCTGGCGGATGCTGCTGCTGACCGGCGATGCGCGGTACGCGGACCGGTTCGAGCAGGTGCTGTACAACTCGGTGTTCTGCGGCGTCGGCCTTAGCGGAGACCGGTTCTTCTACGCCAACCCGCTCGAGGACCCCGGCGAGATGGCGCGGCTGCCCTGGTATCGCTGCTCATGCTGCCCGACCAACGTCATGCGGCTGATGGCCCAGCTTGAGCACTACGTGGCCACCCAGGACGCCGCTGGCCTCCAGGTGCACCAGTACACGCCTGCCGACATCACGGCGACGCTCGACGACATCGGCGTGGTCCGGGTATCGGTCATGACGTCGTTCCCGCTGGATGGTTTTGTGGAACTGCGGGTCGATGAGCCGGGGAGTGGTGCCTGGACGCTCCGGGTCCGGCGGCCGGGCTGGTGCGCGGGGAAGCCCGTCGTGCGGGTCAACGATTCACCTGTCTCCTTTGACGACGTCGCCGGTTATCTAGCGGTACGCGGGGAGTGGGCCGAGGGTGATGTCCTCAGCGTGGAGTTCCCGATGTCAGCCGGGTTCATTGAGGCGGACCGGCGAAGCCACGACCAGCGGGGAACCCTGGCCGTGGCGCGCGGCCCGATCGTGTACTGCGCGGAAGGGCACGACCAACCGGACGGGCTGGACCTCGGCGCCGTCCGCCTGGTGCCTTCAGCACCACTGCGGGCGGTCCAGCGGGGCGGGCTGATCGGCGAGCACGTGGTCCTCAGCGCGCGGATGCGAAGGGCTAGCTATGATCCGGACGCGCCGCTGTACCGGGCGTGGCAGCCGGGTCCTGCTCCGGTTTCTCTGGCCGAGGGTTCGGAAGAGCTGACTCTGATTCCGTACTACCTGTGGGCCAACCGTGAGAGGTCGCCGATGCGGGTGTGGTTTGACGTGATTTAGCCGCGGGTCACCGGCGGATTCAGCTCGATCGCGCGGTCGAAGCCGGGCTCTCGCCGGGCCGGGCTGGCGCCGAGGCGGGCGGACAGCAACTCCGCCTGCTCGCTGACCACCTTCGCGTACTGGTAGGCGGCCGCGGGCGTCCAGCGCATGATCGGCACCGACACGCTGATCGCGGCGGCCGGGCCGTTGCGGTCGTAGACGGCGACCGCCACGCAGCACACATCGTCGTTCGACTCGCAGAAATCCCAGGCCAGGCCGCTCGACCTGATCCGCTCGAGCTCGGGTTCCAGGGTGCCCAGCGTCGCGTGGGTTCGCTTGGTGAGCACCGGCAGGCTCCCGGCACCGTACCGAGCGCGCACCTCGTCCTCAGTGAGCGTGCCAAGCAGCGCCTTGCCGACGCCGGTGCAGTGCGCCGGCAGCCGGTGCCCGACCGCGGAAACCGTCCTGACGGCGCGGGCGCTTTCCGCGCGGGCCACGTAGAAGACGTCGGTGCCGGCCAGCACCGCCGCGTGTGAGGTCTCGCCGGTCAGCTTGCTGACCTGGTCCACCACCTTGCGGGCCTCGCGCACCAGGTCGATACCCTCGCCGAAGGCGGTACCGAGCTCGAAGGTCCGCAGGCCCAGCCGGAAGCTGCCGCGCGATCCGGGGACGGCCTCGAGGTAGCCGCGGGCAGCGAGCGTCTGCATCAGCTCGTAGACGGTGGTCCGTGGCAGGCCGAGGCGCGTGACGACATCCGGCGCGCTGAGCTCGTGGTCGCCCCCTAGGAAGAGCTCGAGAATGTCCAGCCCACGGGACAACGCCGGGACCATCGATCCCATAGGGCTCCTTGTTCGCTGACGTTGAAAAAGGCCAGGCCACGCCCGTGGCGAGGCCCCTACAACAATAACCGAAAGTCCTTCCCTCAGCCGGTGCGCGGCAGCGGAGCGTTCCTGGTGGGTGCTGCACTACCAAGAAAAGCCTGCCTCGTCCGGGGGGCGGTCGCGGTGGCGTGAAAGTCGGGTGGCTGCGGGCCGTAGGCGGCTGGGCTGGCTGCCGCGCCCGGCGGCCCCAGGTCGGGTGCTGCTGGTGGTACTGGTGGTGCTCATGGGCGTGGTAAAG
>JBEKHI010000431.1:0-6800 GCA_050012355.1 Streptosporangiaceae bacterium | reverse complement strand
GTCCTCCACCAGCCGCTCATACGGCACGTCCTGGTGATCCAGCGCCCCCAGCCAGAACTCCCGCACCCGCCCCAGCACCTGCCCGAACGACGGATCCCCCGACAGGTCGGTACGCAGCACCAAAGTATTGATGAAGAACCCGACAAGATCCTCCAGCGCGGCATCCGTCCGCCCCGCGACCCCCGTACCGGCCGGAATATCCTCCCCGGCGCCGAGCCTCGACAGCAGTACCGCGACCGCGGCCTGCACCACCATGAACAACGTCACGCCCTGCCCACGGACCAGCGACATCAGCCCGGCATGCACCCCCGCCGGAACAGCGACATCCGCCGTATATGAGCGGTAACTCGCCACCGCCGGCCGCGGCCGGTCCGCGGGCAGCGCCAGCTCGGTCGGCGCACCCGCCAGCACCTCCCGCCACCACGCCACCTGCAACGACAGCAGGCTGCCCGGATCGTGCTCATCGCCGAGCAGCTCCCGCTGCCAGATCGCGTAGTCGGCGTACTGCACCGGCAACGGCGCCCAGCCAGGCGCATGGCCGTCCCACCGGGCCGCGTACGCCGCCGAGATGTCACGCACCAGCGGCACCTCTGACCAGCGGTCACCAGCGATGTGATGGATCACCAGCACCAGCACATGCGTCTCCGGCCCGGCCGCCAGCAGACATGCCCACAGCGGGATCTCGCTGGCCAGGTCGAACGCGTGCCCTGCCGCCTGGTCCACCGCGTCGGGGAGACCGGCCTCCGCCACCGCGGTTACCTGAAGTCCCCAGTCTAGTTCCCCAGGGTCCAGAACCCGCTGGTACGGCTCATCGCCGAACGACGGGAATACCGTGCGCAATGCCTCATGCCGTCCGATGACATCTCGCAGTGCCGCACTGAGCGCGGCGATCTCTAGATCGCCGTCCAGCCGTATCACCAGGGACCTGTTATAGGTCGCGGACGATCCCTGGAGCCGCCACAGGAACCACAGCTGCTGCTGCGCGAACGACAACGGCACCCGATCCGGCCGCACCCGCGCCGCCAGCGGCGCCCGGGCTGACCCGGCCGATCCCAGTCTCTCCGCCAGCCCGGCCGGTGTCGGCGCCTCAAACACCAGCCTGATCGATGTCTCGGTTCCCAGCATCGCGCGGATCCGGCCGACCAGCCGGATCGCTCCAAGGGAATGCCCGCCCAAGGCGAAGAAATCATCCTCCGGCCCCACCCGCTCAGCGCCCAGCACGTCGGCGAACAGGCCGCACAGAATCTCCTCGAGCACGCTGGCCGGCTCGCGGCCACCGACCCGCGCACCGTAATCCGGGCCTGGCAGAGCCTTGCGGTCCACCTTCCCGTTCGCGGTGAGCGGCAACGACTCCAGCACCACCACGGCCGCGGGCACCATGTACTCGGGCAGCCGCCGCGCGGCGAACTCCGACACGGTGTCTGCCAGCCCGCCAGCATCAGCCGCGAGCACCACATAGCCGACCAGCCGCTTGTCCCCCAGGGCGTTCTCCCCGACGCTCACCACGGCCCGCGCCACCTGCGGATGCGCCTCCAGCGCGGCCTCGACCTCGCCGAGCTCGACCCGGTATCCGCGGATCTTCACCTGGTCATCGGCCCGGCCACGGAACACGAGCTGTCCGTCGGCTCGCCACCGCGCCAGGTCCCCCGTCCGGTACATCCGTGCGCTGGGCGGCCCGAACGGGCACGCCACGAACCGTTCACCGGTCAGAGCCGCGCGCCCCAGATATCCCCGCGCCAGGCCCGCCCCTGCCACGTACAACTCTCCCGTTGCCCCCCGCGGCACCGGCTCCAAGTACCCGTCCAGCACATACAGCCGGGTGTTCGCCACCGGCGAGCCAACGGGAAGGCTCCCGCCATCCAGGTCGGCACGGGTCAGGCCGGACGTCGCGACTCCGATCGTGGTCTCGGTAGGACCGTAGTGGTTGACCACGGCCCGTCCGCCCGCGGCTGCCAGCAGTTCGGCAGCCAGCCGAGGCGCCGTCGCCTCCCCGCCCAGCACCAGCGCCCGAGTAGGCAGCAGCCGGACTAGCCCGCCGACGCTGCCCAGTGCCTCAAGGTGGGACGGCACGATTTTCAGGTAGTCGATTCCCTGGCACGCCAGGAACCCCGCGACCGCATCCGGATCTGTCACCGACTCCGGGGCGAGGACATGGAGTACCCCACCAGTCGCCAGGCTGGCGAGGATTATCGTGTTCCCAAGATCGGTGACCGGCGACTGCAGCAGCCCGTATCGTCCGCCAGGAGCCCCCAGCCCGACCCGGCCCGGTACCGATGCCGTGTAATTGACCAGCCCGCCGTGAGTGACCTGCACCCCCTTCGGTGCCCCGGTCGACCCGGATGTGTACATCACGTACGCCAACCGGTCCGCGGTCACCCGCGCGGCCGCCGTGGTGGCCGACCCATCCGCCAGTGCCGCCGCCACCTCGGGACCATCCACCGCGACAACGGGAATCCGTCCGTTCGCCGCGGCGAGCGAGGAGACACTCGCTAGAACGAGCACGGCCTCGCTATCGGCGAGCATGAACGCCAGCCGCTCCCCTGGCGCGCCCGGATCCACCGGCAAGTACCCCGCCCCGGCCCTCCACACGGCCAGCACCGCCAGCGCAAGGTCCGCGCCGGCCGGCAAGCACAACGCCACCACAGACTCCGGCCCGGCTCCGGCCGCACGCAGAAAGACCGCTAGCCGACCCGCTCTCTCCTCCAGTTCCCGGTAACTTAGCCACTTGCCCCCGTCCGATACCGCCACCGCATCCGGAGTCGCCGCCGCCTGGGCGGTCACCAGCTCATGCACGCCCCCGACAACCGGAATTCCCGACGCCGTGTCATTCCAGTCGCTGAGAACCTGCTGTCGCTCGGTCTCATCGAGGATCTCCGCCCGGCCAGCCTGATCCGCGGGATCCGCCGTCACGAGCCATTCAAGTATTTTTCCAAAACGACGAGCTACATCGTTCTCTGACCCGGCGCTATAGCGGTAATGATTCAGATCGTATGAAATCTCGACGCCATCATCGCCTCCCCGGTCATACACCGATACCAGCAGATCATCGACCGGCCCATTCGTAATGTTATGGGCGTAAGCAGGACAGTCGCCGAACGACAGCTGGTAATCATATGGCATGACATTGATGACCATGCTGAACAGGGCTTCATTGACGAGCTTAATATCCTGCCGGATCCGCGCATGCTGGTAGCGCTGGTGGCGCATGGAATCAGCGATCCCGATTATTACTTCCCGCATGAGGGACGCGACAGTGGCCGTCCTGCCTACTTTAATACGGACCGGCAGTGTATTAACCGCGAGTCCGGGTGTCCTGCGCTGTTCCTGACCCACCCTCCAGTTGACCGTGAAGCCGAGCACGATATCCTCTGCCCTGGTGAGGCGGTGAATATAAATCGCCCCCGCGGCAAGTACCAGCGCACCGAAGCTCGTTCCGAGACGCCAGGCGGCGTCCTTTAGTTCAGCCGCGCCGTGCGGGCTGAGGGGCTCTATATATCGCTGCGTGGCCTGCGCGGCCGTCTGCCCCGGGCGGGCGCTTACACTGGCCGCTCCGCGAAAACCCGCCAGGACATCGAGCCAGAACTCCCTGTCACGCTCGAACTCCACCGAGCCGCGGTACGCATACTCGGCCTTGAACAGCCCAGATACCGGGCTTAGAGCCTCGCCGAGGTGGTCACCTGCCAGCAGCGCTGTGTAAACCTGGGCGACCCGTGCGGCGATAATCGATGCACTGAAGGCGTCGTAGGTTATATGATGGCCGACCTGGTACCAGAAGAAAACATCCGGGGCGATCTTAAGGATAGCCTCCCTGAATACCGGCCCTTCCCTGAGATCAAACGGACGGCGTGTGTCCGCCCGCATCCACTCCTCCGCGGTAGCCCGTGGATCCGGTCCCCCACTGAAGTCAATAAGAGGCACCGGCCAGTCATCCGACTTATCGATGCACTGGAGCACCGACTCGCCTTCGTCGCGGAAGCGGAGGTGGAAGGCGCCAACTTCGCTTATGACGCGTCGTAGGGCCGACTCGAATACCTCAAGGTTCAGGTCGCCATGGATCTCCAGGTACTCGCCCGCGTTATAGATCGGGCTTTCCTGGTGGAGAATCTGATGGTTCCAGATACCGAGCTGACCTGCTGTCAACTTCCATTGATAATTCCCTGACCCTGGCAGCTCACGGTCATTAGTCTTAGTTTCAGACATGTGGCATGCACTCCGCCTGCTAGGCTAGTCTTGGCCAAAAGATAACACGGTCTTCACATTCTCAGTTGCCACGCGTTCGACTGCCGACTAGCATCTGTTGAACGCCATGCGTGCTCTCAGTCAGAGACCTGCTTGCTCGCTAGAGAACGCCGGTCTAGTTTCCCGGCGCCGGTACGCGGAAAATCCAGCGGTACTGGTGGTGCTCATGGGCGCGGTAAAGCCGTCGGCCTCGGTGTGCTGTTGCTGGGCGGTGTGGCACTGCCCGCACTCTTTGCTGGTCAGCGTCGCACCGCCCAGAATCGGCCCACTGCCGCGCACCGGCTGGGGGACGGACTTTCCAGTCAGGAGCTCTAGAACGGCGCAAAGTTTCCACTCCGCCGACGTAAAATAACCCGCGCCAGGAGCAGGCCACAGACGTGTCCGTGAGTAAATTCCATTATATCTCTCACGGTCTTCTTCGGTCCACTGGAAGTCCATCGCTGATCCCCATTCCAGCCAGCGGCGCGATTCCGTGACCAGCATCCTACCGATATGCTCTCGTTCAATGGACCCAGCAAAGGGGAGGAATACGTGCCGGAAGTGGCAATCCTCGATACGCTGCGAGACTATGTAAACGAGCGGATCCTGCAAGACCAGACAGTCACGATCGAGCCCGATACCCCGCTACTCGAATGGGGAATTCTCAACTCCGTCTCGACCGTGCAGCTCATCGGGTTCATTCGTGAACGATTCCAGGTGGATGTGCCACCCGAGCAGGTCGTGGGAAGAAACTTCAGGGATCTGCGGAGCATAACCCAGCTCCTAGCACAGCTCGACGCTCAGTGAGGAGGCGCCTCATGTCAGATGTCGACTTCGATATCGGAATCATCGGCGGCGGGCCAGCCGGGTCAACCATCGCGTCTTACCTCTCACAGGCCGGCTTGTCCTGCGTAGTACTTGAAAGCTCCCTGTTTCCGAGACCGCATGTAGGGGAATCGCTGATTCCCGCCACAACTCCCGTGCTGGATGATATCGGAGCATTGCCGAAAGTCGACGCTTGGGGCTTCCCGCGAAAGTATGGCGCGGCCTGGACATCAGTAGCGGAATCACGGATACCCACGATGGGTTTTCAGCTTTCGCACGGATTCCGCGCGGCCGAGGTCGCGTTCAGCGAGCGAGACCAGCCCAATGTCAGGCAGGATTACACATACCACGTTGACCGGGGGGAGTTCGACTTGCTCCTGCTCCAGCACGCCGAGTCGCTGGGCGCCGCGGTCTACGAGGGCGTACGCGTCCAGGGTGTCGACGTGGCGGACGCCTATCCTCGCGTTATCTTTACCATGGGGCGTCGAGAGGTAGGTCTCCGCGTCCGGATGGTAGTGGACGCGACCGGCCGTAGCACCTTGCTCGGCCGACAGCTTCGGCTCAAGGTTCCCGACCCGGTATTCAACCAGTACGCGATCCACACATGGTTCGATGGACTGGACCGGTCCGCGCTGGCGGTTGACCGAGAGCAAACCGACTTCATATTCATCCATTTTCTGCCGGTCACCGACACCTGGGTATGGCAGATTCCGATAACCGATACCGTGACCAGCGTGGGCGTGGTCACCCAGAAGAAACGCTTCACCGCGGCACGACAGGACTGGGAGGGCTTCTTCTGGGATTGCGTGGGCACCCGGCCCGAACTGGCCGAGGCACTACGTCAGAGCCAACGCGTCCGGCCCTTCCGCCCGGAAGGTGACTACAGCTACGCCATGCGTGCGATCTGCGGTGACCGCTGGCTGCTCATCGGTGACGCGGCCCGCTTCGTTGACCCCATATTCTCCAGCGGCGTCAGCGTCGCGATGAACAGCGCACGGCTCGCGTCCTACGACATTATCGCGGCCGCGGAGAAGGGTGACTTCAGCAAGCCCGCGTTCGGCACATTCGAGACGAAGCTGCGCCGGGCAGTCCGAAACTGGTACGAATTCATCTCTATCTACTACCGGCTCAACATCCTGTTCACGGCTTTCGTCGCCGACCCCCGGTACAGGATCGACGTGCTGAAAATGCTCCAGGGAGACGTCTACGATACCGAGGAGCCGGTGGCCCTGACCAAAATGCGCGAGGTCACCCGGCAGGTTGAGCGTGACCCTGACCACCTGTGGCACAAACACCTCGGCACGCTCCGCGCTCCGGCCCAAGGGCCGATGTTCTAAAGCGACGCTATTTACTCGGCGGCCACCGCGGCTTTCTCTTCGAGCTTGAGCCGACCGGTGCCTTTCAGCGTCGCGAGGTCGATATCGGCGATGCAGCGCACGGGATCATCGTTCAGGACGAGGTAACCCTCCACGTGAACACTGCCAGTCCCCTCGCCAAAGTCAGCCCCGCTGATATCGGTGGCATCGCGGTCCAGCGAGAAACCGAGCTCGGTGCCACCCCGGGTCTGGGTGAACTTCACCAGTACATATCCCATCTCCCCGGTACGCTCGCGGAGCTCTTCCACGGTCGGATCCGCGCCACCCATGATAATCGGCTGGTCGACGGTCAAGCGCTCGGTCAATTCATTCATGCGTGCCCTCCGAACGATGGCGTTTGACTGTGGCTAGTGTGCGGTTGAACAAGCAGCCGCTTCGCAC
>JBEKHI010000430.1:0-6809 GCA_050012355.1 Streptosporangiaceae bacterium | reverse complement strand
ACGGTCACCGTCATCCTGCCCATCGGCGTGGCCTTGCCGTCGACGTAGTAGCTCGTGGGGTCACCGGGCACCAGCTTGAGCTGGTAGAAGGTGAAGTGCTCAGTGGTGGAGTCGGTGTGCGTCCAGGAGACGCTGGAGTTGAAGCCGATGCCGATGAGCGGAAAGCCCATGAGCGTCCCGCCCTCCACGTTGTAACCGCCGGGCAGCGTGAGCTGCGCCATCCAGAACCGGTCAGGTCCCTCCCACGGATAATGCGGATTGGCGAGCACCATGCCGTCACCAGCCCGGGTGTCCTGACTACCGACGGCGACCCCGTTCGAGCCGTTCGAGGCACCCCCGTTCTCCCGCAGGTCGCGAAGCGTCGCGGCGTCGGGCGGCACGCGAGATCCGGTCGCGTCGGAGGACGACACTGACGGGCTTGCCGAGGCGGGCGGCGCCGCAGCGGTCTCATACGGGATGAGGTCCCCGCTGGAGCCCTCGGTGACGATCTGCGCCATCCGGAGGAACATGTCCTGCAGCGTGATCGGGCGTACCCAGGGCTTGCCAGCGCACGCCGGGTCGTTCAGCTTGCCCGAGGCCAGGTAGGCGTTGTATCCCTCGACGTACCCCCCATAGAGTTGCCGCACCTGCGGAATCGGCCCGACGGGGGGCGGCGCGCTTGTTTCCTTAGCGAACAAACCAGAATCCTTAACCGACTGCCAGAACATGTCGGATTCGAGATTGGTCTCCGCGCTTCCATTCGCATAATCGACAGCGAGCCCGGTAGCCCCGAAGTATTTCGACCGCTCGCCGTTCACGGTCACGAAATCCTCCGCCAGCGTGCAAAAATCATCCGCGGCGAACGCATACGCCTCGCCATACCCGAGCGCGGCGTAGCTGGCCGCGGTGATGTGAGGTATCCCGGCACTATCGGTCACGATCGTGACCTGGTCCGTAGTGGAAGCATGAGCTCCGGCCGGAGCCGAGACCAGCGCGACTCCCCCGAGAGCGATCGCCGCCACGGCCTCTTTACCGGTCGCCGTTGCCTTCCATTGAGTTTTGGCGCTCTCCTCGCTGGTCAGGCAGCCCGTGCCGGGCGGCGCCGACGCTGCGTCGCGGCAGCCGACCCAGGCCTGCTGGCTGGCGGCCGCGCATCTTCTCCCGGGTTCGCACACCTTTCCCGCCCGCGATGTCGTGATATGTCGGGTGGCCGGAGTGTGTTAACCCGGGAGAAGATGCCTCCGGCCGCCGCCGTGTCCTCTCGGGGCCGGGAGGCGGCGCGGGAGGCGGCGCGGGAGGGAGTCCACCAGGATGCTCGGCTAGCTGCTGGTAGGCGGGGGCCAGGACATCGCGGAGCGGCCGGCCGGCGAGCGTTACCGCGGGCGGGTCGAATAGCCGTAGCAGGAGGTCAGGGGCGGCCGACGGCGTCACGGGCAGCGGCCGCAACCGGGCCGGCGACCAGAAGTCCTCCAGGCAGTCCTCCAGCGGCACCCCCGGCACGTCGATGGAGAACGAGGCGGGCGCTGGGCGCAGATCGGCCAGCAGGGCGTCGCGACCCCGGCCGCGCCAGGCCAGCATGCCGAACGGGTCGCTGTCGAACGCCTCGGCCAGCACGTAGCAGACCGCGGCGAGGTGCTTGCAGGGAACCTGCCAGTCCGGGCAGTCGCAATCCATGCCGAGATCATCGGATGTGGCCGGAAACAACGGGGTCCCGCACGAGGCGAAGACCTCCTCGATCTCGTGCGGCATCTCCCCCGCGAGCAGCTTCGCCCGGAACAGCGCCTGTGAATTCAGCCGCTGCTCAACCGCGTCCCACTGCGAATCGGTCAGCGGATCGACCTGCAAATGCACCCGGTACGGGGTCGGCCGGGAGCCCTGCACCCGCGCCGTCACAGCGCCGGGCGAGAGCGCGAACTCGAGCACCTGGCCGGAGCGAGCGTAGTTACGGCCCCGGGTGAGGCGGCCAGACGAGATCACCGACTCGAGCACGGCGATGAACCGCCGGGACCACCACTGCTCGCCGATCGCACCGCGCCGGGACTTGGCCCGGATGCCGTCGGCGGGCAGCGGACGGGCCGGCTCAAAGAACGGGCTCATGCCGTCACCGCCTCGGGAGAGAGCGCGAGCACGTCGCGGAGCTCGGCTACCGACAACGACGTGACCCAGCTCTCTCCGGTGCCGATAACCCGGCGAGCCAGTGCTTTCTTTTCCTCGATCATCGCGTCGATCCGCTCTTCCAGCGTGCCGGCGCAGACGAACTTGCGCACCTGGACGTCGCGCTGCTGGCCGATGCGGAAGGCGCGGTCGGTCGCCTGGTCCTCCACCGCCGGGTTCCACCAGCGGTCGAAATGGATGACGTGGTTGGCCGCCGTCAGGTTAAGTCCGGTGCCACCCGCCTTCAGCGACAGCAGGAAGATCGCCGGCTCGTCCAGCGCGTTGAACCGCGCGATCGCCTCATCCCGCCGCTTCTTCGACATGCCGCCATACAGGAAAAGCACCGGGCAGCCGAGCCGTGCCTCCAGGTACGGCCGGAGCATCTTGCCGAACTCGGCGTACTGCGTGAAGCACAGCGCCTTCTCGCCGTCGGCGACGATCTCGTCGCAGATCTCCTCGAGCCGCGCCAGCTTGCCCGACCGGCCATCGAGCCGGGAGCCGTCGCCGAGCAGGTGCGCCGGATGGTTGCAGACCTGCTTGAGCTTGGCCATGGTCGCCAGCACCAGCCCGCGCCGTTCGATATCTTCCTCGGCCGACTCGATACGGGCCATCATGTCGGTGACGGTCGCGGTGTACAGCGAGGCCTGCTCCGGCGTGAGGTTGCACCAGACCTTGATCTCCTGCTTGTCGGGCAGGTCGGCGATGATCGACTTGTCGGTCTTCAGGCGGCGCAGCACGAACGGCCCGGTGATCCGGGCCAGCCGCGCGGTGGCCTCGTCGTCGGAGTGCCGCTCAACTGGGATGGCGAACGTCTCACGAAAGCTGGTCGACGAGCCGAGCAGGCCGGGGTTGGTGAAGTCCATGATCGACCACAGCTCGGACAGCCGGTTTTCCACCGGGGTCCCGGTCAGCGCGATCCTGGACCTGGCGGGCAGCGCGCGGACGGCCGCCGCCTGCCGGGTGGCGTGGTTCTTGATGTTCTGCGCCTCGTCGCAGACAACGCGGGACCACTCGACCCCAGCCAGCGCGTCGCGGTCCCGGGCGGCGATCTGATACGTGGTGATCACCAGGTCCGCATCCTGTAGCTCACGGTCGGCGCCGTGGTACACATGCACCCGCAGGTCCGGCGTGAACCGGGCCGCCTCTCGTTGCCAGTTGCTCACCAGCGACATCGGGCACACCAGCAGCGTCGGCCCGGCCGAAGCGGCCGCCAGCGAGAGCAGCTGGATGGTCTTGCCGAGGCCCATGTCGTCGGCGAGCACCGCGCCGAGGCCGAGCCGGTCGAGGAACGACAGCCAGGCGAGCCCGCGCTCCTGGTAGGGCCGCAGCGTCCCGTGGAATCCCGCCGGCGCCGGGACAGGTTCCAGCCGCCGGTCCGCCTCACCAGACAGCAGGTCGCCGAGCCAGCCGTCGGCGGCCACTTCGGCGATGGGGATGCCGTCGACGGAGGCGTGCAGGCCCGCGTTCAGCGCCTCGGCGGCCGTCATGGTGCCGGACCGGCCCCGCTCCAGGAACTTCAGCGCGGCCTTGACGTGCCGGTCGTCGAGTTCCACCCACTGGCCGCGCAGCCGGACCAGCGGCACCTTCATCGCGGCGAGTTCCGCGAGCTCGTCCTCGGACAGCGTCAGGTCTCCGACTGCCACCTCGTACTTGAACTCGAGGATGTCCGCCATGCCGAACTTCGGCGCCGTCACCGACGCCGGGGACGGCGACGCGGACCGGGTGGTGAGCTTCAGCCCCAGTCGCGCCTTGCGCGCCCAGTCGGGCAGTCGCACGCCAAACCCAGCGCCGGACAGCAACGGTCCGTGCTCACGCAAGAACGCCAGTGCACCCGCCATATCGACCATAACGGCGGTTGGCGCGGCCTCCAGCAGCGCTGACTGCAACGCGGGGAACAGCCGCGCCGCGCGGCCGAGCCCAGTCAACAGCGACTGGACCGAGCCGGCGCCGAGCCAGTCGTCGTTTGACGTCCCGGCCCACACGTCGGCGGCCGGAACCAGCAGGCTGGGGTCTTCCGCGGACTGCAGCGCCAGCTCGACGCTCCAGTCGTCCTCGTCTTCTTCCGTTGGCTCGACCAGGCGGAAGGAGACGCGGGCCGGGCCGGACGGGGCGCTGGCGGTGGCCAGCCAGTCGTCGAGTTCCCCGGCGAGGCTCGCGGCGGCCGATTCCTCGGCGGGTCCGTCCACCAGGACGGCGGCGTCGGTGCCGGTGAGACCCTGAATCCATCGTTCTGGAATGGTGGAAGTTCTGGCGGCGATGAGACCGGTCGGCAGGCTACGGCGAGCGGCGGCGTCGGTGAGTGCCTGGAGTGCGTCGGTGAGTACTGCTCCGGCGTCCGTCCCGCCCGCCTCCCCATCCCCCTTCACTGCCGCGCGCAGCAGCGGCGGCATGGCGTGCGCTAGGTCGCGGGCGTGGGTGGCGTCCGGGCCGGACAGCACCGGGCGCCAGCGGGCGGCATAACCGCCGCGTTCGCGAACCAGGACAGGAAGCACCTTGCCGCGTTCGGCGAGGTCGGCGGCGAACCTGGCGACGGCCGCCAGGTAACGCGGCGCGCCCGGGTCCTCGAGTAGTTCGAGCGCCCGCGACGAGGTGAACAGCAGCGCGGGTACTTGCCAGCTGGCGAGCTTGCGCGCACCGGTGTCGCTTCCGTCAGACGGGACCGGGCGGGTACCCGAGGTGGGCAGTTGCAGGGTCAGTACCGATACGCTCGCGCCCGGATAGGACCGGGCGAGCTCGGCATGCCGTACCGCGAACGGGTGCGTGCCCGGCTTCGGTTTGGCCGGCTGCCGGGCGTCGCCATCTTCCGCCCACAGGGCCAGCGCGCCGCGCACCCAGAGCCCATGGACCACTCGCATCTAGCGATGCTACTGCGGGTCCTCCGGGGGCGGGCCGAGCTTCTTGAACTGCTTGTTCATCGAGCGGAGCAGGAACACCAGCACGATGCCGATCCCGGCCACGACGAGGAACGCGAGCGTGCCGGAGAGCGCGTCGTCCGAGCTCGAGCTTGCGGCGAGGAGATGAATCAAAGCGTCACACTTTCCCGGATACCCGCGAACAGATCATCTTCCGGTAGCTCGGTGTCCACGAGCGACCTAGCTAGATGATAGTCCTCGGTCGGCCACGCGGTTGCCTGGACGTCACGCGGGCAGGCGAACCACGCGCCGTCCGGGTCTATCTGAGTCGCGTGGGCCAGGAGTGCCTGGTCTCTTATCTCGAAGTAGTCAGCGCATTCGATGCGGGTGGTGATTGCCGGGGTCTCCCGCTTCGACGCGCGTTCGGCCCGCTCCTCGACCATCTTGACGTACGGAGACTCCAGGCCACGGCGGACCATCTCGTCGTGCAGCGCGCGGAACTTCGCCTCGTGGAACGTGACGAAGTAGTACATCTTCAGTGGCTGCCACGGCTCCCCGGTGCCCGGATAAGCGTCCGGGTCGGCCGCCGCGTCGAAGGCCCTGATCGCCACCTCGTGCGCCTTGATGTGATCCGGGTGCGGGTAGCCGCCGCTCTCGTCGTAAGCGAGCAGCACGTGCGGGCGGAACCGCCGGACCGCCTCGACGAGCGGCCTGGCGGCCGTCTCGAGCGGCGTCACCGCGAAGCTGCCCTCCGGCAGCGGCGGCAACGGATCCCCCTCCGGGAGCCCGGAGTCGACGAAGCCCATGAACTCCTGCCGCACGCCCAGGATCGCTCGTGCCTGGTCCATCTCGGCGCGGCGGATAGCGGGCAGATTCCCCTTGATTTCCGGGCGTTCCATGGCCGGGTTGAGAATGTCCCCACGTTCGCCGCCGGTCATCGTGACCACTAGAACCTCGGCGCCCTCGCGGACGTATTTCGCCATAGTCGCCGCGCCCTTGCTGGACTCGTCGTCCGGGTGCGCGTGCAC
Organism: Streptosporangiaceae bacterium; assembly: GCA_050012355.1. Lineage (GTDB taxonomy): Bacteria > Actinomycetota > Actinomycetes > Streptosporangiales > Streptosporangiaceae > JBEKHI01. The sequence goes on along the minus strand of JBEKHI010000430.1, from coordinate 796 downwards.
CGCCATCAGGCGGAAGGTCACTCCGGGCCTCCTGTTACCTCTGGGAGCGAAAAGTGCCACCACTGTTTTCCCACCACTGGGCGAAACATCCCCTCCAGGGGCAGACATTCCCGGCGAACCGCATTTGACTAGTTCTCAGCGATGACCGACCCTTGTAGGCTCAAGAGATTACCCCCAGAGCGGGGCCAGTCACGGCCCGGCTCGCGCAAGATAGACCTGCTCAGTACTGAGGAGTGCCCGTGACCGAGACGCGTGATGACAGCCTCACCTGGCTGACCCAGGAGGCGTACGACCGGCTCAAGGCGGAATTTGATCACCTCTCTGGACAGGGCCGCCTCGATATCGCCAAGAAGATCGAGGATGCCCGCGAAGAGGGAGATCTGAAAGAGAACGGCGGTTATCACGCGGCCAAGGAAGAGCAGGGCAAGATCGAGGGTCGCATCATCCAGCTTCAGCACATCCTCGAGAATGCCCGGGTCGGCGACCCACCCCGCGCCGACGGAGTGGTTGGTCCCGGCATGACGGTGACCATCCGTTTCCAGGGCGACGACGAAGAGGTCACCTTCCTGCTCGCCTCCCGCGAGGAAAGCGGCTCCCCGATCGATGTCTACTCGCCGAGGAGCCCGCTGGGTTCAGCGATCAACGGCAAGAAGGTCGGCGACTCGGCGAGCTACACGCTCCCGAACGGCCGCAGTGCCTCGGTGGAGATCCTGGAGGCCGTCCCCTACGTGGGCGGCTGAGCAGCTCACCCCTTCGTGTCGATGCTACATAGGCGCCATCTGATGGCGCCTATGTA
>JBEKHI010000429.1:0-6823 GCA_050012355.1 Streptosporangiaceae bacterium | reverse complement strand
CCCCGCACCCCCTACGGTCGATGTGACATCGACCGGTATAGAGCGCGGTCGATGTCACATCGACAAGTGGCGTCCGGCAAGTCCCCGTCCGGCAAGTCCCCGTCCGGCAAGTCCCCATCCGGCAAGTCCCCGTCCGGCCGTCAGGGGGCTACGCGGTAGTGGTACTCGTGGGAGTCGCGGAAGCCTAGGGATTCGTAGAGGGTGCGGGCGGGGGTGTTGTCCGTCGCTACCTGGAGGAAGGCCTGCTTGGCGCCGCGGGTACGGGCGTACGTGCAGGCGGCGGCGGTGATGGTTGTGCCTAGGCCCTGGCGGCGGTACGCGGGGTCCACTTCGATGGCGGTTAGGCCTGCTAGGCCGTCGCTGTCTAGGGATAGTCGCGCGATGGCGATCGTCTCGCCGTCGCGGCGGATGCTGGCGAAGTACTGCTCGGGCGCCGACAGCAGGACTGTTTTCGCGATCGGCGGGAGCGTGCTGCCCCGGTAGTTGTACCGGCGAAGCCACCCGTCGTCTGGCTCGGTGTCGAAACTTGCCTCGGCGGCCGGGAGTTCGGTTAGGTCGGCGGTCATGACGATGGCGGGGGCAGGACGAATTACCCAGCGCCGTTTTGATAGCGAAATATCCAGCATGTGGTCGGTGGGGAGCTGGATCATGGCGGGCAGGTTTCTGGCGCGATACCAGTCGACCACCTCAGCCAGGGCGTCGGCGAGGGTCCGTCCGGGATCGCCCAGCGGGAGGGCCGAGTTCGCCCGGCCGGTGAAGCCGTCGGCCGCGCGCAGCAGCCAGTCGCCGAGATACTCCTCATCGGGCGCGCGCCAGTGCCGAGCGGCCGCGCGCTCCAGTTCCTCCGGAGTCATTACTGGCCGAGCAGCGGCTCGTCAGGCGACCGGATGTCGGTGGCTGGCAGCCCCTCTGGGTACTGCTCGCGGACCCTGGCGATGGTGGCGGTGGCGATCTGCACGTGCTGGCGGCGGGTGCTGGCGTAGAACGCCTGGGCCTGCTCGTTCAGCTTTGGCAGCCCGTGCAGCGGCTTGTCGCTGATCGCGAGCAGCGTCGCGGTCGGGATCCGGTACCGGAACCCGTTCGCCGCGACCGTCGCCGACTCCATGTCGACCGCGATCGCGCGAGACAACCGGATCCGTTCGGCGACGCTGGTGAACTGCAGCTCCCAGTTACGGTTGGCGGTGGTGAACACGGTTCCCATCCGGCTGCGCAGGCCGCGATCGCCGATCTCATCAAGCAGCAACGCGTTGAGGGTGTGGTTCGGGACCACCGGAATCGACAGCGGCAGCAGCACGTCAAGCACCAGGTCATCACGCAGGAACGCGTTGGCGAGCACCAGGTCGCCGATCTCCTGGTGGTTACGCAGCCCGCCCGCGTGACCGATCATCAGCATCAGGTCCGGGCGCAGCACCGCCAGGTGGTCGGTGATCGTCTTGGCGTTGGACGGGCCGACACCGATGTTGACGATCGTGATCCCGGTCCGGTCCGGCCGCTCGTGGTGCCAGGCGGGCATCTGCCGGCCCTCGTGGTCCGGGCCAGTCGCGTCCGGGAACTGCTTGCGGAACTCCTCGACATGCCACGCGTAGTTCGTCAGCAGCACGTAACGCTGGAAGTCACTCGCATCGGTGCCGGTGTAGTGCGCTAGCCGGTCGATGGACAATGCCATCCGCTCCGGCGGGAACAGGAACAGCTTCTTGCGGCGCAGGTCCCAGGTGGTCTCGTCCACGTTGGTGGTGAGCGCCGGGTCGTGCAGTTCCACCGCGTCCCGGCCGGGCTCGACCCTGATGCTGGCGCCGGCCCGGGCGAGCCGGGTTAGCTCGCGTTCCAGGTACCAGCGGATCGCGGCTGGCTTCGCGAACTCGCCGTCGATGACGCGGTTGTGCTCGGACCAGGGGCGCTCGACGATCAGCTTCGGGTAGTGGCCCGCCTGATCGTCGGCCTCCATCTCATCGATGATGCCGGCGATGTTCATGCGTTCGCAGGAAGTACTGTGCCCGCGCCGCGACGGCGGATGCGCACCCCGTCGGGCCGCTCGTCCTCGGTTTCCCGCGCGCCCTCGACGGTGAAGCCCGCGTCGCGGATCATGTCCAGGTCCTGCTTACCCGGCTGCCCCTCGCTGGTCAGGTAGTCGCCGAGGAAGATGGAGTTCACGATGTGCAGCGCCAGCGGCTGCAGCGAGCGCAGGTGGACCTCGCGGCCGGCGGCCAGCCGCACCTCGGCGGCCGGGTTCGTGAACCGGACCATCGCGAGAATGCGCAGGCAGCGCTGCGGCGTGAGTTCCCAGGTGTCCGCGAGCGGTGTGCCATCGAACGGGAGCAGGAAGTTGACCGGGACGCTGTCCGGGTCGAGGTTCCTCAGCGCGAGCGCTACGTCCGCAAGGTCCTCGTCGCTCTCGCCCATCCCGGCGATCAGGCCGGAGCAGGGAGACAGTCCCGCGTGCTTGGCGGTGTTCACCGTGTCGACGCGGTTACTGAAGTCGTGTGTGGTGCAGATGTCGCCGTAGTGATCCTCGGCGGTGTTGAGATTGTGGTTGTACGCCGTGGTGCCCGCGTCCTTGAGCCGACCCGCCTGGGTCTCGGTCAGGAAGCCGAGGCAGGCGCACACCTCGACGTCGGGGTGCTTGTCCTTGAAGGACTCGATCATGCCCGCGACGCGATCGATGTCCTTGTCGCTCGGACCGCGGCCGCTGGCGACCAGGCATACGCGTTTCGCGCCGGCGCTGACTCCCGCCTCGGCGGTCTGGAGTACTTCGTCCTGCTTCAGCCAGGTGTACTTGAGCACGTCGGCCTTGGACGTCACGCGCTGGGAGCAGTAGAAGCAATCCTCGGGGCACAGCCCGCTCTTGATATTGACCAGGTAGTTGAGCTTGACCCGGCGGCCGAAGAAGTGGCGGCGCACCCGGAACGCGGCGGCGGCGACGTCCAGGATCTCGTCGTCGGTCGTGCTGAGGACCGCGAGGGCTTCTTCCTTGGTCAGGGGTTCACCGGCGATCGCCTTGTCCGCCAGCGCGTCGAGCCAGAGCATGATCCAGACGCTATCAGGCGTAACCTCTGAGATGGCAGCGGAGCCTTGCTCGGGAGTCATCATGCGGATAGCCATCTTGGACGACTACCAGAACGCGGCGCTGACCAGCGCGGACTGGTCACGGCTGGGGGCCGTGGAGGTCACGCCGTTCCACGCACATATCTCCAGGACCGAGGATCTGATCGCCACGCTGCGGCCGTACGACGTGGTGGTCGCCATGCGGGAGCGGACCTATTTCGACGCCGGCCGGCTCGCGGCGCTGCCCGCCCTGCGGCTGCTGGTGACGACCGGGATGGCGAACGCGTCGATCGATGTCCCTTTCGCTCGGTCACAAGGAGTGACGGTGTGCGGGACCCGCGGCTCCGCCGGAGCGACCGCCGAGCTGACCTGGGCGCTGATCCTGTCTTTGGTCCGGCACATACCGGAAGAAGACCGGCGGATGCGGGCCGGCGGCTGGCAGCAGACCATCGGGCTCGGGCTGCGCGACCGGACGCTTGGCGTGGTCGGGCTCGGGCGGCAGGGGCAGGCCGTCGCCGCCATCGGGCAAGCCTTCGGGATGCGGGTGATCGCCTGGAGCCTTCATCTTTCTGCTTCCGATATGCCCGGGGTGTCGGTGGTCTCGAAGGATTCACTGTTCTCGACGTCGGACGTAGTGACCGTGCACTACAAGCTGGGCCCCCGGTCGGTCGGCCTGGTGGGGGCGTCCGAACTGGCGCTGATGAAGCCGACGGCGTACCTGGTCAATACCTCACGCGGGCCCATCGTGGACACCACCGCCCTGCTGTCGGCTTTGCGTTCCGGATCGATCGCCGGCGCGGCCCTTGACGTCTATGATGAGGAACCGTTGCCGGGCGGACATCCACTGCGTTCGGCGCCTAGGACGGTGCTCACTCCGCATCTGGGGTACGTCACCGACGACGGGTACCGGGTCTTCTATGAGGACGCGGTGGAAGACATCGCCGCGTTCTTCGACGACAAGCCGTTGCGGGTGGTGGGTTGACCTGATTTGCGAGCCCCACTTTTCCTACCTGTTTAGTTGACATTGGTTCCGCTTTGTGGTGTCCTAGGGGTAAGTTTGGGTCGAGGGAGGAGCAGTCCATGGCATCGATCAGGCCGCGCGACCTGCTCACCGACGACCTGCTGAGGCGGATCGGCGGACACCAGGTCGCGGGAGGCGCAGGAGGCACGGCGTCAGACGTCGCCGTGCTGGCCGGGCTGTCCCCTTCCTCTCCCTCAGCTCTGCCGACAGGGCGAGCCGGGCTGGCCTCGGCCGAGACGGCCGCCACCCTCAGCCGTGACATCGCCCGGCTGCGGGATGTCGGGTATCTCAAGGTGGCGCTGCCCACCGAGTTTGGCGGGATGGGCTGCACGCTTCGCCAGGCGGCCTGCGGGCAGCGCCAGCTCACCTACCGCTCGCCGCTCACCGCGCTCGCCGTCAGCGCGCACCTGTACTGGACCGGTGCCGCGTCGGATGCGTACCGGTGCGGCGACATGTCGGCCAAGTGGATCCTGCTGGAGGCGGCGCGCGGCGCGCTGTTCGCCGGCGGCCACGGGCTGCCAGGCTCCGACCTGCAATTCGCCGCCCCGCAATCACGCTGCGCCCCGTCAGGCGAGAGCGGGTACCGGTTCCGGACCCCGGGCGTGCTGACCGGCCTGACTCCCGGCTGGGACTGGACGGCCGTGCACGCGGTCACTTCTGGCGACACCCGTCCCGAGGCCGTGCTCGCCTTCGCCGGACGCGGCTCACGATGTACGCCGTCTTACCGGATTTCCCGGGTGCTCCCCGCGGGCTCCCCTGCCGATGTCTTCACGATCAGCGCCATGGGCTGGGGCTTCTCGGTGCTGGCCAGCATCCAGTACTCGTTCGCCAGGTCAGCGTTCAACGAGGCAGTCCGCCGGATCTCGCGTTCGGCGCCCGCTGGTGGGGCGCACCCGCTCGACCGGTGGCCGGTCGCCGAGGCGAGCCTGCGGCTGGACACGATGAAGGCTCGGATCGCCGACGTGACTCATCTGTGGCTGCCGCACGAGGGTCGCTCCGCCGACCCGGGCGGCCGGGAACTGATCAAGGTGCTAACCATGCGCCACGAGGTAGCCGACGGAGCCCGCAAGGTGCTGGACCTGGTCGCCCAGATCACCGACACCCCCGCCGACAGCGCCCCCGCCACCGTCGCCCGCTGAAGCTCTGTCCCGGCTCCTCCCCAGGGCTTTTCCCGGCTCTCCCCTGGCTTTTCCCTGGGCTCTCCCCGGCTTTTCCCCATGGATGTCCCATCGCTGGGCCTATAGCGCTATCGATGTCCCATCGCTGGGACCGCTTTACTCCGCCACGACCCGTACTCGGGGTCGTCGACCGGGACGGTACGCAGGTTAAGCGGCGGTCGTCCCCGCGCGCCTTCTAGCGCACCGGCGATCTCGGTAACCACCGAACGCCGTTCACGGCGAAGCTGTTTTGGCGTGAACCGGTGCACTAGGACGCAATGCCGCGTCATCCGGCGACCTCGCTCGAGTGTGTGCTCATGGTCCTCCGGCCCAAGGTGCCACTCACGCGAGTCGACCTCGACAGCTACACCGTAGAGCGGCCACCAGGCATCGGGTATCGCGATGAGGATGTCACCCGCCCAGATCTCGGCGTTGAACAGCGGCATTTCCAGGCCGGAGCCCTTGAGCAGATCCTTCAGGTCGGCCTCCGCAGTCGACCTGATCCCGTCCACGACATCCGACAGCGCCTCCCTGAACAGCGCCGACCCGATGATCGGCCCGTCGGCGAGTTCCATCGCGAGCTCAGGCACCGTGCAGCGGCCTGTTTGCACACCGCTGGAGACGAGTTGCCGTACGGAACGGAGATCGTCCATGACGACCGCTGCGTCGGCTATGGCTCGAGGGGCTAGCGTGTACTGAAGCGGCCTTCCCGCAATATTCGAGCAGGCATCCGCGTCGTGCGCCGTACGCTCACGAAGGCGTGATCGCGCCGCTTCCGATTTGCGGCGATGAGAATATCGATGGTGTCGCCGCTTGGTCGCCAGATGCGATGACATTCCAGCGCGGCCGATCCAGTAATCACTGCTCCGGCACCACCGTAAAGCTGAGCCGCCATGAGCTTCCGGAATGGAGTTGGTGTCCCGGTGAATCCGCCGTAAACCCCTGGGAGTATTCGCTGCCATGAGCCACCAGGACGCAGCCGGTTCCGCAATCTGTCGGCAGTAATGCCCAGGCGGAGGGCTTGGTCCCGAGAGATCACGTCGCGCTGCCAGTCCATGATCTGGTCGAGGGTCTGAACGACGTCCGCTGTGTTTCGTCCCATAGTCGTATGGTGCCGGCGGGGTCTGACTTTTCCCGTCGACACAAGAACGGCATATGCCAACATGCCGGAACGATTCCCCGCAAAGAATTTTCTCAGCTGCGGGCCATTAGCGGCGAGCACCATCCAGCGGGCGTACCCGCCGGGACCCAAGAGGTCCGTGTGAATCCTGGGTCCTTCTACGTTGCCGTCGTGGGCCCACCGCTGGGTTTATCGGCCCCGCGTTGGGCCATCGACAGGCTTGTAGAAGACCTCACTGGTCACACCAGCCACTCGGGACCCACCCGTGCTGCGGGCAGCGGCGCGGGGCCGCCGCGAGCTCCTGCGGGCCTCAGCGGTGCGGGGCGAGCCTCCCGCCCGCCCGAGCGGGCGCCGCCCGCCGAGAGGTCAGACTTCTACTACTACGGGGATGATCATGGGGCGGCGGCGGTAGTTGTCGCTTACCCACTTGCCGATTGCGCGGCGGGCTAGCTGGCGGAGCTGGTAGGCGTCGGTGATGCCGTC
>JBEKHI010000428.1:0-6833 GCA_050012355.1 Streptosporangiaceae bacterium | reverse complement strand
CCCAACGGACGGCGTCCGTGGATGTCCGTGCCCCGGGGCGCCCCGGACTCCCAGCGCACGGATACATAGCGGACGGAAGCGGCCCGTCCCGCCGCCTCGGATGGCGTCCGCGCTGGCCATCGGCATAAGCCTCGGCTAGGAGGATAGGGCTGTAAAACCGTCGGCTCAGCCTCCGATGGTTCGAACCCATCACCTGCCACACGCTGCGAAACGCCCCCGCTAGCTGCGAATTCTCGTGCTAGCGGGGCGTTTTTCTCTGTCCCGGCATGTGTCACCTTGTCGCGCTGCGGGCCGTTGTGTCGCGGTGTCCACGGACGCATGGCGGACATCGCCCGGGCCGCGCGGACGGTCGGTGTGCACCGTCGACGTTTCGACGGACGGCTTTCGACGGACGGCTACGGACGGGCGACACCGGCGACGGGTTTCGGGCGTGTGCCGGGGCAATGACCGCTGTCGTCGGCGGGTTCTGCGGTTCAGCGGGTTTGTGTGTGGGCGCCGCCGGAGGTGCTTGTAGGCGCGGCCCGGTCGTCGACTTGGCCTGTTGCTAACGCACGACCGCAGATATGGTGACCGCTGTGAGGCGGTCAGCGGAGGCGGACGGGGCGGAGGGCATGCGTGGCTTCCCGGTCGCGCTCACCAGTTTCGTCGGCCGGGCTCAGGCGGTGGCGGATGTCGCCGGCCAGCTGAGTCAGTGTCGCCTGGTGACGGTGACCGGGCCAGGCGGTGCCGGGAAGACACGGCTGGCCGACGAGGTGGCAAGGCGGGTGGCCGGCCGGTTCGCTGACGGGGTGTGGCTGGCGGAGCTGGCGCGGGTCGAGGATCCGGCGCAGGTAGTGACCGCAGTGGGTGCGGCACTGGGCATCCGTGACCTGCCAGTGGTCGCGGCGGCCGACGCGCTGGCCGACGCGCTGGCCGCCCGGCAATTGCTGCTAGTCCTAGACAACTGCGAGCAGGTGATCGGGGCCGTCGCGGAGCTGTGCGGCAGGCTGCTGCTCGGTGCCGATGACGTGCGCGTGCTGGCCACCAGCCGGGAGCCGCTGCGGATCGCGGGGGAAGTACGGTACCGGCTGGGGCCACTGGCCCTGCCCGGTCCCGGGAGCCTGTCCGGCGCGTCCGAGTGCGAGGCGGTGACGCTGTTCGCGGACCGGGCTGCCCGGGCTGACCGGAGTTTCGCGCTGGACGAGACGACCAGGGCGACAGTGGCCCGGCTGGTAGCTGCGTTGGACGGGATGCCGCTCGCGATCGAGCTGGCCGCGGCGCGGGTGGACGTGCTCGGCGTGGCGCAACTACTGGAGCGGATCGACGACCGGTTCGAGCTGCTGGCCGACAGCAACCGGCTGGCCGGGCAGCGGCAGCGGTCGCTGGCAGCCACGGTGCACTGGAGCTACCGGCTGCTTGACGACTTCGAGCAGCGGGTGTTCCGAGCCGTGTCGGTGTTCCCCGGCCCGTTCACCCTGGAAGCGGCCGAAGCGGTCGCAGGGGCCGGCGCCGCACGAGCCGTGCTGCGGCTGGTCGACGCCTCGCTGGTAGTCCCCCCGCGCGTTGACCCGGACGGCCGGACCCGGTACGCGATGCTGGAGACACTGCGGGCCTACGCGGCCAGGCTGCTCGCCGAGGCCGGCGAAGACGACCAGGCCGTGAAAGCGATGAGCGACTACGCGGTGGACGTGGCCGTGGAATGCTCCAGCGGTCTGCAGGCCAGTACCACGGAGCTGGCCAGCCTGCGGCGTCTTGACGCCGAGGATGCCACCATGAGTCGCGCGCTGGGCTGGGCCATGGGCCATGCCCCCGGTACAGCGCAGCGGATTGCGCAGGCACTGCGGCCCTGGTGGCAGATCCGCGGCAGGCTGACCAGCCAGACACGGCTGCTAGCCACGATCGCCGAGTACGCCGCCCCGGGCAGCGACGAGTGGTGCAGTGCCCGCCTTAACCTGGGCCAGGCCGCCGGGCAGTCCGGCGATGCGGTCGCGGCGCTGGAGCATTTCACCGCGGTCCGCGACGCGCTGGAAAATGCCGTGCGGCCCGCATCGCCGGTACGGTCGGCGATCTTGTCGATGTGCCTGGGCGGCAGGGCAGGGACGCTGTCGGCGATGGGCCGTAGTGCCGAGGCGGTCAGTGACGGCCGCCAGGCGCTGGAGCTGGCCCGGGAGACCGGCCTGCCGGGACTGGAGGCGTTGGCCCTGGCCTGTCTCAGCTTCGCCACCTGGCACTGCGGCGACCGGGACGGCGCCTACCGGCTCGCGCGCCAGGCGCAGCAGCTCCCGGGTGACGTCGCCGGTGCGCTGCAGCGGGGCGTCAGCCAGCTCATCACGACGGTCCTGGCGGAGGCGGGCGACATGGGCGCCGCCGAACAGGCCTGCGCGGCCGGGCTGGCCTGGAGCCGGGAGACGGGTGACCTGACGGCCCTGGCCGGCCACCTGCGGAACCGGGTGATCCTGGACCTGCAAGCGCACCACGTCGGCGAGGCGGCGATGCACCTGCGCGAGCAACTTGAGATCGCCTCGCAGGCTGGGGTGCGGCCCATGCTGCTCGTCGGCCTGGATTGCTGCGGTCGCCTGTGTGCCGCCACCCGTCGCCACGCCCCGGCGGTCACGGTGTGGGCGGCGATGTCCGCGCTCGGCGGACCCGGCCCGCTCCCGCCGTCGGATGCGGGTGGCCGGGACGATCCGCTCCGGCGGGCCCGTGACCTCATCGGTGAGACGCGGACATTGGCCGCCGAGCAGCGAGGCGCGGCCATGAGCCCGGCCGCTGCGGCCGAGTACGCCCTCATGCTCGCCTCAGCTGAGCCGCAGGCGCCCGCTGAGGCCGATGCATTTGCCCCACCGGACCTGGCCAGGCTCAGCCCCCGGGAACGGGAACTGCTGACCCTGGTCGCGCGGGGCCGCACCGACGCGCAGATCGCCGGCCAGCTGTACATCACGGTGCGGACCGTCACTTCCCACCTGGACCGGATCCGGGACAAGACCGGCTGCCGGCGTCGCGCTGATCTCACCCGCCTCGCGCTCGCCGTCGGCCTCGTCTGATCAGGGCCGCCTGCTCGTGTGGGTGATTCCACCCCTGCCGCGGGCCGGGGCGTAAGCGCGAACCTGTTCACGAGGGGCCGGAGCAGCCGGCCCCGGACAGGCGAGGAGGTTCGCATGATGGCGCAGCAGGCCAGCGCGGACGATGCGCCCGGGCTGGCGGAAGCGGGCCACGCTAGCCCCGCGCCCGGGACCGCGGCCGTGCAGGTCACTCACCTGCGTAAGAGCTACGGACCCGTGGTGGCGGTGCGCGACGTGTCGTTCTCGGTGGCCGAGGGCGAGATCTTCGGCATCCTGGGGCCGAACGGCGCGGGGAAGACCACCACGGTCGAGTGCGTCAGCGGGCTCCGCGAACCGGACGCCGGGACCATCCGGCTGCTCGGCCTCGATCCCCGGGCCGACCGGGATCAGGTCCGCGAGATCGTCGGCGTGCAGCTTCAGGACAGCGCGTTCCCGGCCAAGCTCCGGGTAGGCGAGATCTTCGACATGTACCGCACCTTCTACCAAAGCCCCGCCGACACCACCGAACTGGTTGAGGCGCTCGGGCTCGCCGGGAAGCGCCGCGACTACTACCGGTCCCTGTCCGGCGGCCAGCGGCAGCGGCTGTCGGTGGCGCTGGCGCTCATCGGCAGGCCGAGGGTCGCGGTGCTCGACGAGATGACGGCGGGCCTGGACCCGCAGGGCCGCCTCGACACCTGGCGGCTCATCGAGCAGGTCCGCGACCGCGGTGCGACGATCGTGCTGGTCACGCACTTCATGGAGGAGGCCGAGCGGCTGTGTGACCGGGTGGCGCTGATCGACGGCGGGCGCATCGTCGCCCTGGACACCCCAGCAGGGCTCGCCGCGCGGGTCCAGGGCGGGAAGACCGTGCGGTTCGTCCCCTCCGGACCGTTCGATGAGGGCCTGCTGACCGGGCTGCCCGGGGTAACCAGGGTCGAACGCGACGGCCGCCACGTCGTTGTCACCGGCACGGGTGAGCTGGTCAACGCGGTGGTCCTCGCCTTGCACGCGGCGGGTGTGGAGGCGCGCGACGTGCGGCTCGACGCGGCGAGCCTCCAGGACGCCTACGTGCGTCTCACCGGAGAACGCGACCACCCGCAGGGAGGACCGTCATGAACAGCTCATATGCGTTGCCGCGGGCACGGCCGCCGCGTGCCGCGTTCGGCGCGATCTTCCGCAACGAGGTGCGGCTCGTCTGGCGTCAGCCGGCCGGGGCGATCGCCGCGATCGGGATCTCGCTGCTGATCATGGTCATCTTCGGCGAGCTTCCCGTCTTCAAGCATCCCAGCTCGCGCTTGGATGGCCTGTCACCCTTCCAGATTTACATCCCGATCCTCATCTCGTTCTCGATTGGCCTGCTCGCGCTGATCTACCTTCCCGGCCCGCTGGTCTCCTACCGGGAACAGGGCATCCTCCGTCGCCTGTCGGTCACGCCGGTGCCCGCCTCCTGGGTGCTGGCCGCGCAGCTCGCCGTGCAGGCGTGCGTTATGATCATCGCCTCGGCGATGATCCTGACGGTGAGCATCGCGTTCTTCGGCCAGCACGCACCGGCGAACCCGGGCGGCTTCCTGCTGGCCCTCCTGCTGTCTATCGCCGCGTCCTTCGCGATCGGCCTGTGCATCGCGGCGGTGGCCCCGACCTCTAGTGCCGTTCGCGGCATCGGGGCGGCGGTGTTCTACCCGCTGGTGTTCTTCTCCGGCCTCTTCTACCCGGTCCAGCTGATGCCGAGCGTAGTGCTGGACATCAGCCATTTCACGCCGCTCGGCGCGGCGGTGCAGGCGATCGTCTACCCGATATACGGCCAGTTCCCGCCGACGCTGGGGCTCCTGGTACTCGCGGCGTACGCGCTTGTATTCGGGTTCCTGGCCAAGAGTTTCTTCCGATGGGAGTAGGAGAGCCATGTCTACCATTACTGTTCCTCGTCCGGACCTGACCACCGACGAGGTGGTCACCGTGCTGCGCAACGGCCTAAGACCCGACTACAACGTGCTGCCAGGGATGGCCATCGGCCAGCTGGTCCTCCAAGGCCTGAAGCAAGGCCAGCCGAACACAATCGCCGTCGGAATCGGCGACAACCGGATCGTCAAGGCGCAGGTGACGATCACCCCGCGAGGCGGTCAGACGGAGCTGCGGATCAGGCCCGGTGGGGTCACCATCGACCGCCTCGTCAACACCTTCGGCATCGCCCGCGAGATCCGCAGGGCGCTGGCGAACTCGCCGAGCCTGTCAGAACGCTCGGCGACGTAGCCCGGCGGACGGTTCAGTACACCGCTCCTGCCGTCCGTGTCCGTGGCCGTAAGCGTGTCAGGCCCGCGCCGTGACAAGACTCGTGTTGGGTATTGCAACTATCTGTTTACCGGTCTTAAATCACGGGTGACAACGTTGTCGCATTGGCTGGCCGACGCGCTACGAAAAGAGCCCGGCATGACATCCTTCCTCCCGCAGTCACGTCAGCAGGCAGTACTCAGGCGCCTGGTCACGGCCCTGATAACGATCGGCGGCATCCTCGGGCTGGGGCTGGCGGTCATGACGGCAGCCCCAGCCGGGGCTGCCGTCACTCCCGCCTCCTCCGCGATCGCGGAGCTTATGCAGTCTTACAACTCCGGCACCGGCCTGATCGACGCGGACGGATGGTGGCAGTCCGCCGTGGCACTCAGCACGATCGAGACCTATGAGCAGACCACCGGGGACACCTCCTACGACTACGCGATCTCGGCGGCGTTCAATGACAACGGCTCCGGGGATTTCGAGAACGACTACATGGACGACACCGGCTGGTGGGCGCTGGCCTGGGTGCAGGCCTATGACATCACCGGCGACGCCGCGTACCTGCAGATGGCCGAGACGGACGCGAACTACATACACAGCTACTGGGACTCGACCTGCGGCGGCGGCATCTGGTGGAGTACCGCAAAGACTTACAAGAACGCCATAGAAAATGAGCTCTTTCTCGAGCTGACCGCCGAACTGCACAACCGGATCCCGGGCGATACCACTTATCTCAGCTGGGCTGACGCCGAATGGGACTGGTTCAGCGGCAGCGGGCTGATCAACGGCTACAACCTGGTCGACGACGGGCTCACCAGCGGCTGCCAGATCAGCAGCGACACGAACTGGACCTACAACCAGGGCGTCATCCTGGCTGGGCTTTCCGCTCTCTATCAGGCCACCGGCAATACCGCCCTGCTCACCACGGCCGAATCGATAGCCAACGCGGCGAGGAGCGCGCTCACAGAAAACGACATCCTGGTCGAGCCATGCGAGCCAGACAACTGCGGCACCGACGGTCCGGCGTTCAAGGGCATCTTCGTCCGGGACCTGCGGATGCTCGCTACGATCGCCGAGACCACCGCCTACAACGCGTTCTTCCAGGCCCAGGCGACCTCGATCGAGGACAACGACACCAACAGCGCCGGGCAGATCGGCCTGGACTGGTCCGGTCCGGTCGCGAACACAACGGCCACCTCCCAGGCCAGCGGCGCCGAGGCGCTGGTCGCCGCCCTCCCGCAGCCGGGCACCGATCAGGGGGCGCCTCGCGGGTAGCAGTCGCCACCGGCCCGGAGGAGTTGCCCGCCTTCACCACGCGGATGAAGGCAGCCCGGTTGCGGGGAGTGACAATAAGTGGTGGCCCGGCTGGGTGCTTGGAGTCACCCGCGCGTTCGTGGCCCTGAACACTGGCGCGGCGGCTTACGGTGACACGGGTCCCGACGCGCCGCTCGGCGACGGTGCCGTGATCGACGATGTGGGCGGCGTGAGGTATGCGGGAGGAGACGTGAGGTCGAGGAAGTCCATGACCGTGGTGGCGTTGGCGTC
>JBEKHI010000427.1:0-6838 GCA_050012355.1 Streptosporangiaceae bacterium | reverse complement strand
CGTTCGTGACGGGATGCGACCTTCCTGAGTGGTTCAGGCACCTTGAATCAGGACCCTCCTTCCTCCGACGAGCGGAGCGAGCCAACTGGCTCGCGGACGAGCACAACATCTCGCACGGTTACGCCAACGCGATTGTGCACGAGTACGAGCTGCGCCGTCGGCTCCGCCTCTTCAGCGCCTAACGCCTAACGCGCCGCAAGACCCGGACCCGCCGTAAGCGGGCCCCGGGTAGGTGGCACGTGCAGAAAACCGCCCGCGCAGGCGTGCCCGAGTAGGCGCGCCTTCCCCTCACACGGGCGGCCCGATCGCGGGTACCCCTCCCCGGCGTGGGGTTCCCTTCCGCGCGCGCTTTCCCCTCGTGCGCGGGTGCCTTCCCCTCGCGCGCCCCTTCCCTGGGCGGGCGCCTTCCCCTCGCGCGGCCCCGTGCAGGGCGCGCGCCTGGATTGCGGGCGCACGAATCGGGCATTCTCACCATCTCGCCCTGCCGTCGCGGCCTGCGATGCTGGTCGGTGCTGCATTAACCACGCTCTGAGCCGAGAGTCCTCCACCTCGGCTGGGCGCGGCAGCCGGCCCGAACCCGCTGGCGGCCAGCTGACTTCTCCCGGCTTAGCGCACATTTCCCGTCCGTAGTGCCCGGATATGCCCGGCAGCCGGGGTGTACTAACCCGGGAGAAGATGCCTCCGGACAGCGCCGCCCGCGGCAGCGGCACGCCGCGACCCGCAGCCGCGGGACTTTCACGCCACCGCGACCATCCCCCGGGATGAGGCCGGCTTTGCTGGTTGGTGTGACACCGACCAGCATCACTGGAGGCCACGGGCGGCAGGGCGGGTCGGCGCAACCGGGAGATATTCCACCAAAACGGTCAGGCGCGGCGACGGGGCCGGTACTCGCCTTGCGCCGGGGGCGGCACTCGCGCCGCGGTGGAACGTCGCCCGGGGCTCTAGGTAGGGCTTCTGCTGAGCTACGACTCGCTGGGCGGTTTAGCCACGAAGCGCCGTGTTCCCATTTGTCATGATTCGCGGGTTAATCAGGGCATGCCGGAAAATGTCGCGAGGCGATAAAACGCCCATGCGGGCAACAATTGCCTTATGCGCTCCATTCCGAATGCGTCACATGACGCAAAACTACATCCGGTGGCGGGCAGCACGCGCTCCGCTGTGGAGACATTGGCTGCTACCTGGGGGTTTTGGTGCATAGGAACATGCAGGGGAAGATGCATTTGACGGTGCCAATGCACATGCATCCGCTCGAAAGGTGACCTGAAGAGAGAGGGTGCCCCCGGTCGGGTTCGAACCGACACTGGGGACCCTTTTAGGGGGTCAGCCTCTGCCCTTGGGCTACGGGGGCGCGCCAATAATACCCCGAATGCGCTATATGACTGGGCAGTATATTTTTGTTTATCCTGTATGCAATTTTCACTGCTGCGTAATTGCCAAGATCTTTGCGGAATTCCGCGGCCGTGGGGCGGAATCGTTACCAAAGGACGTATAGCCGACCCGTTTCCGCCCCAATCTGCCGCCGCAACCCAGCGAGCCCGCACGGAACACAGGCCCGCAACACGAACACAGGCCCGCAACACAGCGAGCCCGCGCGGAACACGGGCCCGCTGGATCCAGGCAAGTGCGGCCGGGGCCTCAGCCGCCGACGCGGACCATATCCCGCTGGTCACGCAGCTCGTACTGCCGGGTATTGGTGGCGACCAGCACCGGTACCAGCTGTTTCTCGGCTCGCCGCACCGCGAGCGTCGGGATCACGACCCCGATCGCCGCGAACGCGAATACGCATACTGTGACGGTCAGCCAGATCCAAGTAGCCATCCGGACCATCTCCTCGCTCGTCAGCCCGTCCCAGGTGGGCTTACATCTGGCACAACAAACCGAAGCTGGATGATCATGGCGAGCTTCCTGAGGAAAAACTCTGAGCTGATTCTTCACTCACCCGACACTGGTGGATAACCGTCTGGTGCGGACGTTCCACAGCAACGACGACGCGAGGATGGAGGCCGCGGTGATGCCGACGCACCAGGCCACCGCTAGAGCAGCGTGCGATGCCGTGCCGCTGGTACCGGAAAGCAGGCCGCGCAGCGTCTCGATAACCGGCGTGGCGGGCTGGTTGTACGCGAAGCCGTGCAGCCACCAGGGCATGGTCCGCACCGGGACGAACGCGCTGCTCGCATAGGTCAGGAACATCAGGACGAACATGATCGAGTTCGCCGCGTCGGGCGAGGTGACGAGCAGGCCGAACGCCGCCGACAGCCAGGAGACCGCGATCACGAACATCAGCAGCACCGCCAGCGCCGCTAGCCAGCCGATAACAGACCCGTGCGGCCGGAACCCGATCGCGAGGGCGATCCCCATCACGAGGACGGAGGAAAAGAGGTTTCGCGCGATGGAGGCCGCCACGTGACCGGAAAGGATCGTGATCCCGCGGACGTCCATGGAGCGGAACCGGTCGATAATCCCGCCTTTGAGGTCCTGGCTGACGGTCACCGCGGTGGTGGCCGAGCCGACCGCGGCGCACAGCAGCAGCACGCCGGGCACCACGTAGGTGATGTACGGGGTCCCGGTCTCGATCGCCCCGCCGAACAGGTACACGAACGTCACCATCAGCAGCACCGGCAGGGTCAGCGAGGTAATCAGCGAATCGGTCTGGCGGGAGGACAGGCGGACGCACCGCGCGACCATCGTGGCGGTCATCGGGCCACCTCAATCCGGGCCGCTTGCGCACCAGTGAGCCGCAGGAACACATCATCGAGCGAGTCAGCCGCGAACTGGTCCTTCAAGGCCGCGGGTGACCCGGACGCCACCACCCGGCCGTCGTGCAGCACCGCGATGTCATCGGCGAGCTGGTCGGCTTCTTCGAGGTACTGGGTGGTGAGGAACACCGTCCGGCCGGAACTCGCCACCGAACGGACGACCGTCCACATCGTCTGGCGGCTCGGCAGGTCGAGCCCGGTGGTCGGCTCGTCGAGGAAGATCACCGACGGCTCGCGGATCAGGCTCGCCGCCAGGTCCAGCCGCCGGCGCATCCCGCCCGAGTAGGTGGCGACCCGCCGCCGTCCGGCGTCGACCAGGTCGAACGACGCCAGCAGGCCGGCGGCCCGAGACCGGGCCGTCGACCGCGACAGGCCGGACAGCCGTCCGATCATCACGAGGTTCTCCGAGCCGGTCTGCAGATCATCGAGCGCCGCGTACTGCCCGGTCAGGCTGATTGACCGGCGTACCGAACGCCGCTGCGAGACCACGTCGTGCCCCGCCACGCGGGCGCGACCGCCGGTGGCGCGCGAAAGCGTGGAGAGTATGCGGACCATTTTGGTCTTGCCAGCGCCGTTTTGGCCAAGAAGGGCGAACACCGACCCGGCCGGGACCCGCAGGTCAACGCCGGCGAGCACCACGTGCGAGCCGTAGGACTTTTGCAGTCCCTCAGCCTCGATTGCGAACATGACACATCCTTTCTGCGTATGACATACGCTTTACTGCGTAGCTTATACGCAGTAGTAGGCTGGCTGTCAACATGGACCTGCCACCGGCGCTCGAGGCGGCCTGGGGCCTGCGGGACCATCCGCGCAAGGGGCCCAAGCCAGGACTGACGCTGCCCAAGATCATCGAGGCCGCGATCCGGCTAGCTGACCGCGACGGGCTGGAAGCGGTCTCGATGGCCCGCGTCGCCGCCGAACTCAGCGCCGCGCCGATGTCGCTATACCGGCACGTCGCGTCCAAGGACGACCTGCTCGAGCTGATGGCTGACACGGCCTGGGGGCCGCCGCCAGCAATGACCGGGGATACCTGGCGGGCGAAGCTCGCCGCCTGGGCATGGGCGATGCGTAGCGCGATGTATCAGCATTCCTGGGCACTGCGCGTCCCGGTCAGCGGCCTGCCCGTCTACCCGAACAACGTCGCCTGGTTCGAGCAGGGGCTCGCCGCCGTCGCGGACACGCCGCTAACCGAGGGGCAGAAGGCGTCGGTCGTCCTGCTGGTCTCCGGGTACGTGCGCAACGAGGCGACGACCGGCACCGACATCGCGGCCGCCATCCGCGCCCGGGCGGATGGCAGCTCCGACCCAGCGGCTGAGTGGATGCGGCAGTACCGGGACCTGATGACCAAGATCGCCGACCCGGTGCGGTTCCCCGCTACCGTCCGGCTGCTGGAGTCCGGGGTGTTCGACACTTCCGACCCGCCGGACGACGAGTTCGTCTTCGGCCTGGACCGCATCCTCGATGGCATCGAACGGCTCATCGATCAGGACGCTTGACGGCGCGGACAGCATCACCATCGATGGCCCACCGCTGGTGCTATGGCGCTATCGATGGCCCATCGCTGGGGTTGTGGGCATCCGAGCCGACCGATGCTTGGTCGGTGGTCTCGGCTTCGGCGTGGGTTTCGGGGTCGGCTTGGGCGGGGTTAGGGACGATTGTGACTGGTTTGTCTGGGCGGCGCTGGGCTAGCACGAACCAGACGAGGCCGACCAGTGTCATGATCACCGCGACGTACATGTTCAGCCGCAGGCCGAGGAAGTACTTGGACGAGTCGATGCGGACCGACTCCTCGAAGATGCGGAACGCTGAGTAGCCAGCGACATACACAGCGAACAGGCCCCAGGGCTTGATCTTGTGGTGGTGCCCGAGCCAGACAATGAAAGCCGCCAGCGCCAGATCCCAGATCAGCTCGTACAGGAACGTCGGCTGGAAGGTCGCGAACTGCGTGTAGCCGGCGGGCCGGTACCCCAGCGGGATCTCAAGGCCCCAGGGCAGCGTGGTCGGCTTGCCGAAGAGTTCCTTGTTGAAGTAGTTCCCGATCCGGCCGATACCCTGGGCTACGAGGAGGGCGGGGGCGATGGCGTTCGCGAACGGGCCGACCGTGATGCCGAGCTTTCTGAGCCGCCAGGCGCCCACGATCGTGGCCAGCAGGACGCCGCCCCAGATGCCCAGACCGCCGTCCCACATCGCGAAAACCCCGTACCAGACGTGCGGAATGTCCATCGGCGTGGTGACGTCGAAGTAGATGCGGCCGCCGATAATGCCCGCGGGCACGACCCAGAGGGCTAGGTCGTTCACGACGTCCGGGTCGCCGCCCATCGCGGCCCACCGGCGCCGGGTGATCCAGATCGCGAACGCGATCCCGACCAGGTAACCCAGCGCGTAAAAGTGGATCTCCAGCGGGCCGACATGAAAGGCGTTGATCGGCGGGCTGGGGATAAAAGACCCTAGAGCGACGTCCATAGCGCCGAGAGTACCGCCGTTTATCCCGGTCCCCCCACCGGAGGAAGGTCAGCCGTCCGTGTCGGGACCAGTCGCGTCGGCCGGGTGCGGGGCCACGGTAACCGGCTCGGACGCGACCGACGATGACCGGTCGGGACGGCCAGCCAGCCGGTAGACATCGCTGCCGTCGACGGTCTCCTTCTCCAGGAGCAGCGCGACCAGCGCGTCGAGTTCCGGCCGGTGCGCCTCCAGGAGCGAGACCGCCCGGCCCTCCGCCTCGCGCAGCAGCCGGGACACCTCGGCGTCGATGACCGCCTGGGTCTCCTCCGCGTACGGACGGCTGGACAGCCCCTGGCCGCCACCGCCAAGGAACACCGAACCGCCCTCGGGGTAACCCACCGGCCCGAGCTTTTCGGACAGACCGAACTCGCGGACCATCTTCGTCGCCAGGTCAGTCGCGCCGGCCAGGTCGTTGCCGGCGCCGGTCGAGCCCTGCCCGAGCACCACGAGTTCGGACGCACGGCCGCCCAGCCGGACCGCGAGCGAATCCTGGAGGTACGCCTCGGTGTACATGTGCCGCTCCACCAGCGGCAGCTGCTCGGTGACGCCGAGCGTCTGCCCCGCGGGCAGAATCGTCACCTTGGCCACCGGGTCGGCGTGGTCGGACAGCGCGGCGACCATGGCGTGGCCGGACTCGTGCACCGCGACCGCGTACTTCTCGTCGGGGAGCAGCACGTTGGATCCCTCGCGGCGGCCCAGGATGATCCGGTCGCGCGCGTCGGCGAAGTCAGTGGCGGTGATCACGTCCCGGTTGTCGCGGACCGCGAAGATCGCGGCCTCGTTCGCCAGGTTGGCCAGGTCCGCACCGGAGAACCCAGGAGTCCCCCGGGCGACCGCGTTCAGGTCCACGCCGGGATCCAGCTTCTTACCGCGGGTATGTACCACGAGGATCGCGGCGCGCTCGCCGACGTTCGGCAGCGGGATCGTCACCTGCCGGTCGAAACGTCCGGGCCGCAGCAGCGCCGGGTCGAGCACCTCGGGCCGGTTGGTCGCGGCCAGCACCACCACACCCACCGCCGGATCGAACCCGTCCATCTCGGCGAGCAGCTGGTTGAGCGTCTGTTCCCGCTCGTCGTTGGCCACCACCGCGCCCGATCCGGCCCGGCGCTGGCCGATCGCGTCGACCTCGTCGATGAAGATGATCGAGGGTGCCCGCTTGCGCGCCTGCTCGAAAAGGTCCCGCACCCGGGCCGCGCCGACTCCGACGAACATCTCGACGAAGCTCGATCCCGTCACGGAGAAGAACGGCACGTCCGCCTCTCCCGCGACCGCCCGGGCCAGCAGGGTCTTGCCGGTGCCGGGCGGGCCGACCATCAGGACACCATGCGGCACGACGGCGCCCGCCCGGGCATACCGGTCGGGTTTGCGCAGGAAGTCGACAACCTCGCTGATCTCTTCTTTCGCGCCGGCGTACCCGGCCACGTCGGCGAACGTGGTGGACGGGCGCTCCTCGTCGAAGACCTTGGCCCTGGATCGTCCGACGCCCAGCACGCCCTGCATAGCGCCGCCGGCGCCGCGGGACAGCCGGATCCAGAACCACAACGGGAGCACCAGCACGGCCAGCAGGATCAGCCAGGAGA
>JBEKHI010000426.1:0-6861 GCA_050012355.1 Streptosporangiaceae bacterium | reverse complement strand
GCGGGGTCACCCAGCTGGATGTGACATGCAACGGCGTGGAGGCCAGCACGGGACAGCAGGACTCCGGACTATATGTGGCCCTCGGCAACGCGTCGGCAAGCTAATCCTGGGCCGGCTTGGTTACGCCGGGACGCAACCCCCAACCGCGGTGTTCGTACATGCCCATACCCTCGGCATCGGTCCGGTGAATGTCACCGAATCGCCACCCGCGAGGGACGCCAGCGAGGACAGCGCCGATGCGATCGCGGGCCACGCGGACGCGGGCGCCGACGGCTCGGCGAAGACGCCCTCGACGACCAGCATCCCCTTCTTGCGGTCCATACCCTGCTTCCAGAGGATGTTAAGCATCTGCTCGACGTTCCGCCCGTTGGTCCCGCCAGCCGCTGCGACCGCACGGCGAGCCGCCGCGCCTGGTCAAGCGTCAGCGAGATCGCCATGCGGCAAACGTAACACCGCCCTGGCTGGCTCCGCCTCCTCAGCGGTCCCGGCCGCGGGGGCGGGTGGCTCGGGCTTAACGCGCACTGGAGCGAAACCGAGTCCGGCGGCCAGGCAGGCGAACGGGATGACCGGGATCAGGTACCGGTAGTCGAAGTCGGCGGTGGCGACCGGGATCACGAGCAGCACGACGGCGGATATCCACGGGAACATGCTGCCCTGGCGGCGCTGCCAGCGAAGACGCCACGGCCGCCGCGTGATGGTCAGCACTCCCCCGAGACCCATCACGAAGATCAGGAACAGCAGCGGTCCCCAGGTGTAGAAGATCCGCTCGTACCCGAGGATCAGCACCGCCACCGGCTTGACCACTACGCCGGGGTCCTGGTGCCCGTAGCTGAGCCAGTCCGAGTAAGCGGTGCCGCCCTTGATCCACACGTGATCGTTCGGCGGCAGCAGGTTGTACGTCGACGTCACGTAATGCAGGTGGAAGTCGTAGTAGTAGACGGTGCCGGCGCCCGGGTAGTCCTGCCGCGGCCACTCGAACGACATCGCCGCGCCCTTGACGACGGCCTTCAGGTAGTCGAATGGCTGGGACTCGATCGCCGCCTCGTCGAACTTGGTCAGCAGGCTGTTGCCCGCGGTGCTCACCGATCCGCCGATGGTGTTGATGTAGGCGTGCGGGTCACGCAGCACCGAGGCGTGCCAGATGTAGTTGCCGGGCGCGGACCGCTTGGTCACCGGATCGGTGGGGCAGACCTTCATCACGTCGGCCGGGGCGTGGATTTCCGAGCACACGGCGAAAGACGAGACCCGGCCCCACAGGTAGAACCCGTCG
This sequence comes from Streptosporangiaceae bacterium, assembly GCA_050012355.1. Lineage (GTDB taxonomy): Bacteria > Actinomycetota > Actinomycetes > Streptosporangiales > Streptosporangiaceae > JBEKHI01. The sequence continues at coordinate 5,591 of JBEKHI010000426.1, read as the reverse complement.
GACATCGTGCCGGTGGCGCTCCAGGTCCCCGAATAGTGGTGGAACCACGTGTCGTAGGAGGCGACCGGGACGAGGCAGCCGACCCCGGCCAGGACGGTGATCAGCCAGGTGTGCAGCTTGCGCCAGCCGTAGGCCCGCCCCGACCGGATCAGGACCAGCAGCGGCACGACCCCGAGCATGACCGCGCCCTCGGTCCGGTCGATGATCGCGTAGCCGACGAGCAAGCCGGCGATCAGCGCGACCCACCACTTGGTCCTGGTGGTCCACAGCAGCAGGAGCGTGGCCAGCATCAGGCAGAACGTGAACACCGTCTCGGCCATGATCAGGTGCTCATCCTCGATGATGTACCCGTCGAGGAGCTGCGGCAGGGTCGCGATCGTGGCCCACTTCTTCGAGACACCGTAGCGGCGAGCCAGCGCGTAGATCATCACCGCGACGCCCAGCCCCATCAGGTGCTGGACCAGCGTGACCAGCGTAAAGCTGTGAAACGGCAGCAGCAGCCGGAGGAACAGCGAGTATCCGGTCGATTTGGACAGGTTCGGCTGCGGCCGCAGCGCCGCGCCCACGTAGACGTAGGAGTCCCCGGCGAACCACAGCGCGCCCGGGTATCCGATCATCGCCAGCAGCCGCAGCAGGAATCCGGCGAGCAGCGCGAGCGAGAACCAGCGGTTACGCTCCATCACGTTCCGCAGCCGACTGCTAAGTCTCCCGGTCCCTGGCATGCGCCTGATCATATCTATGCATGACCCACAAAACTTCTTAGGCCATAACGACGCGTCACATCGCCCGGGCAGGCTCCGTCTCCTCGGTGCTCCCCGTTCCGGTGCCAGCTGGCTCGGCGGGCTTGACCCGGGCCGGGGCGAAGGCAAGTCCGGCCGCGAGGCAGGCGAACGCGATGGACGGGAGCAGGTACCGGTAGTCGAAGTCGGCCGAGGCGATCGGGAAGACGAGCAGCGCGACCGCGGTGACCCACGGGAACATGCTTCCCTGGCGGCGCCGCCAGCGCAGCCGCCACGGCCGGCGGGTGACGGTCAGCACCCCGCCGAGTCCCACGATGAGGATGATCAGGAACAGCGGTCCCAGCGTGTTCACCAGCCGCTCGTATCCGAGTATCACCACCGCGACCGGCTTGACCACCACGCCGGGATCCTGATGCCCGTAGTTCAGCCAGTCGTTGTAGGCGGAATCGGCGGTGGTCAGCGGCGGGATCCACTCCTGGTTCTTCGGCGGCAGCATGCTGTACGTCGACGTGACGTAATGCGTGTGGAAGTCGTAGTAGTAGGTGGTGCCGGCGCCTGGATAGCTCTTCATCGGCCATTCGAACGCCATCAGCACGCCCTTGGTGACGGCCTTGAGGTAGCCCAGCGGCTGGGACTTGATCGCGTCGATGTCGAACTCGGTGAGCAGCTTGTCCCCCTCGGCGCTGACCGGCCCGCCGACGCTGTTCATGTCCTGGTGTACCTGCGGGGCGAACCAGATGAACTGCCCCGGCGCCGTCCGGTCGGTCAGCGGCTCGGTCGGGCAGTACTTCATCAGGTTGGCCGGTGCCTTGATCTCCGCGCAGTTAGCGAATGACGAGACCCGTCCCCACAGGTAGAAACCCTGGGCGTTGCTGATGCTCCAGACCCCGGCATAGGAGTGGAACCAGGCCACGTAGGCACCCACCGGCGCCAGGCAGCCGACCGATACCGCCACCGTGACCAGCCAGCCCTGGAGCCGCCTCCAGCCGTAGGTCCGCAGCGACCGGATCAGGATGAACAGCGGGAACAGCCCGATCACCACGATGTCGGTCGGGTAAGCGATCGCCGTGTAGCCGACCAGCAGCCCGGCGATCAGCGCGGCCCACCACCTCGTCTGGGTAGTCCACAGCAGCAGGAGCGTGGCCAGCAGCAGGCAGAACATGGCTATTGCCTCGGCCATGATCATGTGCTCGTCCTCGACCACGAAGCCGTCGAGAAGCTGCGGCAATGTCGCGATCGTGGCCCACTTCTTCGAGACGCCGTACCGCCGCAGCAGCACGTAGATCATCACCGCGACGGCCAGCCCCATCAGGTGCTGGACCAGCGTGACCAGCGTGAAGCTGTGGAACGGGAGCAGCAGCCGCAGGAACAGCGAGTACCCGGTCGGCTTGGACGCGTCCGGAGTCGGGCGCAGCGCCGCCCCGATGTACACGTAGGAGTCACCGGAGAACCACAGCGCGCCCGGATACCCGACCATCGCGAGCAGCCGCAGGAAGAATCCGGCGAGCAACGCGAGCGAGAACCAGCGGTTGCGGTCAATCATGTTCCGCACCCGCCCGGTCAGTCCCTCGATCCGTAGCACGGGCTTGATCTTATCCATGTACGGGTGCGAAGCCGACTTAGCCGACATCAATCGGCTACGCTGCGCAGGTGAGGGCTCGGGCACTGGCGACCGCCATCGGCGGTCTGGCACTTTTGGCGGCCGCCGCGGCGACCGCGGCGGACACCGCGCACCGCTGGGCGGCGGGCAGCAAGTACCGCGGATCCGGTGATCAATCCACTGAGGCGATCATCGTGCTCGGGTACAAGTCACGCCTGGACGGCCAGCCGCATCCGATACAGCGCTGGCGGTGTGAGATCGCGGTCCGCTCGATGGACCCGCGACGTTCGTCAACGTTGATCATGAGCGGCGCTCGTGGCGAGGCCCAGACGATGGCCGACTTCGCCCATGACGTGCTCGGCGTGCCCGCGGACCGGATCGTCCTGGAGGAGCGAGCCAAGACGACCTGGGAGAACATCGCCTTCAGCCTGCCGCTCGCCGAGAAGTACGACGCGATCAAGATCGCCTCCGACCCGCTGCACGTGCGCCGCGCGCGGCGTTACGTCGGCTGGCTCCGCCCGGACCTGCTCCCCCGCCTCGAACCCGCGGCCGACTACCGGCCGTTCGAGCATCCGCTGCTCAAGACGGGAACGCTCCTCTACGAGTTCATCCGCCCGCCAGTACGCCGCTTTTCCCGCGAAAGTCGCGGGAAGCACGAGAGGCGCTAGCGCGCCCACTGCTCTAGCTGGGCGACGAACGTCCGGGCGTACTCCGGCCAATCGTGGGTCCGCTCCGCGGCCTCGTGGCCCCTAGTGCCCATCTTGGCGCGCAGGTCCGGATCCGAGGCCAGCCGCAGCACGGCGTCGCGGGCGGCCTCCGCGTCCTCGAAGGGAACGACGAAACCGCAGTCGGCCGATTCGACCAGCGAGACGGCCAGTGGCAGCGGGGTGGTGATCACCGGGACACCGTGGGCCATGTACTCGACGACCTTGGTGGGCATCGAGTGCCGGAAGTTCGCCTCGTCCCGCAGCAGAGACAGCCCGGCGAGCGCCCCGTCGACCAGGTGCATGGCCTCGTCGTTCGGCACGAAGCCGCGCCAGACGACGGAATCACTCGACGAGATCAAGGCACGCGCGGCCGGATCAGCCGGGCCCACCAGGTGCACCTCGATCCCGTGCGGCCGCAGCAGCGCACCGAGCGCGACCATCTCCGGCACCCCCCGGTCCGGGGACAGGTGCCCGACATATACGACACGCGGGTGCTGGGTATCGGCCGGAGCGGGGACGTCGGGCACGTAGGTCACATTGGGAACCACCGGATGAACCCGCCGGAACCGCACCTGGTAGCCGGTCTCGGCCAGGATCAGGTGCAGCCGGCGTTCGGCCAGCCGCTCGGCCGAGATCACTCCCCCGGCCGCCGCCGGCCGCAGGAACGACGGCAGCCAGGCCTTGGTGGTCAGCGCCGCCGCGGTGTCCTCGTGGACGTCCCACACCACCGGTGGCCGGTCCCGCCTGGGCGGCAGCACCAGCAGCAGTTCCGGGTCGTGGATCAGCACGATATCGGCGGACGGCGCCTCCCGTCGCAGCGCCGACCGCGCGGCCCGCAGCGCCGTGAGCCGCCGCCGCCCGACCGCCCGCGGGATCGTGACCGTGGTCAGCCCGGCCAGCGCGGGCGCGAACGAAGAGTCGAACGGCGCGATGTAGGTGACGTCGTGTCCGGCGTCGAGCAGCGCCCGGATCTGCCGGTAGTAGATCCGGGCGTCGGCCGGATGGTGCACCACTGTGCACACGAGGACCCGCATCGCCGTGGCCTACAGAACCTCGATGGTGCGGGACGTCTGGCCCTCGAGCACACCCCGGGTATCCAGGAACAGCCGTGCCTTCGAGGCCAGCGCGGGCACGTCGTAGGAGTCGTGCGCCTGCAGCAGGATCACCAGGTCGGCCTCAGCGTCCGGGCCGGAAGCGAGAGACACCGCGGCCCCGTCCACCGACCAGGACGACACGTGCGGGTCGTGATACGACAGCACCGCGCCGCGGGACAGCAGCTTGCGGGCGATCGGCCGCGCCGGGGATTCGCGCTGGTCAGCGATGTTCTTCTTGTACGTGACGCCGAGCAGCAGCACCCGCGCGCCGTTCATCGCCTTGGCGTCCCGGTTGAGCAGCTCGGCGGCCCGGTCAACCACGTAGGACGGCATCCGGCTGTTGATCTCCTGGGCCAGCTCGACGAACCGGAACGGGTAGGATAGCTCGGCCCTGACCTTGTAGGACAGGTAGTTCGGGTCGATCGGGATGCAGTGCCCGCCGACCCCGGGTCCCGGGAAGAACGCCTGGAACCCGAATGGCTTGGTGGCCGCGCAGCGGATCGAGTCCCACAGGTCGATGCCCAGCTCGTGGCAGAAAATTGCCATCTCGTTCACCAGCGCGATGTTCACGTGCCGGTAGGTGTTCTCCAGCAGCTTGGCCATCTCGGCCTCGCGCGCGGACTTGGCGGGCACGACCGTGTCGCACACCTGCGAGTAGAACGCGACGGCCGCCTTGGTGCAGCCGGGCGTGATCCCGCCGACGACCTTCGGCGTGTTGCGGATGCCGTAGACCTCGTTGCCCGGGTCGATCCGCTCCGGGGAGAACGCCAGCGAGAACCCCATCCCGGCCGTCAGCCCGGAGGCCTTCTCCAGCATCGGGCGGACGATCTCGTCGGTGGTGCCCGGGTAGGTGGTGGATTCCAGGATCACCGTGCTGCCCTGGCGGAGCAACTTGCCCGCGGTCTCGGTCGCCGCCCGCACCGCGGTCAGGTCGGGCCCGTCGGACTCCGACAGCGGGGTCGGCACGCAGATCACGATCACGTCTGGGTCGCCGGCCTCGGCCAGGTCGGACGTGGCGCGGAACCCCGCCGCCAGCATCGACGCGATGTCGTCATCGCTCAGGTCATCCACGTGGGACCGGCCCGCGTTGAGGCCGTCGACGGTACGCGGGCTGATATCGAACCCGGTCACGTCGAGCCCGCGCCGTGTGGCCTCCTGGGCAAGCGGCAGGCCCACGTAGCCCAGCCCGATCACCAGCACTTTCAAGCTTCCTCCCGCGTCCCTAGCCGGTCCCTGACCCTCCATCGTAGGGCCTCCTGCGGCCAGCCTGTCATAGTGGAAAATAGCGATCTCTGCAAGATGGCTATTTTCCACTGTCCCAGAAACGTCAGTGGCGAGCGGCAGGAGAGGGGGCAGGAGCAGCGACCTTTCGGGGGAGCTGCGCGACAGAGCGCCCAGACAAGAGGGGGTGGGGTCCCGGCACCAGGCTCTCGGCGCGGGTATGTCGGAT
>JBEKHI010000425.1:0-6880 GCA_050012355.1 Streptosporangiaceae bacterium | reverse complement strand
CGCGACCGCTGTCTTGCCAGTGGTGTCGCTGATCACGGCCGCCGCCCCGCCGGCTAGCAGACCAGTCGCGCCCATCGCCAGCAGGGACCGGCGGGTCGCGGCCGAACGCATCGATCCGCCGTGAATTTTGGGTGCCAAAAAAGATCTCTCCCTATGAGCAGGATCCACCGTGGACACAACTCTCACAGTGGTCCCCCGAATAGCCTTGCGAACGAATGCCACCTTAGCGGGCAGGATAGGGTCATCTCTGGAATTCGGAGCGGGCGCCAGCGAACCACCAGCGAACCGCCAGCGGCCGGGCGATCCACTCGCAGTTTCGCCCGTGGATGAGGGCGTGACCCCATGGATGTCCCATCGCTGGGGCTATGTCACCATCGCTGGGACATTCATGGGCCCGGCCAGAGGAGCGTCACGGCGTTATGGACATAATTAATCGCCAGGCGGCGCTGCAGGCCGAGGCCGACGCGGCCGTCGTGGATCTGGCGCTGGCAACGGAGCTGGCATCGTCCGGCGAGTCGGTGCGCGTCGGGCTGATGAGCAAGCCCGATGTTGACCTCACGGTCATCTGCCCGAAGCTTGATGGCGGCGTCGCCCAAGCCGTCGCCCAGCTGGGCGCGCGGCCGGCCTGCCACGAGAGGGTCCGCCAGGTTACGCTGCGTAATGACACCGGCTCGTGGAACTCCGAGCCGGAGTCCCGGCCGGAGTACGGCAGCACCGTGCGTGGCGTGGATATCTACCGGGCCGTGCTGGATGACAGGGTGCTCACGGCCAGCCAATTCGAGGAGTGGCTCGCGAGGCGTGGCTTATGGGTGGGACGCATGTCACGGTTCCTGTTAACCCTGCGTTCACTTTTTGTTTGGAGATAAGACGCCTAGGAGACATACGTTGCATACGTTAGGCAAACCCTGTGGATCGCCTCAAAGGAGTCACGTGGCCGAGAGCCAGACCCTGATCACGTCGCTCAACGAAACCAAGCTCGGGAGGTTCCACCTCCGCGCCGTGCTTGTGTCCGGCACAGGGTTTTTCGCCGACGCCTACGACCTGTTCATCATCGGGATCGCGTCCACCCTCATCCAGGAACAGTGGCATCTGGAGTCGGGTCAGCTTGGCCTGCTCAACAGCATGACGCTGGCCGCCAGCTTCCTCGGCGCATTCGTATTCGGCCGGGTCGCCGACGTCCTCGGGCGCAAGCGGGTTTACTGGCTGGTTGCCGCCATCATGGTGGTGGGTGCCCTGGCGTCCTCGGTCGCGCCGGACTTCGGCGTCCTGCTGGCGTCGCGGTTCGTGCTCGGGGTAGGCGTTGGCGGGGACTACCCGGTCAGCGCGGTGCTGATGAGCGAATGGGCTAACCGCAAGGACCGCGGCAGGCTGGTCTCGATGGTCTTCGCCACCCAGGCCGCCGGCCTGATCGTTGGTCCGCTCGTCGCGCTGGCCCTGCTCGGCGCGGGCACCAGCCATGGGGTCGCCTGGCGGATCATGCTCGGCCTCGGCGCCGTGCCCGCCGCGGCTGTGATGTACCTGCGCAGCAAGATGCCGGAATCTCCGCGCTACCAGCTGCACGTTCAGGCGCGGCCCGCGCAGCGGCCTGGCCTGCGGGAGTTCCTGACCAGCCGCCGCAACCTGATCCTGCTGGCCGGGACGGCCGGCACCTGGTTCATCTTCGACTACGCCTACTACGGCAACACCATCTCCACCCCGGAGATACTCAGGCTGGTATCCCCGCATGCCTCGCTGACCGGCGAGATCGCGTTGCAACTGGCCATCTTCGTGGTGGCCGCGGTGCCGGGGTACCTGCTGGCCATCGCCAGGCTGGACAAGATCGGCCACCGCAAGCTGCAGTGGACCGGCTTCTTGATGATGGCGGCCTGCTTCGCGGTGATCGGGCTGGTGCCCGGGGTATCCACCGCGGTGGTGCCATTCATGCTGGCCTACGGGGTGAGCTACTTCTTCGCCGAATTCGGCCCGAACACGACGACCTTCGTGCTGCCGTCCGAGCTCTTCCCCGTCTCGATGCGGGCGACCAGCCATGGCATCTCGGCTGGGGTCGCGAAGTTCGGCGCGTTCCTCGGGGTGTTCCTGTTCCCGGTGATCGAATCGGGACTCGGCCTGCGCGGCACGCTGACGCTGACCGCCGGCTTGTCACTGGTCGGCGCGCTGCTCACGCTGGTACTTCCGGAGCCCGCCGGACGCTCGCTCGAGGAGATCTCCGGTGAGGACGACGTGGTGGCCGCCGCCGAGGAGGTGCTCGCCGCCGCGGCGCCCGAGTCCCGGCGAGAGTTCGCGCCTGCCAAGCCTTAGCAGCGGGGCGGCCTGAAGTACCCGCCGAGGAAGGGCTCCACGTAAGGATGTCCCCGTTCACGAGGCATCCTTACGAGCGGAAACTCAGCCGACCTGCCAGTTATCGGAGCCGCGCAGCAGGTCGCCGAGGTCGCCGTCGCCTGAACGCTGGCGGGCGTCCTCGATCTGAGCGGCCATCAGGTCGTCGTAGGCCGGGCGGGGGACGGAGCGGAACACGCCGATCGGCGTGTGCTCGAACCCGGCCGAGTCCAGCCGGGACAGCGCGAACGCGTAGGACGGATCCGGGACAGAGACGTCGTGCGTCACGGTGGCCTCAGCGGCGGGCACCGGCTCAAGCGCACCGTACGGTCCGAACCGGAGCCCGAGTGAACCGTCAGGACCGAACCGGACCGGCTCGCCGTCCATGAGCCTGATCAGACCTGGGTGTCCGGCCTCCTTGACCGGCGCGAACGCGTCGTCATTGAAGATCGGGCAGTTCTGGAAGATCTCGATGAGGGCCGATCCGCGATGGTCGGCTGCCGCCTTGAGCACCGACGTGAGGTGCTTCCTGTCCGAGTCGACGCTGCGGGCGACGAAACTCGCCTCCGCGCCCAGCGCCAGTGACACCGGGTTGAAGGGGTGATCCAGCGACCCGAACGGCGTTGACTTGGTGACCTTGCCTTGCTCGGAGGTCGGTGAGTACTGGCCCTTGGTAAGCCCGTAGATGCGGTTGTTGAACAGCAGCACCTTGATGTTCACGTTGCGTCGCAGCGCGTGGATAAGGTGGTTGCCGCCGATGGACAGCGCGTCGCCGTCGCCAGTGATCACCCAGACCGACAGATCGGGCCGGGAAGCGGCCAGGCCGCTTGCGATAGCCGGGGCGCGGCCGTGGATCGAGTGCATGCCATAGGAGTTGACGTAGTACGGCAACCGGGAGGAACAGCCGATCCCGGAGACCACGACCACGTTCTCCCGCGGCACCTCCAGCTGGGGCAGGAAGGCCTGGAAGGCCGCCAGGATCGCGTAGTCACCGCAACCTGGGCACCAGCGCACCTCTTGATCGGACTTGAAGTCCTTGGTAGCCAGGCCCGCCTTGTGCGGGACGTTTGTCAGCGACAGCAGCCGGTGTCCGTTGCTCTCTTCGCTCAGCATGAGCCGATCACCTCTTCGATGGCTTCGGCGAGCTCCGCCGCGCGGAATGGGAGGCCGCGAACCTTGTTGTAGGAGATCACGTCGACCAGGTAACGGCCGCGCAGCAGCAGCGCGAGCTGGCCGAGGTTGATCTCAGGCACGAGCACCTTGTCATAGCTGCGTAGTACATCGCCGAGATTCGACGGGAACGGGTTGAGGTGCCGCAGGTGTGCCTGCGCGACCTCGTGTCCGTTGCGGCGCACCAGGCGGGCGGCGGCACCGATCGACCCGTAGGTGGATCCCCATCCGAGGACGAGGACCTTTGCCGTGCCGTCCGGGTCGTCGACCTCAAGCGGCGGGATCGAACGGGCGATGCCGTCGATCTTCGCCTGCCGGGTGCGGACCATCAGGTCGTGGTTATCCGGATCGTAGGAGATCGTCCCGGCGACGTCGGCCTTCTCGATCCCGCCGATCCGGTGCTCAAGGCCTGGGGTACCTGGCAGCGCCCACGGCCGGGCGAGGGTTTCCGGGTCCCGCTTGAACGGCTGGAAGGTGTCGCCATCGGGGGTCGCGAATTCGACCGGGATGGCGGGCAAGTCGGCGGGGTCCGGGATCTGCCACGGCTCGGAGCCGTTGGCCAGATAACCGTCGGACAGCAGGATCACGGGCGTCCGGTAGGTGAGGGCGAACCGGGCCGCCTCGATCGCCGCGTAGAAGCAGTCCGAAGGGGAGGCCGGGGCGATGACCGGGATGGGGGATTCGCCGTTTCGTCCGTACAGGGCCATCAGGAGGTCGGCCTGCTCGGTCTTGGTCGGCATGCCGGTGGACGGACCGGCGCGCTGGACGTCACAGACGATCAGCGGCAGTTCGACCGAGACAGCTAGGCCCACGGTCTCCGCCTTGAGCGCCATGCCAGGGCCGGAGGTGCTCGTGACGGCCAGCGACCCGCCGAAAGAAGCTCCCAGCGAGGCGCCAACGGCGGCGATCTCGTCCTCGGCCTGGAACGTCCTGACCCCGAAACGCTTGTGCTTGGCTAGCTCGTGCAGCACGTCGGAGGCCGGGGTGATCGGGTAGGACCCGAGGAACAGCGGCAGCCCGGATAGCTTCGAGGCAGCGATCAGGCCGTAAGCCAGCGCGAGGTTGCCGGTGATGTTCCGGTAGGTTCCGCTCGGCAGTGCCGCCGGGGCGATCTCGTACCGGACAGAGAAGGCCTCCGTCGTCTCGCCGAAGTTCCAGCCCGCGTTGAAGGCCGCCACGTTGGCCTTCATGATCTCGGGCTTCCTGGCGAACTTGCTCTCAAGGAAGCTCAGTGTCGACTCGGCGGGACGGCCGTACAGCCAGGAAAGCTTGCCGAGCGCGAACATGTTCTTAGCGCGTTCGGCGTCCTTGCGGGTGATCTCGAAGCCGTCCAGCGCTTTCACCGTCAGCGAGGTGATCGGCACGGCGTGCACGTGCCAAGGTTCGAGCGAGGTGTCCTCGAGCGGGCTGGACTCGTAGCCGACCTTGGACAGGTTGCGCTTCGTGAATTCGTCGGTGTTGACGATCAGGTCGGCGCCGCGTGGCAGATCCTTGAGGTTTGCCAGCAGCGCCGCTGGGTTCATCGCGACGAGGACGTCGGGGGCGTCCCCGGGCGTCAAGATATCATGGTCGGCGAAATGCAGCTGGAAGCTCGACACGCCCGGCAGCGTTCCCGCGGGAGCGCGGATTTCCGCCGGGAAGTTGGGCAGCGTCGACAGGTCGTTCCCGAAGATCGCGGTCTCCTGGGTGAACCTGTCGCCGGCCAACTGCATGCCATCACCAGAGTCGCCCGCGAACCTGATGATGACGTGATCAAGCTTGCGGACCTGTTTGGTCACGGTGCTAGGACCTCCTCTAGACGTGGCGGCTCGCCGTTCTGATCTTCGCCGTACGTCGAGTTCGGACTACGTTAGATTCTACGCCGACACGGGTACCGAGTATGCCCCTCGTGACCTTGGTGTACGTGATGTTGATGACCATGGCCAGCCCCGTCATGTCCTCGTAAGATTTCCGGAACGTGCATGGTTGGTCGCTCGTTGCTATTCGTGATGGATGGCCGCTGAGGCACGGAGTTGGGAGGGCCGAGGCGATGCGCCGGAACGGTTCGCTGGCGGCCGCGCTCGTGTCAGGCGGCCTAGCTGCCGCGGTCCTCACGGCCGGCTGGGCGCTGGCAGGAACCGCCGGACTGGCCGGGGCCTGTTCGCTGCTGATCGCCGCGTGGTGGCTGGCGTATTTTTTCGCAGAACGAGTGGTGCTGATTGCCCTGGGTGCCCGCCCGGTAACCGAGGTTGAGCGGCCTGCGCTGTTCCGTCTGGTGCGGGAGCTGTCGACCGAGGCGCGGGTGCCCGTGCCCCGGTTGTTCGTGTCCCCGTCACCGCAGCCCAATTCTCTGGTGGTCGGCTGCACCGTGCGCACCGCGGCGCTTTGCGTGACTGAGGGACTGCTCGCCGTGCTCTCGCCGGAAGAGCTTCGCGCCGTGATCGGGCACGAGCTAGCTCATATCCGGCGAGGGGACATGGTGCTGTCCACGATGCCCGCGCTGGTGGCGTCGGTGTTGCTCTGGCCCGGCCCGGCTCTCGCCCCGCTCGCGGCCCTGGTGGTCAGGACGGTCGTGTACCCGTCCCGGGAGTTCGAGGCCGACACCGACGGCGCGCTGCTGGTCGGCTCGCCGCTGTCGCTAGCCTCGGCGCTTCGCAAGATCGAGCTGGGCGCCCGCTCGGCGCCCGCCCCGTTTGACGGGCGGCTCGCCGCGACCGCCCACCTGCTGATCGTCGACCCGTTCGCGGCCGAGGGACTGGCGCGGCTGTTCGACACGCATCCGCCCGCGGGCGAACGCCTCCGCCGCCTAGAGTCCCTAGCCGGCTACCCCCGCTGAGGCCCTGCTCATCCCGACCCCAGCGATGGGCCATCGATGGCGCCCTAGCCCCAGCGATGGGCCATCGATGGGTTACCGGTAGTTGGTGAACTGAAGCGCGAAGTCGAAGTCTTTGCCCTTTAGCAGCGTGATCACCGACTGGAGGTCATCCTTCTTCTTAGAGGTGACCCGAAGCTCGTCGCCCTGGACCTGCGCCTTGATTCCGCTAGGGCCATCATCACGGATGATCTTCGCGATCTTCTTGGCGTTCTCCTGGGTGATGCCCTCTTTGAGGTCCACGCTGAGCCTGTATTCCTTGCCCGAGACCTTCGGCTCTCCGGCGTCGAGGACCTTCAACGAGACCGAACGCTTGACCAGCTTGTCCTTGAGCAGGTCAAGGACTGCCTTGGCCCGCTCCTCGGAATTGGCCGCGATCGCGATCGCGGTATCGCCGGACCAGGCGACCGAGGCGCCGACGCCCTTGAAGTCGAACCTGGTGGAGATCTCCCTGGAAGCTTGGTTGATCGCGTTGTCGATCTCCTGGTGATCGAGTTTGCTCACGATGTCGAAGCTGGAGTCGCTTGCCATGGCGTACAGGCT
>JBEKHI010000424.1:0-6880 GCA_050012355.1 Streptosporangiaceae bacterium | reverse complement strand
CTGCTCACGCATACCGGCCCGGCGTTCTGCAGTGGCGCCGCCCTCGACGAGATGCTCGGCGGTGCTACGACGGATGGGACCAGGGACATGCTGGCGCTCTTCCGTAAGCTGCTCACGCTCCCGGTACCGGTGGTGGCCTTGGTGGACGGAGCCGCCCGGGCGGGCGGTATCGGCGTGCTCGGCTCGTGTGACGTCGTGATCGCCTCCGCCCGCTCGACGTTCGCCTTCACCGAGGTGCGGCTCGGGCTGGCGCCGGCGGTGATCTCCTTGCCGCTGCGACCGCTGCTCACCGCGCGGGCCGCGTCACGGTACTTCCTCACCGGCGAGACCTTCGACGCCGCCACCGCCGTCGAGATCGGACTGGTCAGTCTGGTCGGGGAGGACGCCTCGCCCGTACTGGACGGCCTTCGGCGGGCCGACCGGCAGGGGCTGAGCGAGACCCGGCCGCTCACCACCCGCGACCGGCTGCGGGCTATCGACACCGACGGGGTCGCCATGGCTGAATTGTCTGGGCGGCTGTTCTCCTCACCGGTAGCGCAGGCGCACTTTTCCGCCTTCCTGGAACGGAGGGGTCGACGGTGACGGCTTCTGTTCTGCGCGACCAGCTCGACCACTGGGCGCGCGTGCTGCCTGCAGAGCCCGCGGTGTCCTTCGGCGAGCAGCACTTCACCTGGGCGCAGTGGCGGCAGCGGATCCTGCGGTTGACCGGGGCGCTGCGCGACGCCGGAATCGGCCCTGGGGACCGGGTGGCCGTGCTCGACCTCAATCACCTCGCCGCGATCGAGCTCACCTTGGCCGCATCCGCCCTCCGGGCCGCCACCGTCGTGGTGAACTTCCGGCTGAGCCCTGGGCAGATCCGCTACATACTCGAGGATTCTCGTCCGTCTTTGCTATTTCACGGGGCGGCGTTCGGTGGCGACACCGTCTCCCGGCGCGTCGTCATCGAGGACGGATACGAGTCCTTCCTCGCGGCGGGCGAACCGGACGAGGGCGCGGGCGCCGGACCGGACGACGTCTGCCTGGTCTTGTATACCTCGGGAACCACCGGGCACCCCAAGGGCAGCCAGCTCACCCACCGGGGAATCAACACGCACAGTGAAGCGTGTAACACCATCTTCCAGATGGGTCCCGGCGACATCAACCTCGTCGCGATGCCGCTCTTTCACGTGGGCGGCTCGTGCTACGCCCTGTCGGGTGTCTATGACGGCGCGCGCACGCTCCTGTTGCGGGAGCCGTCACCGGCCGCGCTGTTCGGTGCGATCGCGAGCGGCGCCACCCACGCTTTCGTCGTACCGGCTGTCGTCCAGGGTGTCCTCGCCGCTGGCGACCAGGCGATCACGGCGTTCGGCGGCCTGGCGAAGCTGGCGTACGGTGCCTCGCCCATGCCGCTGCCAATGCTGCGCAAGGCGCTCGCCGCGTGGCCCGGCACCGGGCTCGTTCAGGTCTACGGGATGACCGAGTTGTCGGGCGCGACCACCATCCTGACTCCTTCGGACCACCTTGACGTCGCTCATCCGGAGCGGCTCGGCTCGGCGGGGCGCCCGGTGCCCGGTACCGAGGTCCGCATCGTGGATCCGGTCTCTCGTACCGACGTCGAGCCCGGGATGCCGGGTGAGATCTGGATGCGGACGGCCCAGGTGATGCGCGGCTACCTCAACCAGCCGGAGGCCACCGCCCAGACGATCACTCCGGATGGCTGGCTGCGCACCGGCGACATTGGCCGCCTGGACGCTGGCGGCTACGTGTACATCCTGGACCGGCTCAAGGACATGATCATCACTGGTGGTGAGAACGTCTACTGCCCCGAGGTCGAGAACGTGCTGAGCGACTGCCCGGGCGTCGCGGAAGGCGTGGTCATCGGCGTGCCCGACGGCCAGTGGGGTGAGGCCGTCAAGGCCATCGTCGTCCCCGCTCCCGGCGCTTCGCTCACCGTTGATGAAGTTATCGGCTTTTGCCGGGACCGGCTGGCCCACTACCAGAGCCCGGCCTCGGTCGACTTCGTACAGGACCTGCCGCGTAACGGCACCGGCAAGGTGCTCAAGCGCGACCTGCGCGAGCCGTACTGGGCGGGCCGGGAGCGGGTTATCTGATCGGCCGCAACCGGCCCTTGTCAGGCCATCCCCACTGTGACAACGTTGTCAGCGGTCTTGTTCTTCGGCGGAACGGGTGGTTTATGGGCGCCTTGAGGTCGGGTTGGGCGGCCGTCGCGGTCTCGGCGGCGGTGTGTGCGGCGGCACTCACGGGAGTGCCGGCGTCCGCGTCGGTTACCCCCGATGTCTCCTCGGCGGCGGCTTGGCCCGGACTCGGCGGCCTCGGGCTGGCCGGCTCCGCGGTGCGGCTGGTGTCCTCGACGCCGGCCAGCTACGCGGACGGGTACCAGGCGTCGGTTGAGAACCTGGACGGGCTGCAGCAGTCCGACGGCGAGGTGACCGCGACGCCGGAGGCGCAGGCGTGGGTGGCGGCCGCGTTCGACGCGACCGGTGACCCGGCCCGGGCGGGCAGCGCGCTCGGCTGGCTGCTTGGCCAGCAGGACTCCGACGGGTCGTGGGTGCACGACACCGCCTCGACCGGTGTGGTGCTGTGGGCACTCGCGGAACACGCCAAGCTCGGTGCCGGTGCCGCTTACCTGCGGGCGAACTGGTCCGCGATTCAAGCGGCGGCTGACTACCTGGTCGCGAACCAGGACCAGTCCACCGGGGCGATCGGCCCGGCCGGCGGGCCTTACCTGGCGACAAGCGACGGTGAGGCACTGCTCGGACTGCAGGCGGCGGCCGATGCCGCCGCGATCGTCGGCGAAACGAGCAGTGCGCGGGCCTGGGCGCCCGCGCTGAGCCGCGGCTGGTCCGGCCTCGAAGGCGACGTGGGGATCGCGCACCAGCAGAGCACTGACTTCTTCGCGAACGCGCTGTTCGACCCGGACAGCGGGACGCTCCGGCAGCGCCGCGAGGTGGCCGGGGCCTCGGAGCTAGCCCTGACCTACCCGGGCTGGGGAGTGAAGGCCGGCCCGGGCTGGTACGACGGCACGGACTGGGTGTCGGCCCAGGCGACCTTCATGTACGTGCTGGCCGCGGTGCGTAACGGGCTGCCCGAGCAGGCCGGGTCGCAGTACGACGGCGGGCTGAACATGCAGTGCCCGGATGGGTCGTTCGGCTCGCAGTACCACCCGCCGGTCGGGCCGCAGACCGGGAGCTTCTCTTCTGGGCCGAGCTGCCAGGGCGCGCAGGACGACCCCGAGCTGACCGCGCTGTACCTGCTCGCGTCGAACGCGCTGCTCGGTACCCTGACGCCCTCCTGGGACACCGCGACGGTGGTGACCGGCGGGCGCCCGGTGACGCTCAGCCAGCGGCTCACCGTCGACCCGTCCGTACCGTTCGCCTCGCGGCGGGTCGCGGTGATCGCGGGGACATCGAACGGCGACGAGAGCGGGCTGGCGGTGGACGCCGCCTACGAGGCGCTGATCCAGGGCTACCTGCCATGGATCTTCTGGTACCTGAACAGCGGGGACGGCAACAACGGAACGCTCTACAGCCTGTCCGACCTGTTCGCCAACCTGTCCAGGTACTCGGTCATCGTGATCGGGGACAACGCGCTGACCGCGCCGTCCGGCGGCTACGCCTGCAGCGGCGGGTCGTGCGCGAGCCCGACACCGCTGCAGTACTTCACCAGCAACGCGACCGCCCTGACGGCGTGGGTGCACGGGGGCGGGCGGCTGGTCTCGCTCGGCGACGCGACGGCCGTTCCGCTCGGCGGCACGCTCGCCGCCCAGACGACGGCGGCCCCCGCGCCGATCGAGCAGGTGGCGTTCACCAGCGCGGCCGGCTCGCTGCGGACCAGCCCGTATCAGCTGACCGGCGCTTCGCTGTCCGGCTGGTCGCCTGGCACGCCGGACTACTACTCGTCGGCCGGGAGCTACACGGTTCTCGCGCAGGGGGCGTCAGGACCGGTGATGATCGGGCAGCAATACGGCGCGGGCCGGGTGCTGCAGACGACGCTAGAGGTGGCGTCGGCGGCACATGACTTCGGCCAGGTCGCGGCGAACGAGCTGACCTGGGCGATGGCCGGGCTGTCATCCGGGGCCACGGTGCCCGCCGATTACGGGCAACTGGCCAGCCAGGCGGCCGCGGCCATCAGCCCGGGCTGGTGGCAGCCTTCGGTCAGCCGCTACATCGCGCCGCCGGGCGTCCAGGACGCGTGTACCGACGGGTACTCCTCGGTATGGCCGGTCAGCCAGATTTACGCCGCGGGGCTCGACCTCGGCTCGGCATCGCTGATCGCGCAGGCCAAGCAGGCACTCGCCGGGTACTACAACCCAACGGTCGGCGCCTACCAGGACTGTCCGCCGGACGGCACGTTCTACTACGACGACAACGGCTGGCTGGTCAACGAAATGATGACGGAATACAGCCAGACGCACGCCGTCAGCCTGCTGCAGCGGGCCGAGACCGTGTTCAGCTACCTGAAGACCGGGTGGCTGCCGGCCGGCGGCGAGGAATTCTACCCGGACTGCGGGTGCGTCGAGCAGGTGGCGACCGGCAACTTCCTGCAGGCCGCGCTGCGGCTGTACCAGGCGACCGGGCAGGAAACCTACCTGCAGTGGGCGCAGACGATCTACGGCTGGGACAACGCCCACCTGGAGGCGGGTCCGGCCGGCAACGGCCTGTACTACGACACGCTGACCGGCAGCACGCTCACCGACTCGATCCAGTTCACCTACGACACCGGCGTGATGCTGGAGGCGGACGTGCTGTGGTACCGGGTGACCGGGGACCGGCAGTACCTCGTCACCGCGCAGCGGCTAGCGACGGCGGCGAGCGCCGCCTTCGTCGACCCGGCGGACGGTGTCATGGCGCAGGCGGGCGCGTCCGGACCGGCGTTCAACAGCATCTACCTGCAGGCCGCGGCGGATCTGACGGCCGCGGACGGAAACCCGCAGTGGCTTCGGATCGGCGAGACGAGCGCCGCGGCCGCGGCGCTATGGGATCAGGACCACACTCCGGCCGGGACGACATACGGCGCGAACTGGGATGGTGCCAACGCCTATTACGACCCCGGGAACCTAGACGTGCTGACCCAGGCGGGGACCGCGAGGCTGTTCGCGATCCTGGCGGACGCTGATCGCTAGGAGGTCTTGCTCAGGACGCGGGCGTCGGGACGGCTTCGCGGTGCGCCCAGGTGGAGAAGTCGGTTGCGGGCCGGCCGAGCAGGCGCTCGATGCCATCGCTGAGGTACGCGTCGTCTCCGCGGCGGATACCGCCGAGCATGGCCATGCGCCAGCGGATGTATTCCTCCGGGGTTCCGGCCGCGCGGAGGTCCGCGACGTAATCGGCGTCGTCTTGATCACGGAACTCCACGTGGCGGCCGGTTGCTTCGGAGAGGATGCGGGCGGCCTGGTCGAAGGTGATCGCGGCGGGGCCGGAGAGCGGCAGCGGTTCGCTGGTCGCGGTGCCGGTAGCGAGGATGTGGGCGGTGGCCTCGGCCAGGTCCTCGATGTCGATGAACGGTTCGGCGCCGTCACCGACCGGGGCCGTGATGCGGCCATCGACGGGTACGAACATGGCCTCGGTGAAGTTCTGGGCGAAGTGAGCCGGACGCAGGATCGTCCACGGCAGCGGGCCAGTGCGCAATGCCTCCTCGGCGCGGGCGACGTTCCCGTCCGGCAGGAACTCGACGCCGCGGGCGGAAAGCAGCACCGCGTGGCGGACACCGGCGGCGGAGGCGGTCTCCAGCAGTGCGGTCAGCAGCGGGCTCCAGTCGGTGGCTGAGCCCGGACCAACGACGAACATGCCATCGGCGCCGCGCACGGCCGGCGCCCAGGTCTCGGGATCGCTCCAGTCGAAGCGCAGCGGCGTCGAGCGCCCGATGGGCCGGACGACGTGTCCGTCGCCCTCAAGCAGGCGAGCCGTTCGGCGCCCTACCTTGCCGGTCCCGCCAAGAATCAGGAAGGTTGCCATGCGTTGCCCCTATCTCACACCATCTTCTCGGCTCGCCGCTGACTTTAGTGGGATACATTACGTCATTGCATGATCTCTCCAGAGTGGTATCAGTTGCCGATGGAGTCGGATATGACCAGTGATGCACGATCAGGGCTGCCGCGGCGGCGCGAACCGGATCTGGCAGACCTGGCCACCTTCACTGTGGATGCCGCGGGAGTGGTCACCAGCTGGCCCGGCATCGCCGCGCGGCTATTTGAGCTCCCAGCCCGCGAGGCAGTCGGTCGCGACGTGTGCGAGGTGCTGCTGACCAGCCCAGGGCAGCCCGAGCTGGTCAGGGATGCCCTGACCGAGGTGGCGGCCGGACGCATGTGGTCCGCGACCGTGGCGGGCGGTCGGCTCGGCGAGGGACGCTTCGCGGTCCACTGCATGCCGCTCACCGAACCAGTGACCGGGGACAGCGACGGCCGGACAGCGACGTGGGACCGAGGCGGGGCGATGGTGGTCGTCCGGCGTGCCTGGCCGCGGTCGGCCCCCGGCTGGCTCGCCGAAGCGGCGGTCCGGATCGGCCGCACGCTTGACCTCGGCCAGACCGCCTCCGAGGTGGTCGAGATCGCCGTCCCCGCTTTTGCTGATGCCGCGGCCATCTACGTGGCCGAGCATTTGCTGACAGCCGATGAGGCTTTCTCTCCTCGGTTCGGACCAGGGACGGCCGTCCGGCGTCTGGCCGGCCGCCTGGACGGCGATAGCACCGTCGCCGCCGAGAGCTTGATGCCGCCCGGAGAGGTGATCATCTTCGACCCGGGTACGCCCGGGTTCCGGGCAATGGCGACCGGGCAGGCGGTTCAGTTCGGCCAGTTGGACGATCGGACCGCTGAGCGCATCGGGGGTCGTCCTGGTGGCAGCCAGGCGGCCGACCGCTACACCTCCTTCCTGGCCATGCCGCTGAT
>JBEKHI010000423.1:0-8445 GCA_050012355.1 Streptosporangiaceae bacterium | reverse complement strand
GTCAGGCGTAGGACTGGACGAGGGCGCCGACCCGGGGGAGTGCGGCCGAGACGTTCTTGGCGGCGTGGCCGCGCACCGCACGGTACGCCTTGACGACCACGGCTCCAGCGGACGGCGACGCGGCGCTCGCGTCGGTGATCGAAAGCAGCGCGTTGGACACCTCGTCGGAGTGCTTGGCCAGGTAGTCGCCGAACTCGCCGCCCCCGCTCCGGCCGAAGTCCGCCCAGTAAGGCTCAAGTACGGACACCATCTGAGGCAGCTTCGTCTCCACGGTGTACCGCACGTGGTCGGGGGCGAACGAGATGACCGCCTTGTAGGCGACCTTGGTCGCCGCACCGGAGATCCCGGACAACTCGGACACTTCCTGTTGGATCAACGTCATGCAGTCGTCGATCACCCTCGGTTGCGTGTCGGGTGCGAGCAGTATCTCCTGAAGCGTGCGCAATGCGGGACTCCTTGACAGTGGGATCTTCAGACCCCGAAATACTAGAGCCCCGGGCTGGTGCGCTGCTGGCGATTTACCGCGCGTTTTCAGGACTGTACGGACATCGCCGCGCCGACGATGCCGGCATCGTTCAGCATCGCGGCGGGGACGATCGTGGCACGCAGCCCGCTGAGCAGCGGAACGAACTTGTCGTGCTGCTTGGAGATGCCGCCGCCGATGATGATCAGCTCCGGCGAGACCAGCGACTCCATGTGCTGGAGATAATCGTCGACCCGGCCCGCCCAGTGCTTCCAGTTCAGGTCGTGGAGTACCTTTGCCCGCTCCGACGCGCGCTTTTCCGCCTCGTGCCCGGAAATCTCGATGTGCCCGAACTCGGTGTTCGGCACCAGCGTCCCCTGGGTGAACAGGGCGCTGCCGATCCCGGTGCCGAATGTGAGCAACAGCACTGTGTCCTTGGTGTCCTTGCCCGCGCCGAACTTCATCTCCGCGACACCGGCCGCGTCCGCGTCGTTCAGCACCGTGACCTGGTTGCCCGTCGCCTTGCCGAACAAAGTAGCGGCATCGGTCTCGATCCAGGACTTGTCCACGTTCGCGGCCGTGAGAATGGTGCCCTTGACGACCACGCCAGGGAAGGTGCACCCGATAGGCCCAGTCCAGCCGAACGAGGTGACCAGCTCTTTCACGACCTCCGACACCGCCTCAGGTGTCGCCGGGTGCGGGGTGTCGATCTTCTGCCGGTCGGCGAGCAGCTTGCCCGTGTCAGTGTCGACCGGAGCGCCCTTGATGCCGGTGCCGCCGATGTCGATTCCCAGTACACGCATCGCGGATCGTTTCCCCTCGGTCGCTGGGTAGGTACTCTTCTTATTACCAGAGGAAAGGGGCAGACGGATGCGCTGGTTCAAGGTGGCCGCCGTCATAGTCGGCATCTTCGTCGTGTTCATGGTCATTGGCACGATCGTCCACTTGCTTACAGACCTCGTGCTCGCGGCGATCGTCGTTGCCGCCATCGCGATCGCCATCAAGGTCGCTGCCGGTCGGCGCAAGCTGCCGCGCGGCCAGAAGTCCTACGGAGACCGCGAGATTCGCGAGGTCGACGACGAGCTCGCCAGGCTTAAGCGGGAGATGGGCAACTAGCTAACTCCCGCCAATCTCGCAGCGCCTCGACGGCTGGCTCGGTGCCGTCGAAACGTACCTGCGCGGCGCTCGTCCGTCCCATGGCCCACATGGTCAGCTCGGCGGGCGAGCCGATGACCGTGACCACCGGTGTCGCGTTTCGTACGGTGACACGGTATGACTGATCGTTACCGCCGTTCTCCCGGGCCAGTTCCACGCCCACCGGCGCCTTGCGCAGGAAGAAACGCGCTCCGCGCAGCCTTCCCCACAGCGCCTTCGACAGGCCATCGCTGAGTTCACGCGGCTCCCAGCCCGAGGTCGCCCGGCGGACGTCCTCGTGGTGGACGAAGTACTCGACCGTGTTCGCCTTCTCGTCGACGCCGGGTATCCCGAACGGCGACAGCCGGGGTGGCCCGGCCCGGAACGTCTCGATCAGCTCCGAGTAGGTGAAGCGCTTCTTGAGCTGCTCCTGGACCCGCTTGGTATGACCGGCCACCGGACCGCCCATGACACCGGCCACGGCGTCCGGGCGGTGTTCCCGCAGCACAAGGTGCGCGGCGAGGTCGCGTGTCGTCCAGCCAGCGCACAGTGTCGGCGCCTCTGGACCGGTCTGTTCGAGCAGCGTGCACAGGGCAAGCCGCTCCTGCCGCGAATAGCTCACCGGAAGATCGTAGGATGGACGAGTGCCTGAGGAAAGTAGCGTCCGCCCACCCACCGCCCCTGCCCGCCACACTCTGTTGGACCCCAAGATCGCAGCGCGGCTCAAGCGGGACCCGAATGGTCTTATCGCCGCCATCGCCCAGCAGTACGACACCGGCGAGGTGCTGATGCTCGGCTGGATGGACGATGAGGCGCTCCATCGGACCCTCACCACCGGCCGGTGTACCTACTGGTCGCGTAGCCGCCAGGAGTACTGGGTCAAGGGCGAGACGTCCGGGCATCAGCAGTGGGTCAAGTCGGTCGCGCTCGATTGCGACGGCGACGCGCTGCTGGTCAAGGTCGACCAGGTGGGAGCCGCCTGCCACACCGGTGACCGCACCTGTTTCGACGCCGACGTGCTCGATGCGGCCGAGGGATCGCGCCCGGTGGCGAACGCTCTATGACCGCTCGCCGCGAGTACGGAACCGCGCTGGTTGTCGCGGCGGCCGGCGCGGCGCTGATCCTGATCGCGGTGCGCCGTCCGTGGGCGCGGGTAACGTTCGTCCCGCCCCGGCCACTGCCGTCCCAGACGATTGACGTCACCGGCCAGGACCTGCTGCCGCTGGCCGGAGCGCTTGCCCTGGCCGCGCTCGCCTGCCTCGCGGCCGTCATCGCAACTAAAGGCAATCTGCGCCGGGTCGCGGGCGGCTTGCTCGCCGTTCTCGGCGCGTGGGCCGGAATCGCGGCGATGGCCTCGGTGTCGCCGGCGTCCGCCGCCGGGGTCGCCGCGGGCAAGGTCGGCTCTCCCTCGGCGTCCGCCGCCTCCGGCGCGGCCGGATCCACCACCTCCGGGACGTCAAGCGGCGACGGCACCGTCGTCGTGTCGGGCACCGCCTCGCACGTGGCCATGAGCGGCACCGAGTGGCGGGTGATCGTGCTGCTCGGCGCGGTCGCCATCGTGGCGGCGGGCATCGCGGTCGCGGTACGCGGCCCGCGCTGGTCGGTGATGTCCGCCAAGTACGACTCGGCTGGGGCCCGCCCGGTCGACTCGGCGTCCATGTGGGAGTCGCTGTCAAGCGGCGGCGACCCGACCGACTCCGAAGCAAACGAAGAAAACGAAGAAGCAGACGAAGAACAAGAGCAAGAACCGGAGCCGACGCCAAGACGGTGACCATTCGCGACCACGCCCACTGGACCGGTCAGGTTGTCCCCGGCCGGCCCAGCGGGCTGGTCGTGGTCGCGGAACACGAGCCCGAGGTCGCCGAGATGGCGCGCCGGTACCTGGCCAAGGCCAGGCTGGCCGCCGAGGTCACGGCGAGTCCGGTTGAGGCGGTCGCGCTGTTGCGGGCCCGCGCGGCGGCGGCCTACGTGCTCGACCTGACCATGCCGGGGCTCGACATCCGGCTGGTGCGCCGGGCACTCGTCTCCGGCCCGGCCACCGCGGTGGTCTTCCTGATGGATCCGCGCGCCATCCGCCCGCGCGGGCTCGGCGCCGTCCCCGGGTCTCGCCGCTGGCTGGTCCGCCCGTTCAGCCCGCGGGCACTGGTCGAAGCCGTCCGCGAGACCCTGATCCCGCCCCAGTCGCAGGCTCCAGCCGAGGAGGCCGGGGCTGGCTGGTTGCGGGAGGCCCGCCTGACCGCCGGGGAGGAGACGGTACTCGCGGCGCTCGAGACCGCGGCCGGCCGGGTGCTGACCCGAGAGGAACTGGTCGCGGCGGTCGCGGCCGGGCGAGGGACGACCAGGCACGGAAAGACACCGGGACCCCGGGTCATCGACGTCTACGTGACCCAATTGCGGGCAAAGCTCGGCAGCGACTCGATCCGGACCGTTCGGGGCACCGGTTATGCCTTGAGAACCTCATGGCAGGGTAAGCCAACGGCAAATTCGCGGGGGCCAGCGCCGGGCGGCTCAGAGTCGGCGCTAGGCTCACGTGAGGTAACTTTTCCGATTTGAGGAGACGGCGGACCCGGTGAGTGTGCTCGACGAGATCCTCGAAGGCGTGCGTGCCGATCTCGCCGACCGGCAGCAGCGCGTCTCGCTCGACGACCTGAAGGATATGGCTCGTCGGGCCCCATCGCCGCGCGACGCGCTGGCGGTGCTGAAAGCCGACGGCGTCTCGGTAATCGCCGAGGTCAAGCGGGCCAGCCCGTCCCGCGGCCAGATGGCGAGCATCGCCGACCCGGCCGCGCTCGCCGCGGACTACGAGGCCGGCGGGGCGGGGATCATCAGCGTGCTGACCGAGCGGCGGCGCTTCGGCGGCTCGCTCGAGGACCTAGACCAGGTGCGCAAGGCGGTGCAGGTTCCCATCCTGCGCAAGGACTTCGTGGTCAGCTCCTACCAGCTCTGGGAGGCGCGCGCCCACGGCGCCGACGTCGCCCTGCTCATCGTCGCCGCGCTGGAGCAGACCGTGCTGATCTCGCTGGTGGAGCGGGCGCTGTCGATCGGCCTGCTGCCGCTGGTTGAGGTGCACGATGAGCCCGAGCTTGAGCGCGCGCTTGACGCGGGCGCGAATGTCATCGGCGTGAACGCGCGAAACCTCGGTACCCTTGAGGTGGACCGGACGATTTTCGGCCGGCTGGCCGGGCGCATACCGGAAGGCGTTGTCAAGATCGCCGAGTCGGGGGTGCGCGGTCCACATGATCTGCTCGCGTACGCTGCCTCGGGCGCGGACGCGGTTCTGGTGGGGGAGTCGCTGGTGACCGAGAAGGACCCGCGCGCCGCCGTCGCCGATCTGGTGACCGCGGGCTCGCACCCTGCGTTGCGCGGGGAGCGTGGATGACCGGCAAGGCACCCGCCGAGCCCGATATCGCCCCAGTTCCTGACCTTTCCGGGCATTTCGGGGAAAACGGTCTCGGTGGCAACTTCGCCCCCGAAGCGCTGTCGGCCGCGCTGATCGAGCTGACCGCCGAGTACGAGACGGCGCGCACCGATCCCAAGTTCCTGGCGGAACTCGCCGACCTGCTGACCAACTACGCCGGGCGGCCGAGCCTGCTCACCGAGGCGGAGAACTTCGGCGCCCGCGCTGGCGTCCGGGTGTTCCTCAAGCGCGAGGACCTCAACCACACCGGCTCGCACAAGATCAACAACGTGCTCGGCCAGGTCCTGCTGGCCAAGCGCATGGGCAAGTCCCGGGTGATCGCGGAGACCGGGGCCGGCCAGCACGGGGTCGCCACCGCCACGGCGGCGGCGCTACTCGGACTTGAGTGCACGGTCTACATGGGAGAGACCGACACCCAGCGGCAGGCGCTCAACGTATCCCGGATGCGGATGCTCGGCGCCGAGGTGATCCCGGTGACCACCGGGACCAAGACCCTCAAGGACGCGATGAACGACGCGTTCCGCGACTGGGTGGCCTCGGTCGGCTACACGCATTACTGCATCGGCTCGGTCGGCGGCCCGCACCCGTTCCCGATGATGGTGCGGGACTTCCAGCGGATCATCGGGGTCGAGGCCAGGCAGCAGATAGTCGCCGCGACTGGCCGGCTGCCGGACGCGGCGATCGCCTGCGTCGGCGGCGGGTCCAACGCGATCGGCCTGTTCCACGCGTTCATCCCGGACGCCGCCGTCGAACTGGTCGGCTGCGAAGCCGGCGGTGACGGCCCGGCCGACGGGCACAACGCCGCCACCCTCAGCTTCGGGTCACCCGGCGTGCTGCACGGCATGCGCACCTACGTGCTGCAAGACGACGAGGGCCAGACCCTGGACACCCACTCGATCTCCGCCGGGCTCGACTACCCGGGCGTCGGCCCGGAGCACGCCTGGCTCAAGGACACCGGCCGCGCCAGCTACCTGGCCGTCTCCGATGCCGAGGCGATGGAGGCATTCGGCCTGCTGTGCCGCACCGAGGGCATCATCCCGGCGATCGAGTCCGCGCACGCACTGGCCGGAGCGCTCAAGTACGGTGCCGGGCACCCGGGCACGACCATCGTGGTCAACCTCTCGGGCCGTGGCGACAAAGACATGGAGACGGCCGCAAAGTGGTTCCAGGTATGACAGCCGCCACGACCTTCGAGAAGTCGAAGACCCTCGTCGGCTACCTGCCGGCCGGCTTTCCCGACAAGGCGACCGCCATCGCGGGTGCCGTGGCGATGGCCGAGGCCGGTGCCGGGGTCATCGAGATCGGCCTGCCGTACTCCGACCCGCTGATGGACGGCCCGGTGATCGCCGACGCGGTGCACCAGGCGCTGACCGGCGGGACCAGGATCAAGGACGTGCTCGACACCGTGGAGGCCGTCGCGGCTACCGGTGCTCAGGTGCTCATCATGACCTACTGGAACCCGGTCGACCACTACGGCGTCCACCGGTTCGCCGCCGATCTGGCGAACGCCGGCGGGGCCGGGCTAATCACCCCGGACCTGACTCCGGAAGAGGCCGGCGACTGGCTCGCCGCCTCGGATGAGCATGGGCTGGACCGGGTCTTCCTGGTCGCGCCGAGCTCAACCGAGGAGCGGATCAAGTCCATCACCGCCGTCTGCCGTGGCTTCGTCTACGCCGCTTCGCTGATGGGCACCACCGGGACCAGGGACGCGGTCAGCGGCGATGCGGCAGGCCTGGTGGCGCGGACCAAGAACTACACGACGCTGCCGGTCGCGGTCGGCCTCGGCGTCAAGGACCGTGCGCAGGCTCGTGAGGTCGCGCAGTTCGCCGACGGCGTGATCGTCGGTACCGCCTTCGTCCGCGCGCTGTCCGGCCCGGGTGGTGTCGACGCGGTCCGGGCGCTCGCCGCCGACCTTGCGCAAGGGGTCACAGAAGCGCGGTAACCGCCCATTAGCGGGTAAATTATGATGATTTGGGTATCGCCCTACTAGGCGTCGTCGTGATCCTTGTCACCTGGCTAAACTCAGCTGTCCAGGGTAATAACGCAGTTAGCCTGGTGACTTGGCGCTTCTCTCATAGTTGCGCTCGGTTACCTCTACCGTTCCTGGGGCGCAGGAAGTGCAGGAGTTCTTGTTTGCCCCCTAGAAACTGATTCGTCCGTTGATGTAATGTCTACGTAACCTCCGTGTAGCAGCAGGGCCAGCGTCGTCCCAACCGCAATCAGAGCACGACAGCGGATAAAAGACGACAGGAGTTCAGACTGTGCCTGCCGCGAACCAAGGGCTGTACGACAATAGGTTCGAGCACGACGCCTGTGGTGTAGGTTTCGTTGCCGACCTCAAGGGCGGCGCTGGGCACGACGTGGTGTCCAGCGCTCTAAAGGTGCTATGCAACCTTGAGCACCGCGGCGCCCAGGGCGCCGACCCCGATACCGGGGACGGTGCCGGCATCCTCACTCAGCTCCCGGACGCGTTTTTCCGCGCCGTAGTCCCGTTCCCGCTGCCCGCCGCTGGCGCGTATGCGGTTGGCCTGGCATTCCTCTCTTCAGAACGGCGGGTGGCGATTGACTCGATCGCCCGCCTCGCCGAAGAGGAGGGCCTGACCGTCCTGGGCTGGCGCGATGTGCCGCACGACCCGATGGCCTGCGGCGAGGGCGCGCGTGAGGTGCTTCCTGAACTGGCGCAGCTTTTTGTCGCGGGTGCGGCTGGGGAGTCCGGCATGACGCTTGAGCGGATGGCGTTCTGCCTCCGCAAGCGGGCCGAACACGAGACCGGCACCTACTTCGCCAGCCTGTCCTCGCGGACGATCGTTTACAAGGGCATGCTGTCCGCTCCCCAGGTCGGCATGTTCTTCGCTGACCTGACCGACGAGCGGTACGTCTCGGCCCTGGCCTTGGTGCACTCCCGGTTCTCCACGAACACGTTCCCGTCCTGGCCGCTCGCGCACCCCTACCGGTACGTGGCGCACAACGGCGAGATCAACACCGTCCGCGGCAACCGGAACTGGATGCGGGCCCGCGAGGCCATGCTCAGCTCGGGACTGATTCCGGGTGATTTGTCGCGGCTGTTCCCGGTGGTGAACCCGGAGGGCAGCGACTCGGCGTCGTTCGACGAATGCCTGGAACTGCTGCACCTGGGCGGCCGGTCGTTGCCGCACGCGCTGCTGATGATGATCCCCGAGCCGTGGCAGAACCACGCGGAGATGGACCCCAAGCGGCGCGCGTTCTACGAGTTCCACGGCACGGTCATGGAGCCGTGGGACGGGCCGGCGCTGATCGCCTTCACCGACGGCACCTGGATCGGCGCCGTGCTCGACCGCAATGGGCTGCGTCCCGGGCGTTACTGGGTCACCAGCGACGGCTTGGTCGTGCTGGCCAGCGAGGTCGGGGTGCTGGACATCGAGCCCGAGCGCGTGGTCCGCCGCGGCCGGCT
>JBEKHI010000422.1:0-6928 GCA_050012355.1 Streptosporangiaceae bacterium | reverse complement strand
CGAGCGGCACAACGAGGTCGTCTACGAAGCCCCGCCCGCCAGCGACGTCCCGATGCTCGTGGAAGCGCTCGCGGCCAGCCTGCACAGGGGCCAGGGTGATGATCCGGTCGTGCGGTCCGCCAGTGTCAGCGAGCTTTTCCGTGATCAGGAACTCGATGACGTCCTCCAGCGTCACCCTGTACCGCCGACCGCCCATCGGAAGGTGCAGTCGCTCCAGCTCGCGAGTATTGGGAACTCCCGTCCAAGCCGCCAAGGCGCCCGATTCCCCGTGAACCTGGATGTGCGCTTCCGGGTAGCCCCCTGACTTGCCGCGCTCGTAGTCGAAGCGGCACAGCGGCGCTTGGGCACCGGTCGCAGCGTAAACCTCGAAGGCCGAGACAGCGACCGTCAGGAAACGCCTGGACGTGCCCAGCGAAAGCTGATATCCCACCTTCAGCCAGCAGCGCGGCTTCTTCCTGCCCAGGGATACTGGGAACAAGGCTGGCGTGTCACAGATGCCGGTCACGCCGTAGCCGATCGACACCAACTTGGTGTCGGCAGACGATACGACGCCGATGCGGATGCCGGTGCAGATCGTAGCGTTGAGCACGTTCTGCACCGACTCCGCGAACTCGCGCGCCTGCCGCTCCAGGTCAGATCGCACCGCTACGATCCTTCACAAAGAGCCACACCGTCTGCAGCTCCCAGGAGTCGAAGTAGCCCCGTAGCGCCTGCGCTTCGAGTTCCTCATAGGTGACACCCACCGACGCAAGTGTCGCCTGCCGCCTGAGTTCCCACTCAGCTGCAGTGAGTTCGAAGAACTCGATTCCATCATCGGCCTCAGGGACCGGAAGATATCCGAGAGTCATGCTTCCCCACCCCTTTCACCGCCAGTATGCGGTCGACCACTGACATTCCGGAAACGATTTTTATCACTTCAGGTCCCGTGACTGCGCACGACAACCACAGCTCCAGTCCAAAGGCGAATAGTGCCACGCGCATGGTTTTCCGCTGCCGCGCTTAAGACCTGGGCGGGTCCTCGCGCAGGATCGCCGACGGCGGGACGTGGGCAGTAAGCCACACCCCGGTGGCGGTGCGGTAGAACTCCCGGCCCTCCCGGTGCATGGTCCCCGCGTCGATGACGAGGACGACCGGCCAACCTCGGCGAGCACCAACCTCGAAGCGGCGCTTGCCGGAAGCGTCGAGGACCTTACCCAGGTCAATCTCGTAGTCGTTACTGCGGGCGGCCGACAGCAACGTATCAATATTGATCCAGCCGCCGTCGTCGAGCGTAAGCCCGATCGCGCCGGGATTGTGCCGCAGCAAGTAGGACAAGTGCTTGCTCATCCGGGTCACGTCGGTGTCGGTCATGGGTGCTTCAGGAAGGCCGCGATCCGGTCCTGGCGTTCGGCTCGCCAGACCGCCCAGTAGCTGACAGACGGCAGATCGTCCACCGGGACGGCGGTGAGTCAGGCCGAGATGCCGACGCAACCGTTGACGATTGTCGCTCCGACACCCAGGCTGGCGAAGTGGCCGAGCAGGTCGCAGCAGTCGGCTTCGGCGGCCACCTGGAGCGGAATCCCGGCGTTGGCCAGCGCCCGTTCCAGGGTCCTTCGATGCTGGCGCCCTTGCGGGGGCACCACGAGCTTGGCGACCGATATATAGTTCCGCTCCGACGGCCAGCCCCCGATGCTCGACACCATGAATGAACCACGACTTGGGACCGATATCGGGCGGGTGATCATTGACGGATCGTCGCATCCTGGGGGCGGGGACACCGCGTTCTTCCAGGGCGACGAGGCGACCATGATCGCGACACCCGAGATGCACGACGCGCTCCCCGCGATAGTCCGGCTGACCAGCGCGTTCAGCGGGAGAGTGTCGGACCACAACGGCACCGCGTGCCCGGCTACGGCGTGCACGTACCGACGTGGGCAGACGCGGAAAGGATGATCCTCAGCACGCTGCCGCCAACTCCACGCGCATGGAAGGTCCAGTCCGCGAACAACGAGTAGCACTGATTACACAACGCTCCTGCGGGATGCCCACGAGGCGGTGATGATTCGTGTCCGACAAACCCAGCCGACGTTGTCCGCTTACGGCAAGCGGTCGAGGTCTTCAGCCCGCAGCGGCGAAGCAGGCTTGGCTGCCGGTGATGCTGCTTGCGAAAGACCCGCATGCGCACGGCGAACATGTCCGAGGTGCCGTCACGTTCGGGTAGGGCCCGCAGGTCCTTTAGGAAGTGCTAGGGCCTCGTCGTACTCGCTTTGGACAGTCCGGCTCGTGAGCCGGTCAACCTTCTGCCACATTTGCGGTTCGCGGCCGACCAGTTCGTCAAGGTGCTTGGCTGACGCCGCGGCCGTGGCTGCTGCCCGGCGCTGCCGTTCCTCGTGTTCCGCACGAGCTTCTTCGGCTTCACGCCGTTCGAGGTGATCATCGGTCGCGGTCACGGAGGCGGCCTCGGTGCGGCAGTACTGTTCGGCCGTCTTCAGGTCGACCGAGTCGAGGGGGACGCGGAACATCAGCTGACGTGTTCCGAAGTTGGCGTAGTACAGGAACGCGTCGAAATACCGCTCCATCAGGACGTGGGGATCGCCGTGGAAGTCACCCCACCGGTACTCGTTGACAAAGCTTGTCGCCGTGATCTCGGCGCGAGTAGAGAGCTCTTGCAGTTCGGCGCGCTGCTGTTTGGTGAGCGGATGGTCGATAGCGAGGAACTCGTAGTACTGGTACTCGCTTACCGGCGTTCCCCCTCGTGCCGGTACCGCATAAGCCCTTGCACTAGCTTCTCCACACGCCGATCAGGTCCTCTGGCGTGAATACGGCGTCCGCCCGCGTTGTCGAAGTGCCGGATCGCGATACGGCGACCAGCGGAATAGGACCGTCGCAGACACGGTCACGGTGCTGCTGCAGCCTTACCAGGTCATGGTCGTCAAACGCCGCGTTCTCCAGCCATTTGACGGAACCGAGGAAAAGCAGCTTTCTGGCGACCGGTCCGCGGTCGGCTCCTACGATGTCGATCTCAACATCATTGGTGCGTGTCCAGTAGCCACCGATCACCGGCGCTGCCGGTAGACCCTTCGCAGGCAGCAGCCGGGCGAGTGCGTCTCGCACTAGCGGTTCGACCGGGCGTCCGCGCCAACTGGTCCAGCCGAGCCTAATCCGGTTCAGTGTCAGATCCGCGCGCATCCGGTCGAGCTCGGTCAGATGCGGTCCGAGGAACGCCAGCCAGAAGCGAAGGTAGGGATCCGTGATCCGGTATCGCCTTTCCTTGGATGGCGTCAGGCTCAGGGGCAGTTCTCCGACGACCACCCCCTTGCTTTCGAGGAGATCGGTCGCCCGGCTAAGCGTTGAGTGGGCGATTCCGCCAGCGGCTCGCGCGATGTTGGTGAAGGTACGCTCACCGCTACCGATCGCCGATAGCACGGCGCGTGCCTGTGCCTGATCCGGAAACTCCGCTGCGAGCGACAACTGCGCGGAGACGACCAGCGGACTCACCGGATTCGCCAGTTCCCGGGTCAGGAAAGACCATATGTCCTCACCGCGCCGCCAGCGGGAGCAGATAATCGGCAATCCGCCGGTAATGAGCGTGGCGTCAAACGCATCGGCGGCGCCCAGTGCGGTCATCTCGGCGACGTCGGCCGGATTGAGCGGACCGATCGTCATCTGCGACCCCCGCTGATGGAAAGGCCTGCCGTACGATGTCAGCGCTTCCATCATCGACAAGTCGGAGCCGACCAGGATCAGCAGGACCGGCTTGCGGGACAATTCCCGGTCCCAAGACCGCTGAAGTACGCTCTCGAACGCACCGGACGCGTCCATCAGGTAGGGCAACTCATCCAGCACCACGATGCTCGGCTGATCATCTGGAAGTATCCCCGCAAGCTGACGGAGGGCGGCAGTCCAGTTTCCGGGCATCGCCTCGCCGAATATCGCGGCATCCGGCAGTGACGAGGTCCGCACCGCCTCGGCAAACTCAGCGAGCAGATCACCGCCGAAGCTGATCTCCGCAGTGTAGAAGGCAGCCGGCGTATCGCTGTGATCGATGAACTCCTCGACGAGCGCGGACTTACCGATCCGGCGGCGCCCCCGAACGATAAGGCACCGCCCGGGACGCGCCGAACCGATGCCAGCGCGCACTTCACCGAGTAGATCCTCGAGCGCGGCCAGTTCCCGGCTCCTGCCAACGAAGTTACTCAATGCAGCACCCTCGATACTATCGCATAGAATACTTCCACCAGCGATAGTATCTCTGTTGGAAGTACCTAACAAACACGTGGCGCGTCTGTGGAGTCGCTGCGGTGGTCGATCTCCTATGGCCGGTGCGATGGAATGCGTCGTTATGGTCGGCTGGAAGTCATTACGCGCGGCGGCAAGCGTTACGACCTCCCTGCACCACTGAAGGACCTCCTTCCTGGCTACGTCGCGACGGCAGCGTCGATTTCTTGGAGTTCTTGTTCGCTCGCCTCGATCGCGGCGCGCTCGGCCGAGGTGTCGAGTGAGCGGGACAGTACCCAGTACAGGACACCAGAGACTAGGAGCCCTGCCACCCAGGAGTAGTCGACTCCGTGGGTCAGGTGCGTGGGGACCGGGCCGGTGTAGGACAGTCCGGCGATCGGCGGTAGCACCATGAACGGGATCTCGGCCGCGAAGCCGGCGAAGTAAGCGGTCAGGCCGCGCCAGCCCCACCGGTGGTACACGCCGTCGGGACGGAAGATGTCGGTGATCGCGTAGTGGCCGCGGCGGACGAAGAAGAAGTCGACGAGGTTGAGCGCGGTCCACGGCACCAGCAAGTACAGCATCAGGGTCAGCGAGTCGAGCACGGCACCGACCGCGCTCTGGGAACTCCACAGCAGGCCGAGCACGTACCAGACCACCGCGAGCGCCACCACTACTGCCGCGCGCCATAGCCGGCTGGTCTTGATCTTTCTGAAGGAGTCGACGCCGGTCAGCACGCACAGCATGCCGCCGTAGGCGTTCATCCCCATGGTGGCCAGCAGCGCGGTGGCGGACAGCACCGCCGTCACCGAGCCGAGCGGCGCCGCGACCTTGTCCCCCACCTGGAGCAGCCCGACTAGCCCGTTGGTGGTGCCCATCCTGGTCGCCATCCACGCGCCCAGCGCGATCAGCCAGACCGCCGAACCCGACGCGCCGAAGAACACCGCGGCGACGATCCCGCGCGGCGAGGTCTTCCTCGGCATGTACCGCGAGTAGTCCGAGACATAGGGCGCGTAGGTGATGTTGTACGCGGCGGCCGTGGTGAACTGGCTCATGAAGGCGGCGAACACAAATCCGCCAGGATGCGCCGCGACACTGCCGCCAGCCTTCCCCATGAGGATCGCGACCGAGATGATCAGGTAACACGGCAGCGAGATCACCAGCAGGAACCGGAAAACCCGGTGCACCCAGTCGTATCCGAAGATGGCGAGCAGCGCCGCGATCACGGCGGTGGCCACCGCGACGAACCCGGTGCTCCAGCCGAACGCGCCATGCAGACCGGTGCTCATCAGCACCTGGTCCGCGACGTTGAAGGCCATGTAGGTGAACAGCACCGCGAACAGCGCGACCACCACACCCCGGTAGCCGAACTGCGCGCGGGTCTGGATCATCTGCGGCAGGCCGAAGACCGGCCCTTGGGTGGCGTGGAAGGCCATGAAAAGCGTCCCGAACGCGATACCCAAGGTCCCGGCGACTATCGACCAGCCGAGGGACAACCCGAGGGCCGGACCGACGAAGCCGATCGGGATCGTGAAGTACTGGAAGTTCCCGAGAAACCACAGCATGGCCTGCTGCCAGTTCTTGCCGTGCCGCTCGGGGTCCGGGATCCAGTCAATCGAGTGCAACTCGATCTGGCGCAGCATCGCCCCGCTGGTGTCTGTGCTGGTCTGGTGCGTGCTGGAGTCCGTCGCCATGCCGCCTCCTGGGACTGGTGCTGGCTTGCGACGATACTGCCGCTTTGT
The DNA here is from genome assembly GCA_050012355.1 of Streptosporangiaceae bacterium. Taxonomy (GTDB): domain Bacteria; phylum Actinomycetota; class Actinomycetes; order Streptosporangiales; family Streptosporangiaceae; genus JBEKHI01. Next base: position 989 of record JBEKHI010000422.1, on the reverse strand, counting down.
TTCATAGGAGTCAACACTTGTTTCCTGTATTAGGCATCGTGTATCCCTGAAGAGTGCGAGCTGAACAGGAGCGGGAGAGCCAGTCAGGTGCGGGCCAGTCTCCGCACATCGGGTCTCAGTTGCGTGCGGCCCGGCTCGCCGCGCGCAAGACCGTGGCCGAGGTCGCCGAGGCCAGCGACCTGACCAAGGGTTACCTGTCCAAGGTGGAACGGGACCTGGCCAGCCTTTCGGTGGCCTCGCTCATCCGGCTGTGCGGGACCCTCGGGATCTCGGTTGGCTCGCTGTTCTCCGAGTCGAAGGGCGAGCTGATCAGGTCCGGCGAGTACCCGCCGATCAATTTCGGCGGCGAGCGGATGCGGGAGTACCTGCTCACTCCATCCGGCGAGAAGCGGGTCCAAGCCATCCTGAGCGAGATCGAGCCCGGCGGCGGCAGCGGCGCGGAACCCTACTCCCTGCCGGCCGACGTGGAATTCGTCCTCGTACTCGCCGGGGAGCTAGTGATCGAGGTGACTGGGGAACAGTTCCGTCTCAGCGCCGGAGACGCGTTCACGTTCCCGCCGACCTCGGCGCACTCGTTCCGCGTCGAGGGATCCAGCGGACCCGTACGAGTTCTGTGGGTAATTACCCCAGCGCTGGCGGACACCGAGTCCGGCCGAGCGCACTGAGATCGTGCCTAACGGGTGCCACTCGTCACTGGTCGTGTCTGGCCGGCCGACATTCACCACCTGGACGGGCAGGTCACCGGCCTCGCGGAGCACCTGGTCGGCCACCGTTGACCCACCCAGCAGACGCGACCAGCGCGATCGGCGGGGCGCCCCGATCACCAGCTGGCTGGCGCCGGCCTGGCGGGCTGCCCGGATCAGTCCCGAAGCGGTGTGCTGCGCCGCCGGATGCTGCACGGCAACATCTACCCCAAAGAAAAGGTCCCCCAGGCGCTGACGCATTTCTTTCGCACCGACAACCTGATCGCCTTGCGGGAGCTAGCGCTA
>JBEKHI010000421.1:0-6933 GCA_050012355.1 Streptosporangiaceae bacterium | reverse complement strand
CGGCGGCTTAACCGAACCCGCGCCGCCGATGTCCACCCCGGGGTTGATGGGGGCTAGGCCGCGCGCGTCTACTCTGGACCTGGAGTTTCTTATTCTTGGGAGGAACGGCCGTGGCCACCGGTTCCGCAGCGGCGACTGGATCTGACCGGCCGTCGGCCATGACGCGGCGGGTCGGGATACCGGCCGCTTCCCTGGTGCTGGCCCTGGTCACGGTCGGCGACTGCGCGGCCATGGCCCACCGGTCGCCACCGGTGATCGCGGCCGCTGTGGTGTCGCTGGCGGTGGCGCTCGGCGGTCTCGGCTGGGAGCTCTCGGGCCGGTGGGACGCTACCGCGGCGGAGGTTATCGGCGTACCGGCGGCTGGCCTGGCGGGCGCGGTGCTCACTGGCCTGGTGCCCGTTGGGCCGGCCTACCTCGTCATGTACCTGGTACTCATCATCGTGGGTATGAACCGGCCGTTCGTGCCCGCGCTGGTCACTGGCCTGGTGGTGTGCGCCGCCACGGACCTGGCATTCCTGCTGTCGGGGAAAGCGTCGGTGGTGGAGGTGGCCAGTGTGGACGTCGGGGCGGCGTTCTTCTTCACGGTCGGCGTGTCCATCCGGTCCACCAGGATCTCGCGGGACCGGGCGAGTGCCGCGCAGGCACGCGCGGAGCAACTGCTGGCCCAGCTCCGGGATGCCCAGGCCGCCCAGGCCGAGGCCGTCGCGCTAGCGGAACGAGCGCGGCTGGCCCGGGAGATTCACGACATCCTCGCCCACGCGTTGTCCGGCTTGGTGCTGGCGCTCGACACCGCGGAACTGCTCGGCCGGCGGCAGGACGCGGACACCGCGGCGATCGACCGGATGCTCGAGCAGATAGCCCGGGCGCAGCGGATAGCGAGGGATGGCCTGGCCGACACCCGCCGGGCCGTCTCGGCGCTGCGCGGCGATGAGCTTCCCGGCCCGGCGCTGCTGGACCGTCTCGTCCGGCAGACGTCGGAAGCGACCGGCATCCTCGCCTCGTTCGCCGTGCAGGGCGACCAGCGCCCGCTACCGCCAGAGATCGCGCTCACCCTCTACCGGACCGCGCAGGAGGCGCTGATCAACACGGCCAAGTACGCGGGGCGGGGCGGCACGGCCGGACTGCGGCTCACCTACCGGCCCGACGACGTGGAGCTGGAGATCGAGGACACCCGGTCGCCGGACGCGGCGACGCCTGCGCCGGCTGGCCTGACGTTCGGCGGATACGGGCTGACCGGCATGCGTGAGCGGGCGGAACTGCTCGGCGGCCGGCTGGCAGCCGGGCCGACCGGCCAGGGTTTCCGGGTAGCGCTGTGGCTGCCGGCATGACGGAGATCCGGGTCCTGATCGCCGACGACCAGAAGGTGATCCGCGAAGGCCTGACGGCGCTGCTCGGCCTGCTGCCCGGTATCACCGTGGTCGGCACGGCGAACGACGGCGACGACGCGGTCCGCCAGGCCGCCGTGCTGCGGCCCGACGTGGTGCTGATGGACCTGAACATGCCGCGCCGCAACGGCGTCGAGGCGACCGAGCAGTTGCGCCGGGTCCAGCCAGACACCGCGGTCGTGGTACTCACCACGTACTCCGACGACGCCTGGGTGTTCTCCGCGCTGCAGGCCGGAGCCCGCGGTTTCCTGACCAAGGACGCGGGCGCGGACGAGATCGGGCGGGCGATCAGCGATGTCGCGGCCGGGCACGCGCAGCTCGACCCCGCCGTCCAGCGACGGGTGCTCGACGCGCTGAACGGCGGGAAGCGCTTCGCGGTCGCCGGTGCGGCGGACGGCACCGGCGTGACCGCCCACGTGCCCGGTGAGCTGACTCCGCGGGAGGCCGAGGTGCTCACCCATATCGCGGCCGGGCTTTCCAACGAGGAGATCGCCGCCGCCCTGTACGTCTCCGAGGCCACGGTGAAGACGCACGTCAACCACATCTTCACCAAGACCGGGCTTCGCGACCGGGCGCAGCTCGTCGGCTACGCCTTCCGCAGCGGACTCGCCGCTCCCGGGTGATCCACCCCAGGGTTGAGTTACCGGAGTCAACTCCGGCGCCGATGTACCGGCGCCCGCGGTTGTCTAGTGTCGCCGTCGTGGATACTACGAAGACTCGCTTCGCGACCGTGCTGCGCTGGCTGCGCTGGCCGGTGGTGATCGGCTGGCTGCTCGTCATCGTGTTGCTGCACGGTTGGTCCGGCAGCTTGTCGAAGGTGACCAATGACAGCGCGTCGGCCTATCTGCCGTCATCGGCGCAATCGACAAAGGTGGCGCTGCTGCAGGAAGCTCAGCAGGGGGCGGGCCAGGTCGAGACCGACGCGGCGATCGTGGTGTTCGCCCGCGATAGCGGCCTGACGGACGCCGACACGGCGGCGATCGCCGCCGCCCGCGCCGCGGTGGCTGGCCTGGCCGGCCACGTAGCGGGTCTCGATGCGCCAGGACCGGCTCAGCGATCGGCCGACGGCCAGGCCGCGCAGTTCACCGTGAACATCACCGCGCCGGCCAGTAAGGACAGCGCCGACCGGGACGGGGTGTCGGCCATCCGGTCGGCGGTGGCCGGGCCAGTGGGCCGGGCCGGTGACGGACTGGTGGTCGCGGTGACCGGTGCGGCGGCGATAAACGCTGACAGCAGCGCCGGCAATCAGCAGGACATCCTGCTGCTGACCGCGCTGGTGATCGTGGCGGTCATCCTGCTGCTGGTGTACCGCAGCCCGCTGCTGTGGTTGCTGCCGCTGCTGGGCGCGATCGCGGCGATCGTGGTCGCGCAAGCCTCCGCGCACGGCCTGGCCAGCGCCGGGCTGACCGTGAGCACGCTGTCTGCCGACATCCTCATCGTGCTGGTGTTCGGCGCGGCCAGCGACTACGCGCTGCTGCTGGTCCACCGTTACCGCGAGGAACTGCGGCACCACGCCGCCACCGAGGCCGCCATGGCCGCCGCGTTGCGCGCGACGCTGCCCACCCTGGTGGCCTCGGCGGCGACCGTCACCTGCGCGATGCTCTGCCTGCTGGCGGCCGACTCCGCGTCGCTGCACGGGCTGGGCCCGGTCGGCGCCGTCGGCATCGTCGCGGCACTGCTCGCCCAGGCCACGTTCCTGCCCGCGCTGCTGCTCGTCTTCGGGCGAGCGGCCTTCTGGCCGCGAATCCCGCGCGACGGGGCGGCCGGTCGCGAGGAGTCTCGCATCTGGTCCGGTATCGGCACCCGGGTCGCCCGGCACCCGGTGCGGACCGCGCTCGCCGTCCTCGCGCTGCTCGGCGCGGCCTGCGTCGGGCTCGTCTCGCTGCGCATCGACAACAACCCGGTGGACAACGTGAAGGGCCATCCCGGCAGCGTCACCGGCGAGCAGCTGCTCGCGGATCATTTCCCGGCGGGCGTCATCTCGCCGCTGGTGATCCTCGCGCCACCGGCCGAGGCGCACGCCGCGGCCGCGACGGCCCGCGCCACGCCGGCGGTCGGCGAGGTGCTGCCCGGCCCGGCCGTCGGCGATTACGCCAGCTACTCGGTGATCTTGTCGGTCCCGCCGTTCGGATCAAGCGGCACGGCGGCGATCGTCAGCCTGCGTGACGGGCTGGGCCGGGACGCGCCTGGCTCGCTGGTGGGCGGGCAGCCAGCCATCGAGTACGACGCCGCGCAATCCGCCCGGCATGATGCCCTGGTCATCATCCCGCTGGTGCTAGCGGTGATATTCCTGATCATCGCCCTGCTGCTGCGGGCGATCGTCGCGCCGCTGGTGCTCGTCGTCACCACCGCGCTGAGCTTCGCGGCGTCATTCGGGCTGGCCAGCCTGATCTGGCGATACGGGCTCGGCTATGACGGCGTGCAATCGGTCATCCCGATCTACATTTTCATCTTCCTCGTCGCGCTCGGCGTGGACTACAACATCTTCCTGTCCGCCCGGATACGGGAAGAGTCCCGCCGGACCAGCTTGCGGCAGGGCACGTTGCGCGGGCTCGGCGTCACCGGCGGCGTCATCACCGCGGCCGGCATCGTGCTGGCCGGGACGTTCGCCGCGCTCACCCAGATCCCGCAGGTCGCCATCGCCGAGGTCGGCACCGCTGTCGCCCTCGGCGTGCTGCTCGACTCGCTGCTGGTCAGGACCGTGCTCGTCCCGGCCAGCCTGATCGCGATCGGCGAGCGCGTCTGGTGGCCCAGCCGGAGGCAGCACGCGGACGCCCCGCGTCAGCGTCAAGGAGACCTAGAGCCGCTATGAACAGCAACATCCTGATCGACCTGGTCGCGCTGGTCTGGTTGCTGTCCAGGCAGCTCCGCGCCCGGCCACTCACCGAAAGCTACAAGTTGCCGCTGATACTCGCGGTCATCGGTGCGGCCGAGTTCGGCGCGTTCATCATGGGCGGCGGCCAGCAGTTCGCCTCGTTCCTCAAGGGCCACCGGTCATTCGCCACCATCCCGGACGGGAAGACGATCCTCGCCGCCGTCGCCGGGAGCCTCATCCTGGCGGTCGTGACCGGCGCGATAAGGGCACCCACGGTCCGGCTGTGGTGGCAAGGCGGGCAGTACTGGTGCAAGGGAACCTGGCTCACCGCCGCGCTGTGGATCGTCTCCCTCGGGGTCCATCTGGGCTACGACGCGCTCATCGCCCACGGCACCGGGAAAGCCGCCATCGGCGATTCCACCCTGCTGCTCTTCTTCGCGGTCTCGCTCACCGCCCAGCGAGTGATCCTCACCACTCGAGCTCACCGGATACCCCAAGGCTCCAGCTGACGTTGCTCGTGGGTGCTGCGCTACCCGCACTCTTTTCTGGGTAGCGCAGCACCCACCAGGATCACGGGGAGTCAGTCAGGTCACCAGGGCTCGTCGCCGTAGCTGCGGTACGCGTCGTCTTCGTACTCGTACTCTTGCGGTTCCCTGATGAGCATCTCCGGATGCGGCGCCCACGCCGGGCACGGGACGAGCGGGTCTTCGTGCGTCGTACCCGAGCAGGGTCCGACGTCGGCATCCTCCTGTTCTTCCCAGACGTTGAGCAGCACCTCGCAGTCACAGCAGCAGCCGCCCAGGTTCTCGATGCGGCGAAGCAGTCCGGTGTCGCGTGGCGCGCGGCGACGCGTCCACCGGGTGGTCCACGTCTTCGTGCCGTCGCAACCGAGGTTGCTGAGCAGCCGTCGCAGGTAGCACCGCAGGCACTCGCGCTCGGCCGGGTCCCTGGTCTGGCTGGTGGCGGGGTTGTCGGTCGTGATAATTCCGGGCATCGCTGGCTCCTTGCCTCGGGGGCCTTCGATAACAGGCCCACTGGCACGGTTGTAACGCCACCCACCGACATTCCCGCCGCCCACATGTCCCCAGATAAACCGGCTTGACCAGCCAAAAGCCGCGAAAGAATTTGTCCGGCGGGCCCATGGATGGCCCATCGCAGGCGTTATAGCCCCAGCGCTGGGCCATCGATGGCGTCAGAGGCGGCGGGCCGGGAGATCTCGTCGCGACGTTATGGTCGCTGAGGCTGTTGTCTTTCGGCGGCGTCCAGCGCTGGTGCTAGTGGTGTGAGGGCGGTCCTGAGCAAGTCTGGCAGTGAACCGGACGGGATGACGAGTTCGCTGCCCGGGACGGGTCGTACCCATTGCCGGAGTGCGACGCGGACCGCGGCGGCGACGCTCGCCGCGAGCACCTGGGCGGTGAGCCGGCCGGTATCGCCGATGCGCTCGGCGATCACGGCGGTGAGCGGGTCCTCGATCTCGGCGGCGGTGGCGAGGAACGCGTCGCCGACCTCGCCAGTGCCCTCGGCGGCCGGGTGCTCATCGAATACGTCGAGAGCGCTGACGACCTGTACGCCGTGATCATCGGGGCCGGGCCCCCGGTGTTGCGCGCGCTCGGCCCGGTGGGGCCGGTCAGGCTGGAACTTGACTCACTCCGGTTCGCGTGGCGTCGCCTGCTAACCGGCCACGGATCCGCCGCCTCGCTGCGGGCGGCCGCGCAGCTGGCCGCCCACGCGGCTAGCCGCCTCGACGACGCGCTGATCGCGCCGCTCGCGCCGTTGCCCGCCGGATGCCCGCTCATCCTGGTGCCGCCCGGCCGCCTGCGGTCGCTGCCGTGGCCGATGCTCCCGGGCTGCGCCAACCGCCCGGTGACGGTCGCGCCGTCGGCCGCGAGCTGGCTAACCGCGCGGCAGGCATCGTCGGAGGCCCGTCGCGTCGTCTTGGTGGCGGGTCCCGGCCTGACCGGCGCGGCCGGGGAGATCGAGGCGCTGTCGGAGATCTACCCGGGCGCGCAGGTGCTCACCGGATGCGACGCCACCGTCAGCGCGACGTTGCGCGCGCTGAACGGCGCGGACGTCGCCCACGTGGCCGCGCACGGCACCTTCCGGGTGGACAACCCGCTGTTCTCGTCGCTGCTGCTGGCCGACGGACCGCTCACCGTGTACGACCTGGAGCGCTTGAATAGCGCGCCGCGCACCATCATGCTGACCGCCTGTGATTCCGGGCTGTCTCCGGTCGGGCCCGGCGACGAGATGACCGGGCTCGCCGCGGCGCTACTCGCGGTGGGCGCGAGCGCCGTGATCGCCCCGTTGCTGCCGCTGCCGGACGTCGTCAGCGCGCGGCTGGCGCGCGGCTGGCACCGGCGCGTAAGCGAAGGAGCCACGTCGGCGGCCGCGTTGGCCGAGGTCGCGGCGGAAGCCGCCGCGGACGAGCCGCTGGCGCGACTGGCCGCGGCGGCGCTGGTCTGCCTCGGGTACGGGGGATAAGCCGATGACGCCTGGGTTCGGGATGTAAGCCCATCCGGCGCCGGGCACCCACTGCGCCGCCGCCAGGACCGCGTGCGCCGCCTGGTACGCGGTCTCGCCGGTTCCCCGCATCTGGTCCGCGATCGCGGCCGCGACCTGCGGTGCGGCGAAGGATGTGCCGTTCCAGAACGCCCAGCCGTCGATGAACTGTCCGGTTGGGTCAGCCGGCGGCTTCCAGGTGGCCTCCAGGTAGGTGCTGCGGACGTGCACGCC
>JBEKHI010000420.1:0-11386 GCA_050012355.1 Streptosporangiaceae bacterium | reverse complement strand
GCGGCCCGTGAGGTGGCGCCGCCGGTACCGCCGCGGCGGCTGCCGAAAGCGATCAGCCTGCACGAGATCGAGCGGCTGCTCGACGCCGCGGGGCCGCCGCCTGGTACCGACACCGAGGACCCGAAAAAGCTCCGGGACCGGGCGCTGCTGGAGTTCCTGTACGGTACCGGCGCGCGCATCTCAGAGGTCACCGGTCTTGACGTGGATGATCTGGAGCTGGCTTCCGACCCCGTAGTGCTGCTGGACGGCAAGGGCGGCAAGCAGCGGATCGTCCCGGTCGGCAGCTACGCCGTCGCCGCCCTCGACGCCTACCTGGTGCGCGCTAGGCCCGCGCTGTCGGCTCGCGCGTCCAGCCCCGGGGTGTTTCTCAACGCCCGCGGCGGCAGGCTCACCCGGCAGGGCGCGTGGGGCATCATCTCGGCCGCGGCGGACCGCGCCGGGCTGGCGCACGTCTCGCCGCACACGCTGCGGCACTCGTTCGCGACCCACCTGCTCGACGGCGGCGCCGACATCCGTGTCGTGCAGGAATTGCTCGGCCACGCATCGGTTACCACGACCCAGGTGTATACCTTGATCACCGTTGATAAGCTACGAGAGGTCTACGCGGCGGCTCATCCGAGGGCGACCTGAGGATATTCCGGGCTAAACGGCGAGTCGGCTTGCTTACGGTGAGCACCAACCCCTAGAGTCCAAATGATTTCGCGCAAGCCCCGGGAGGTTTATCGCTGGTGGCAGCATCCCGTATCGTCACAGAACCCCAAGCAGGCGAGCTGGGACCGACCGGTCGTCCGGTCTCGGTGTTTCCCGATCCCGAGCCGCTCATGGAGCACGGACCGGCGCGGGTGGTCGCGATCTGCAACCAGAAGGGTGGCGTCGGCAAGACGACCACCACGATCAACCTAGGCGCGTCGCTGGCCGAGCAGGGGCGGCGGGTGCTGCTCGTCGACTTCGACCCGCAGGGAGCGCTGTCGGTCGGGCTCGGCATCCAGCCGCACGACATCGACTCCACGGTCTACAACCTTCTGATGGAACGCGACGTCCTCGCTTCCGACGTGCTGTTCCAGACCAACGTCGACGGCCTGGACCTGCTGCCGAGCAACATCGACCTGTCCGGCGCGGAGGTCCAGCTCGTGCACGAGGTGGGCCGTGAGTACGTGCTCGGGGGAGTGCTCAAGCCGCTGGTGCCCGACTACGACATCATCATGATCGACTGTCAGCCGTCGCTCGGGCTGCTCACCATCAACGCGCTGGCCTGCGCCGACAGCGTGCTCATCCCGCTGGAGTGCGAGTACTTCGCGATGCGCGGTGTCGCGCTGCTGATGGAGACCATCGCCAAGGTCTCGCAGCGGCTCAACCCGGAGCTCACCATCGACGGACTGCTCGCCACCATGTACGACTCGCGGACCCTGCACACCAGGGAGGTGCTGGCGTCCATCGTGAACGGTTTCGGCGACAAGGTTTTCCATACGGTGATCAACAGGACCGTGCGGTTCCCGGACGCTACTGTGGCGGGGCTGCCTATTACCAGCTTCGATTCCACGTCAATGGGGGCTAGTTCCTACCGTGAGCTTGCCAAGGAGGTCCTAGAGCGGTGGCGGCAGGCAGGGGACGGTCACGCCGGGTAACCATGCCCGGGGTCGCCGAACTCCTGCGCCCGGCCGCCCCTGGACCCGACGGGGCTGATGGCCGTCTAGCGACTGGCCGGGAAAGACACGATCAGAAAATCACCGTCTACTTGTCCGAGCCGGAGCTGCTCGACATAGAGCAAGCACGACTCGCGTTGCGCCGCTACGGGATGACCATTGACCGGGGGCGTCTCGTCAGGGAAGCCATCGCTGTCCTGCTCGCCGATCTGGACGCCCGGGGCAAGGACTCCCTGCTGGCGCGGCGACTCGGCTCGTCCGGCCCGGATGAGCTACCGTCGTAAACGTGACGGATCCGGTTGACGCACCTCCCCGTGAAGGGGGTTTCGAGGTACACCTCGATGTGTTCGAGGGTCCGTTCGACCTGCTGCTCGGGCTGATCTCCAAGCACAAACTGGACATCACCGAGGTCGCGCTATCCCAGGTCACCGACGAGTTCATCTCCTACATCCGGCATCGGGCTGGCGGCTGGGACCTGGACCAGGTGTCCTACTTCCTGCTGGTCGCGGCCACCTTGCTTGACCTGAAGGCCGCCCGGCTGCTGCCGTCGGGTGAGGTGGAGGACGAGGAGGATCTCGCGCTGCTCGAGGCGCGGGACCTGCTGTTCGCCCGGCTGCTGCAATACCGGGCCTACAAAGAGGTCGCGGCGGTGTTCGCGGCCTCGATGGCGAGCGCCGCCCGGCGGTTCCCGCGCCGGGTCCCGCTTGAGCCCAGGTTCGCCGAGCTGCTGCCGGAGGTCCTGCTGGGGCTCGGGCCGGTCGAGTTCGCCGCCATCGCGGCCCGGGTGTTCACTCCTCGCGAACCGCCGACGGTGCCGACCGACCATATCCACGCCCCGAACATCAGCGTCAGGGACCAGGCGATCATGATCGCCGCCTCGCTGCGCAGGCTCGGCCGGGCCAGTTTCCGGCAGCTCACGGCGGGCTCGGCCGGGAATTACGAGATAGTCGCGTCGTTTCTCGCCCTGCTTGAGCTATACCGGGAAGACACGGTGGCGTTCGAGCAAGTGACGCCCCTCGGAGATCTGTACGTGACATGGACCGGGGATGAAGCGGATCCCGCTATTGTTACCGACGACGAGTGAAGGGGGACGGGGAGGTGGGCGGGGAGATACAAAGTGCGATCGAGGCGATCCTCTTGGTCGCCGACGAGCCGGTGACCGAAGTGGTCCTCGCCCAGGTGCTTGAGCACCCGCGGCACGAGGTTTCTGATGTCCTGCGCGAATTGTCCGCGTCCTACGACGCCGAGGGCAGGGGATTCGACCTGCGCGAGGTGGCAGGCGGCTGGCGTTTGTACACCCGTGACGAGTTCGCCCCGCTGGTGGAGCGATTCGTCCAGGACGGCCAGGAAGTGCGGCTCACCCAGGCGGCGCTGGAGACCCTCTCCGTGGTGGCGTACCGCCAGCCCGTCAGCCGGGCCAGGGTGTCCGCGGTTCGCGGCGTCAACTGCGACGGCGTGATGCGCACCCTGGTGCTGCGCGGCCTGGTCGAGGAGTCGGGGACCGATACCGACAGCGGCGCGATCCTGTACCGCACGACAGGGTATTTCCTGGAGCGTATGGGCATGGCCTCGCTTGACGACTTGCCAGACCTGGCGCCGTTCCTGCCGGACAGCGTCGAGGACATTGAGGAAAATGAGCGATCTTGAATGGGACGACCGGGACGAGCTAATTGACGTCCCGGACGGCGTCCGGTTGCAGAAGGTACTAGCCGAGGCCGGAATCGGCAGCCGCAGGCACTGCGAGGAACTGATCGGCGAGGGCCGGGTATCGGTCGATGGGCAGACAGTCCGGCGGTTCGGGGCGCGAGTCGACCCGGCAAATCAGGTAATCAAGGTGGACGGCAAGCGCATCCCGACCCGTCCCGACGTTGTGTACCTGATGTTCAACAAGCCCGCCAAGGTGCTCACCTCCATGTCCGACCCGCATGGCCGCCGCACCATCACCGATTTCCTCGGGGACCGGGCCGAGCGGCTGTTCCACGTCGGACGGCTGGACTACGAGACCGAGGGGCTGATGCTCCTCACGAACGACGGTGAACTGGCCCACCGGCTGGCCCATCCCTCTTTCGAGGTGGCCAAGACCTATATGGCAGAGGTCACCGGTCCGGTGCCGCGCGACCTGGGCCGGAAGCTGGCGACCGGCGTGGAACTCGAGGACGGGGTGGCGACCGCCGACAAGTTCCGCGTCGTTGACCGGGTGGGCTCGAGGGTCCTGGTCGAGATCACCCTGCACGAGGGCCGCAAGCACATCGTCAGGCGGATGCTCGCCGCCACGGGGCATCCGGTGAGCCGTCTGGTCCGCACCGACGTGGGCCCGATCCGGCTAGGATCGCTGCGTCCGGGGGCGACGCGCGAGCTTTCGACCAGGGAAATCGGTGAGCTATATGCCGCAGTCGGACTGTAGGGTCGCCTTATGTCAACGATCAGGGCAATTCGCGGAGCCGTGCAAGTGGATGAGGACACTCGCGAGGCGATACTGGAGGGCACGGCCGAACTGGTGTCGGAAGTGATGAGCCGCAACGAGCTCACCACTGATGACGTGGTCAGCGTGCTGTTCACCGCCACCCCCGACCTGACTGCCGAGTTTCCGGCCCTCGCGGCCCGCAAGATCGGCTTCCACGACGTGCCGCTGATGTGCGCCTCCGAGATCAGCAAACCGGACGCGATGCCCCGGGTAATCCGGCTGATGGCGCACGTGTCGACCGACAAGCCGCGTTCGGAGATCCACCACGTGTACCTGCGCGGAGCGGTCGCGTTGCGGCTGGATATCGCTCAGTGACCCTCCGATCCGCGGTCGTCATCGGCACCGGCCTCATCGGCACCTCGGTGGCCCTAGCGCTGCGCGAGTCCGGCGTCCAGGTATGGCTAGCGGACGCGGATCGTGAATCCCTCCGCCTAGCGTCCTCGCTGGGCGCGGGCGACCCGCTGGACGCCGCACACAGCCCGGTACAGAGCGCGGTCGATGTGACATCGACCGGGCTAGATGCCGGTCAATGTCACATCGACCGGCCTCGCGCGGACGTGGCGGTGATCGCGGTGCCGCCCGCTGTGGTCGCGGAGACGCTCGCGGACGCTCAGCGGCGCGGGGTGGCGCGGGTTTACACGGATGTGGCCAGCGTTAAGCGACTGCCGGTTCTACAGGCGGCCTTGCTCCGCTGCGACCTGTCGAGCTTCGTGCCAGGCCACCCGCTGGCGGGCCGGGAGCGGAGCGGCCCGGCCGCTGCCCGCGCCGACCTCTTCCTCGGCCGTACCTGGGCGCTGTGCCCGTCCTCGGCGACTGCCCCGGGCGCGGTGGCGACGGTGGCCGAGCTGGTCTCGGCCTGCGGGGCGGACCAGGTGACCACCGATCCGGAGTCGCATGACCGGTGGGTCGCGCTGATCTCGCACGCTCCGCACGTGGTCTCCGCCGCGCTCGCCGCCCGGCTCGCGGACGGGCCCGCGGCCGCGCTGGGCCTGGCGGGCCAGGGCCTGCGCGACACCACGCGGATCGCCGCGGGCGACCCGGGGCTGTGGCTGCAGATCCTCGGGGCCAACGCCGGTCCGGTGGCGGAAGTCCTCGCCGAGGTGTCCGCGGACCTCGCGGAGGTGGCCCGCGCCCTCGCCGCGTCCGCTGCTCCCGCGTCCGGCTCCGCCGCCCCCATATCCGATATTTCCGGTAAAACGGTTACGGACCTGCTGGAACGGGGGCGGGCGGGCGTCGCCAGGATCCCCGGCAAGCACGGCGAGGAGCCCCGGCCGTTCGCCGTCGTCCAGGTGGTGATCCGCGACCAGCCAGGCGAACTGGCCCGGCTGTTCAACGCGGCGGGCGCGGCGGGCGTGAACATCGAGGACATCCGCATCGAGCACTCGCCGGGCCTGCCGGTTGGCGCCGCCGAGCTCTCGGTCCACCCGGCCGACGTACCCGCACTGCTGTCCGCGATGGAATCCGGTGGCTGGCCAGCCCGAGGCTGACCCGCTGGCCGCTACGTTCACGCCACCGCGACCGCCCGGGGGCGAGAAGAGTGTCCCGTCGTTGGGGTGGCTGGCGGGGAGAGGGCACCGGGGCGTGCGACACTGGTAGGTATGGCAGAGCAAGAGCAGACGGCTAAGTCCGACCTGGATGACGTCAAGCGCAAGTTCCGCGAGGCGCTCGAGCGCAAGCACGCTGGTCATGGCGGGGATGCGGCGGGCAAGGGCAAGACGCCGGACAAGGTGAACGGTGCGCACGGGCCCGCGTCCGGCAAGCGGTCGTTCCGGCGCAAGAGCGGATAGCCGGTAACATCTTCGACGTGGAACATTCACCGGGGGTTGTCGTCGCCATCGATGGCCCGTCAGGCTCCGGCAAGTCGAGCGCGTCCCGTGGCGTCGCCCGGGCGCTGGGTCTTCGCTACCTCGATACGGGTGCGATGTACCGCGCCCTTACCTGGTGGCTACTGGAACGTGGCGTCGACGTCACGGACAGCGAGACCGTACGGACACTCGCGCGGACACCCGAGATCAGCATTGCCACCGACCCTGACCATTTTTGGGTCAAAGCCGATAACCGTGACATTTCGCAGGAGATTCGTACCCGCGACGTGACCACCTCGGTCAGCGTCGTCGCCAGGGTGCCGGAGGTCCGCGCGCGCCTGATCGATCAGCAGCGCGAGATCATCGCCGGTCCGGGTATCGTGGCAGAAGGCCGCGACATCGGCACCGTGGTCGCGCCGGACGCGGACGTCAAGGTGTACCTCACCGCCGACAGCGCCGCCCGCGCTGCCCGGCACGCCGCCGACCAGGGGACCACCGTGGCACAGACCGAATCCGACCAGGACCGCCGTGATCGTCTCGACGCCGCGCAATCGGCCATGGCACCCGACGCGACCCTGCTGGACTCAACCAACCTGACGCTCGACGAAGTGGTGGCCGAGATCGTTGACCTGACCCGCCGTGTTCCGGAGAAGACGCCATGAGCCATAACGACGATGGCGTTGCCTCCGCCGATCCCCGGCCAGTACTAGCGGTCGTCGGCCGCCCGAACGTCGGGAAATCGACCCTGGTGAACCGCATCCTGGGCAGCCGCCAGGCGGTCGTCGAGGACGTTCCGGGCGTTACCAGGGACCGGGTGGCGTACGACGCGCTCTGGAACGGGCGGGCGTTCACGCTGCTCGACACCGGCGGCTGGGAGCCCTCGAACGACACGAAGGGCGAGGCGGACGCGACCGCGCTATGGTCGCTCGGACTCGGCGAGCCGCTGGTGGTCAGCGCGCTGCACGGCCGGGGGAGTGGCGACCTGCTCGACCAGGTGCTGGCCGCACTGCCCGACGCGCCCGCCGACCGCCCGGATGGCGAGGGCGGCCCGCGCCGCGTGGCGCTCATCGGCCGTCCGAACGTCGGTAAATCCAGTCTGCTGAACAAGCTGGCGGGCGAGCAGCGGGCGGTCGTCCACCCAGAGGCGGGGACCACCCGGGATCCGGTCGACGAGCTCATCGAGCTTGGCGGGACGACGTGGCGCTTTGTCGACACGGCGGGAATCCGGCGCAAGTTCCGTGAGAATCAGGGCGCCGACTACTACGCGACCGTGCGGACGCAGGGCGCGCTGGATCGCGCCGAGGTCGCGGTCGTGCTGATCGACGCCAGCGATCCGCTCACCGAGCAGGATCTGCGCATCGTGTCGATGGTCATCGATTCTGGGCGCGCGCTGGTCATCGCCTACAACAAGTGGGACCTCACCGACGAGGAACGGCGTCACTACCTGGACCGGGAGATCGAGCGGCAGCTGTACGCGGCCCGCTGGGCGCCGCGGGTGAACATCTCCGCGTCCACCGGGCGGCACGTGGAGAAGCTGGTGCCCGCGATCGAGACGGCACTGGCCGGGTGGGAGACCCGGGTATCGACCGGGCAGCTCAACGCGTTCATCGCCCGGCTGGTCGCCGAGCACCCGCCGCCCATCCGCGGCGGACGGCAGCCCAAGATCCTCTTCGCCACCCAGGCGGGCACTAGGCCACCGCACTTCGTGCTGTTCACGAGCGGCTTCCTTGAGGCCTCCTACCGGCGGTTCATCGAGCGGCGGCTCCGCGAGGAGTTCGGCTTCGACGGCACCCCGGTGAAGGTCTCGATGCGTATCAGGGAGAAGAGGCACGGCAAGGCCAGTGCTCACGCCTGACAAGCTCACCGAGCTTGACCGGCGCCGGGTCTGGCATCCGTACGCGCCGATGCCGGCCCGGGTGCCGCCACTGGTCGTCAAGTCGGCGGCGGGTGCCAGGATCCGCCTCGCGGACGGCACCGAGCTGATCGACGGCATGTCGTCCTGGTGGGCGGCGATCCACGGGTACGCGCACCCCGTGCTGGACGCGGCGGCGCGGGATCAGCTGACCAGCATGAGCCACGTGATGTTCGGCGGGCTGACGCACGAGCCCGCCGTGCGGCTGTGCGACCGGCTGGCGGCTCTCGCTCCGGCGGGTCTCGAGCACGTCTTCCTCTGCGACTCTGGATCGGTGTCGGTGGAGGTCGCGATCAAGATGGCGCTGCAGTACTGGCGCGGCGCCGGCCGGGTCGCCAAGCATAAGCTGCTGACCTGGCGCGGCGGGTACCACGGCGACACGTTCATGGCGATGTCGGTGTGCGATCCCGAGGGCGGAATGCACCGGATGTGGGATGGCGTGCTGCCACGGCAAGTGTTCGCGCCGCCGCCGCCCGCGGAGTACGACGCGGAGTACGCGGCGGAGCTGGCGGCGCTGATCGCGGAACACGCCGCCGAGCTGGCCGCGGTCATCGTCGAGCCGGTCGTGCAGGGCGCCGGCGGGATGCGGTTCCACGACCCGGCGTACCTGCGAACGCTACGCGAGGCGTGTGACGCCCACGACGTGCTGCTGATCTTCGACGAGATTGCCACTGGCTTCGGCCGGACAGGTTCGCTGTTCGCCGCCGGACACGCCGGGGTCAGCCCGGACATCATGTGCGTGGGCAAGTCGCTTACCGGCGGCTATCTCACGCTGGCGGCGGCGCTGTGCACACCCGGTGTCGCCGATGGCATCTCTCGCGGCGAGCTACCGGTGCTCGCACATGGCCCGACCTTCATGGGTAACCCGCTCGCCTGTGCCGTCGCGAACGCGTCCCTCGACGTCCTGCTCGGCGGCTACCCGGATGGCTGGCACGCCGAGGTCAGCAGGATCGAGTCGGGGCTGCGCGACGGGCTGGAGCCCGCGGCCGAGCTGCCAGGAGTGGCCGACGTCCGGGTGCTCGGCGCCATCGGGGTCGTGCAGCTTAGCCGCGATGTGGATGTCGCCACCGCTGCCGCCGCGGCGGTCAGGGCGGGTGTCTGGCTGCGGCCCTTCCGCGATCTGATCTACACGATGCCGCCGTACGTCGTCAGCGATGAAGAGCTCGCCGGAATCTGTTCCGGCGTCTTGGCCGCCGTCCGCGCTGTGCTTTCCTGACCAGTCGGCCCCGACCGGCCCCCCGGCCGCTGACTCGTCCGCCGCTGGCAGGTGGAACCACACCGTGGTGCCCGCCGGATCACGCATGTACCCCCACTGGGCGGCGAGCTGCTGGACCAGGTACAACCCATGTCCTTGCGCCGCGTACAGGTCGGACCTGACGATCGGCTGTCCGGCCGAGCCATCGTCGGTCACTTCCACCAGCAGTCCGTCGGCCAGCGACGCGACGATGATGGTGACCGCCCCGTCCGTTCCCGAATGGGTGTGCTGGATCGCGTTGGTAACCAGTTCGGAGACAAGTAAGGTCGCCGCGTCCGAGTCCACGGTCGGCATCACGGCCGCGGCCCGCCGCACGAAATCGCGCACCCGCGACACGTGCCGGGGATGGCCAGGGACTGTGAGCGACCCTAGGACGACCGAACCGGTTTCGCGTCGATGACCCCCTGCGGTCGATTTCATCCGTTTCCCCTCCATGAGCGATATAAATATTCTTTCGGGCTTCGCAACTTAGGGCATTTAGTCCGAATTGAGTGAATTGTCCGGGATATCTCCACTATTTGGAATGACGGATATGAGAACGATCATGACCTGCAAGCCCACCGCGCGCAAGTGCATGGAGGAAGTTGTGTAGATGAAATCCCGGATGGGATTTCATAGCGCGCCTCATTGCTGTATCGTACAGCTTGTCAGGACAGTGCGGAGTGATCACGTCACAGTACGAAATCGACTGATGGCGCCTCCTGGGAGGTGAGTCCGCATGGCGGACGGACCGACGGTACGGCGGCGGCGTCTCGGAGCTGAGCTGCGGGCGCTGCGGGAAAATAACGGCTTCAAACTGGAAGAAGTCGCCGACCGGCTCGGCATCGCGCCCTCGACGCTGTCCCGGATCGAGACGGGCAAGGCCCCGACTAAGACCGCCTACCTCACCGCGATGCTGTCGCTGTATCAAGTTACCGACTCGGGTGCGCGGCAGGTGCTGCTCGAGATGGCCCGCGAGGGGCACCGCAAGGGCTGGTGGTCAGTCTATGACGACGTGCTGCCCAGCGGGATGGGGATGTACGTAGGACTGGAAGCCGAGGCCAGCGGACTGCGCAGCTATGAGGCGATGGTCATCCATGGCCTGCTGCAGACACCCGAGTACGCTCGCGCGGTGCTGAAGGAGATGTACCCGCGGCATACCGAGGATCAGATCAGGCGGATGAGCGACGTGCGCGTCGAGCGCCAGCGGCGACTGGACGGGGAATCACCGTTCGACCTGTGGGTGATCCATGATGAGTGCGTCATCCGCCGGATGGTTGGCGGTACAGCCGTGATGCGCATGCAGCTCAGCCACCTGCTGGCCGACGCGGAGCGGCCGGGCGTGACGATGCAGGTGCTGCCGTTCGAGAGCGGCGCGCACGCGGGCTCGTCTGGCTCATTCTCCGTCATGGAATTCCCCGAACGCAGCGACGCGGACGTGGTCTTCCTGGACTCGGTGGCCGGGGTGATCTTCTTGGAGAAGGACAGAGACGTCGGCGATCGAACCGAGGCGTTTGACCGGCTCCGCGCGGCCGCCCTGTCTCCACCCGCTTCGGCCGATCTTGTCGCGCGGGTATCCAGAGAACTCGCCTGAGCTCCTTTGGCTCAGGGGGGAAGGGAAAGAAAACACGGTTCTGGAAGGGAGAGCAGATGGAAAAGGACCTGACCACGCTCCGCTGGTTTAAGAGCAGCGCGAGCTCGTCCGGAGCGTGTGTCGAGGTGGCACACCTTCCCGAGGGAGGCGTTGCGCTCCGCGACACCAAGGACCGCAGCCGAGCCCCGCACTTCTACACGCGTGAGGAGTGGGCGGCATTCCTCGTCGGTGCCAAGAACGGGGAATTCGACCTGCCGGTTGCCTGACCGGCCAGTCTGCTGCAGTCCTGTCTCTGGCCCCTCGGCCCGTCCATAGTGGGATTACGGCTCCCGCGTGACGGCCCAAAAACTCCGGGGGGGAGAAGGTGGCGGGGTTCCGTTTACGGACGGGGCCCCGCCGTCCTTATGTCCGGGTTTCCATCCAGTCGACCATCTTGTCGAGGAAGGCGTGGGTGTCCCGCGGCTGGCAGGCGACGACGCTCAGCCGCTCCATCGCGAGCAGGTAGCGATCCACGTCGGCTTGCTTGTCGATGTAGATGGCGCCGGCCAGGTTCTCCACGTAGGCGATGTCGGGGAGATCCGGTTCGCTGAACCGCAGGATGCTGAACGCGCCGGGCGTGGCGTGCGGGGTCGCCTCGCTGATCACCTGCATGGTGACCTTCGCCGTCTCGATGAGGGACTGCAGGTGGCGCAGCTGCCTGATCTGGGCCTCGTAACCGGCGACTGGCCGCCGCA
>JBEKHI010000419.1:0-7001 GCA_050012355.1 Streptosporangiaceae bacterium | reverse complement strand
AGTAGCGCAAGCCGGTCAGGGTGTAGCCGATCGATACGGTGGGATCGGTGAGGTCCACCACAGCCAGCTCGCGGCGCTGGTCGTCGGCGGCGGTGAGCACCGGGTAGCCGGTCGTGCTGACCTTCCACCTGATGGCGCCGGTGGTCGCGTCGAAGAGCAGGACATGGCCGTCGGGCGGCCCGGGCACGCCTAGCCCTTCGGGCGTGTCGCTCCACGCGAGCGCTAGGCCCGCATCGGTGACGCTCATGTCGAGCAGGCGGCCCCACTCCGACCCGGTGGAGTATTTCCAGGCCTGGCGGGCGACGCCATCCGGGCTGACCGACAGGCCGGTGACCGTCGAGACCGAGCCCCAGGCGCCGATGTCGTTGTACTCGTTCTGCGGATCGCCGGTCTCGTCGCCCACGATCAGCCGGTTACCACCGATCGCGAGCTGCGTCACGTAGCCGGGGACGAGCTCGTGATAGATCATCCGGCCGGTGCGTACGTTGAATACCGCCACAAATGTTCCCAGGTGCAGGCTGGAGCCTGGCTCATCGAACGGCCAGTAGCACTCGGCGCAAGGGGACTCGGTGGTCATGTTGCTGCCCACCGTCTCGGCCACCGCCACATCGAGGCTGCCGTCGAGATACCCGGCCGCGGCCGGGTTGACATCGTTGAGCAGGCCCGTTCCGGCGCCGGTGAACTCCAGCGGGTTGATCGCGTTGGTGCCCCAGGCGAGCTGCGGCACGGGCGTGGACCCCGAGGCATCTTCCCAGCTGAGAT
Organism: Streptosporangiaceae bacterium; assembly: GCA_050012355.1. GTDB lineage: Bacteria > Actinomycetota > Actinomycetes > Streptosporangiales > Streptosporangiaceae > JBEKHI01. The sequence goes on along the minus strand of JBEKHI010000419.1, from coordinate 6,239 downwards.
CCCAGTCCTTGTACAGGCTTTGCGAGCCGTACCGCCAGGAGGTCTGGCCGTCAGCGTTCACCATCGAGATCGCGCCGAACTCGTGCACCACCAGGTAACCGCCGCCAGGGACGTCCACGGTGCGGGCGGTGCCCTCGGCGCTTTCCTGGACGCGCGACGAGGACAATGACACGGTCGTGGCGGCCGCGGCCGCCGCGACTGGCACGGTGAGCGCGCCGATCAGCATGATCAGGGCGGCAAGCGGGCTGCAGATGGCAGCGAGACGGCGCCAGGGCATGGGGCTCCCCTCCGACACATTCGAGGTTTGCCACGTTACGTAGGAATTAGTGCGTTTTGAGTGTGGCTTATGATGCGGAATCACGACATGTCGTATACGCGACAGGAGCGGGAATGATGCTCGACGGACTCGGACTGACCGGCGATGAAGAGGCCGTCTATGTCTCGCTGCTCGACGTGCCCGCCGCCACCTTGGCGGAGTTGCGAGCGGGTTGTCCGGGGGCGCGGATCCGGCCTGCCCTGGCCGCGCTGGAACGATCCGGTCTGGTCACCCGGCTGCCGGGATCCCCGACCAGGTACGCGGCGGCTCCCCCGGACGTGGCGCTGAAGCTGCTGGCACTCTCCCGCGAGCAGGAGCTGGCCAGAGCGCGGTTGTCGGTGGAGTCGCTGGCGGCACGCTATCGCCGGGCGCGTGCCACTCACGAGGTCATCGAGGTAGTAACCGGCCACGAAGAGACGGTGCGGCGGTGGGAGCAGCTACAGCGTGCTGCCCGCATCGAGACCCGGTGCTTCGACCGGCCGCCCTACGTCTCGGCCTCCCCGTCGGCGAACCCGGTCGAGGAGGAGCTGCTCGCCGCCGGGGTGGCCTACCGGTGCGTCTACCACCCGGCGGGTTTCGAGTTGCCTGGCCGCCCTGCCGCGGTGCGCACGATGATCGCGGCAGGCGAGCAGGCCAGGGTCACGGAAAACGTGCCGGTGAAGATGTTCATCGCCGACGACCAGCTGGCCCTGATCCCGCTCGAGGTGAACGGCGGCGCCGAATCCAGCCTGATCATCCACGCGTCCTCGATGCTGGACACGCTGATCGCGTTGTTCGAACTCGTGTGGGCGCGGGCGATCCCGATCCACGCTGATGCCGAGCTGCCGACTCGCGAGCCCGGTCCGTCTGAAGACGAGGCCACGCTGCTCGGGCTGCTCGCCACCGGCCTGACCGATGCGGCGATCGCCCGCCATCTCGGTACCCATCCGCGTACCGTGCAGCGCCGGGTCCGTGAGCTGCTCGACCGGCTGGATGCCGGGACCCGGTTTCAAGCGGGCCTGCAGGCGGTGCGCCGGGGGTGGCTCTAGTCTGTGTGCTGGCGGTCGATCCGCGCCATGAGGGGAAAGACCAGCAGCCCGCAGAGCAGCGTCGGCAGCCCGCCGACGACCAGGGACCACCTGGCGCCCAGCTCCTGCGCGATCCAGCCGACCAGCGAGCCGCCGACCGGCGTGGATCCCTGCCACGCCAGATACCACAGCGCCATCACCCGGCCGCGCATCGCGGGCCTGGACGCGAGCTGCAGCGCGGTCTTCGCGTACGAGTTGAACGTGATGCTGCCGTAGCCGACGAACACCATGGCGACGAGCTCAAGCGTCATGCTCGGCGCGAACGCCGCCGCCAGGATCGCGATCCCCCAGCCGATGGCGGCCAGGCACAGCGAGCGGGCTCTCGGCCTGCCCCGAGCGGCGGAGATCAGGCCGCCGACGACCGCGCCGGCGCCCATGACCGAGGTCATCACGCCGTAGGCAGCGGCGCCGCCGTGAAAGACGTTGCTCGCCATCAGCGGCAGCGTCACCTGGAACTCCCAGGCGAGCGTGCCGATGAGGGCGATCATCAGCAGCGGGATGAGCAGCTGGGGCGTGGTCCTGACGTAGCGGAAACCCTCCCGGATCTGGCCACGTTGCCGGCTCACTGGCTTGGCCGGATACAGGTCGGCCTTGCGCATCGCCACCAGGGATAGCAGCACCGCCGCGAACGAGATCGCGTTGCAGCCGAAACACAGCGCGAGGCCGATCACCGCCGCCAGGATGCCACCGATGGCGGCGCCGAACACGCGGGCGATGTTCATCGCGACGGAGTTGAGCGTCACCGCGTTCGGCAGGTTTTCCGGAGGCACCATCTCGGTGATGAAGCTCTGCCTGGCCGGGTTGTCGAAGACGTTGACCCCGCCGAGCGCGAGCGCGAGCAGGTAGACCATCCACATCTCGATGACGTGGGTGCCGGTCAGGATGGCGAACGCGCCGGCCAGCAGGCCGGACAGGGTCTGCGTGACGAGGAGCACCCGCCGCTTGTCCTGCCGGTCGGCGAACAGGCCGCCGGCCGGACCGAACAGCAAGATCGGCAGGAAGCGAGCGGCCACGGTGAGCCCGAGCTGGGTCCCGCTGTGCGTGAGGTCGAGGACCAGGAACGACTGGGCCACCGTTTGCATCCAGGTGCCCATGACGGAGACGAGTTGCCCGAAGAAGTACAGCCGGTAGTTGCGCTGTCGCAACGACGAAATGATCTGGCTCGGCTGGAAACTGGCCCGGCGCGGGGCGCTGGTCGTTGTCACGGGCTCCTCAGTCGTCGGACAACCTTAGCTCTGCTAAGGATATTCTAGACGGTTCTTTTTGACGAGCGGGGCAGACTGATGGAGTGCCTGACGTCAATGGAAAACAAGCAGAACTCGACCCAGGGATCCAGTCCCTCCACGAACGGCTGGACCACATCGAACACCTAGTGGTCCAGACCTGCGTCCGCCCGAGCCTGGTAGCACACGCCTACGGCGAGATCCCGGCCTGGCGGCGCCGGACCGCCGGCGAGGCCCGCTGGCAGGTCGCCAGTTGCGTGGCGATCGCGATCGCATTGCAGATCGCCGTGCCCGGCCGACTCGCCGTTATGCGCCCGGTGTGGATCCTCCCCGTACTACAAGCCGCACTGCTCGTCTCGCTGATCCTGGCGAACCCGCACCGGATCCGTCAGTCCGCCGTCCTTCGCGGGCTGGGGCTCTTCCTGGCGGCGCTGATCAGCTTCGCCAACGCGTGGTCCGTGGTCAGCCTGACCATCGGGCTCGTCAACGGCAGCGAGGGCCAGAACGCCGGACCGCTGCTCATCACCGGCGGCGCGATCTGGCTGACCAACGTGGTCGTGTTCGGCTTGTGGTATTGGGAGTTCGACCGCGGCGGACCCGCCGAGCGCGCGGCCGGAACGCGCCCGTACCCCGACTTCCAGTTCGTCCAGATGGTCAGCCCGGACATGGCCCCACGGAACTGGGAACCCGCGTTCACGGATTACCTGTACCTGGCGTTCACCAACGCCGCCGCCTTCAGCCCGACCGACGTGATGCCACTGTCCCGGTGGGCCAAAGGCGCCATGACCATCCAGTCGATCATCTCGATCGTCACCGTCGCCCTGATAGTCGCCCGGGCCGTCAACATCCTCAAGTAGTGCGGTCGTACAGGCGCAGCCAGATATCGGAGAACTGCCACGTCCCGGCGAGGCGGAAGGACCGGGCCTTGATGACCGACGGCGTTGGGTCGTCGCGGCCAAGCTCGATGACCCACAACGCGCTGACCTGCCGCATCCGCTGCTGGAGCACCGTCGGGGATACGACGCTGCCGAATAGGTCGTTGACCTTGGCCGGAGGCGATTGCTCGCCGATGTCACGCAGCTTCGCGAACCCGTAGGGGTAGGCGAGCGCCCAGTCAGGAACCGCCCAGGTACCGTTGGTCTCGTAGAGCACCGCTTGTCCCTGGCGAGCCCTTTCCTGGAGGAAGCTGGCCGCGGCGCGGATGTTGTCGCCATGCGCGTCCGGCTGGCGGGCCGCCAGCTGCGCTGGCAGCACGAGGAGAACGATCAGCCCGAAAACGGCGACCCGCCAGGGCGTCCAGAGGCTGGCCAGCCCGGCACCGGCCAGCAGCGCCACTGGCGGGACGCAGTAGAGCACGTAACCGGCACCGTAGACGTGCATCCACTCCGAGGCCACCAGCAGGATTACCGGCGGCACCACCAGCCACGGTAGGCAGAGCCAGGTCAGCGAATCATCGGGCCGCTTTCGGCCGGGCCAGTCCGCGCACACCGAGCCGAGTGCCGCCAGTGCCGCGATGATCACGGCGGATAGCACGGCGCCGCCACCGAGCAGCGTCACCAGGCTCTGGACATCGGTCATGCTGGGCATGGGGATCCACGCGATCTGCCCGCGCTCGCGCCAGCCGAACACCACGACCGGCGTGACCGCCGCGCACCCGGCGGCGGCGGCGATCAGCCAGCCGCGGAAAATCACGCCCCGTTCGCCGGGCCGGCTCGTGGCGGCCACCGTGATCGCGTGCGCGGGGACCAGCAGCAAGCCGAACAGGTTGAAATACCCGAGCAGCGCGATCGCTCCCCCGTACGACGCGAGCCGCCATCGGCCCGGATGGGCGATGACCTCAAGGAGCCGAATGCTGGCGAAGACCGCGGCGGCCATCTCCAGCGCGTAGGGCCTCGCGTCCTGGCCGCAGAGACTGACCACGGGGACGCACGCGAACAGCAGGCCCGCGAACAGGCCCGCCCGCCCGGTGCGCAGCCGCCAGCCGATCACCGCGATACCGGACGCGACGAGCGCCATGGCGACGGCGGACGGCAGCCGGAAGGCGAGTTCCGAGGTGCCCGCCACCCGTGCCACTACCCACATGATGAGGTAGTAGAAGCCGTGCACCGCGTCGACCCTGCCGAGCATGCGCACCAGTCCGGGCAACGGCCGGGCGGTTGCCGATACCGTGGCCGTCTCGTCACGCCAGTACGACGCGCCGGTAATGCCGTACAGCATCACCAGGAACGTGACGCAGCCGGGCACAAGCAGTACCCAGTAATGGGCGTGCCCACGAGCCGACTGGCGGCGACCGGTCCGGTGCTGGGCGGGTAGTCCCGAGCGGCTGGCGATGGCCGCGGTAGGTTGTCTCACACCCTTACTTCGCCTGGCGCCGCCCTCATGTTCCGCTTAAATCCGGAATCTCACAACCGGCGAGCCGGAAGTCACCTAGGGGATCAGGCCGGGCTCACTCCGTTTCCTTCCAGGCGGCGACGCCCGCGCGGTAGGTGTACGGGTTGGTGAGTACCTCGTGCTCGGGGATCTCGGGGTTCATGCCCTGCTCCCACTCTTGCTCGCCCATCTCGTCGCGCAGGTACTCGACCGTGCGGGACACGGCATCCCTGGCCGCGGCCAGGTCAACGTCGACCAGGTGACCGTCGTACTTGACCACCCGCCCGTTGACGAGGACGGTGTGCACGTCGCCCCGCTGGGCCTGGAAGACGACGTGGCCGTAGGGGTGCAGGATCGGGAAACTCACCGGGGAGTCGCTCTTCACCAAGACGATATCCGCCTTCTTCCCCGGCTCCAGGCTGCCGACCGCCGAGTCAAGACCCAGCGCCCGGGCGCCGCCCCGGGTGGCGTAGTCCACGACATTCTCGGCGCGCAGGTAATGGTTGGTGACGGTCGCGCCGGACCCGTGCGCCTCGAAGTGGCTCATCGCCCGGTCGGCGCTCAAGGTCGCCCGCATCGCGGAGAAGATGTCGCCGCTCCACCAGACGCTGGTGTCCTGGGATAGCGATACCGGGATGCCGTGGTCACGCAGCTTCCAGGTGGGCGAGTAGCCCTGCCCCGCGCTGCATTCGCTCTCGGTCGATACCGACACGAAGCCGCCGGTCGCCGCGATCTTCTGATAGGAGTCAGCCGACAGCGACGCCGCGTGTACGTAGATGGTGCCCGGCCGGCAGTACCCGTTGTCGTACATCAGCCGGATTCCGTTGTCGTTCGTCACGCCCCACACGCCCGCGTGCGTCGTCACCGGCACGTTGAGCTCCCTGGCCACCTCGAAGGCGGCCCGCTCCGCGAACGCCTCGTCGCCCGGCAGGTCGAAGGCGATCTGGAAGCCCAGCATGTCGCCCTTGCCGTCGAACCGGCGCACATAAAACGAGCGGAACTCCGGTGCCGTCGCCCACTCCCAGGACCCCTGGAAGATGTTCCCGTAAGCGAGGACGAAGCGGCCGGGCACCGATTCGAGCGCATCCACCGCCGCCTCGGCGGGATCGATGGTCCGCAGCCCGTGCGACCAGTCCACGGTGGTGGTGACCCCGGCGTCGAGCGACTCGATCGCGGACAGCAGGTTCCCCGCGTACACGTCCTGCGGCCGGAACAACTTGCCGTAGTTCAGGTAGTACCAGACGAAGTACTGGGTGAGCGTCC
>JBEKHI010000418.1:0-7003 GCA_050012355.1 Streptosporangiaceae bacterium | reverse complement strand
CGGATGAATCGCTCCCATGGTTTGCTACCGAGTACGTTCAGGGGCTCACGCTTTCGCAATACGTCACCGAGCGCGGTCCGCTCAGCGCGACCATGGTCGCGGCGCTCGGCACCATGCTCGCCGAGGGACTTGCCAACATTCACACCGCGGGTCTGCTGCACCGCGACCTCAAGCCGGGCAACGTGATACTCGGAAATGACGGGCCGAGAATCATCGACTTCGGGTTGGCCGGGCTGGCAGACGCCCAGAGCGACATCACCCACACCTCCGGGATGCTCGGGACTCCGGTGTGCATGGCACCCGAGCAGGCGAAATCACCGAAGGACCTCACCACGGCGGCGGACGTGTACGCGCTGGGCGCCGTGCTCATGTTCGCGTTGACCGGCCGCTACCCGTACGAGCGGCCAACCGTACATGCTCTGCTGCTCGCCATTGCCGACCCCGCCACCGACCCCGACCTCTCCGGCATCCCAGACGAGATCAAGCAACCAATCACCGATATGCTCGCGCACCACCCAAACGCACGCCGAACGCTCGCCGACATCACAACCGAGCTGAACAAGGTAATGAACGGTGCGGGTATCTCCCCCAGGCAAGCTCAGGCCGAGTTCGCCCAACTGACGTATCTAGAACGGGACACGGATCCGCCGCCAGCCCCCCGGCCAGCCAAGACAGGCCGTAAGCGACTGCCTGCCACATTGCACGTTCCCAGCGACCTGATCCGGCAAGTGGCCGAGGACCTACGTATCGAGTACGCCCGCGGAGCCGCGCTATGACCGACAGCACCCCGTACCCGCCCGGGGCCAGGATCGTGGTTCGCGAGGCGGAGTGGTTGGTCCGGTCCTGCACCTTGACCGAGCACGACGGGTACAAGATCCGCGCGACCGGCGTTTCCGAGCTGGTGCGCGACGAGGACGCGGTCTTCTTCACGGCCCTCGAGGCCAAGGAACCCGAGCTCCTCGATCCAGACAAGACCATCCTCGTTCCCGATCAGACACCGCGGTTCACCATGTCCCGGTTGTTCCTAGAGGCAACGCTGCGCCGGACTCCGTTGCCACAGTCGGAACGCGGGCTGGCTCTGCCGGATAGGTTCCTGCTCGACCCGCTGATCTACCAGCAGCGCCCGGCTGAGCTAGCGCTCAAGGGGCTCCGTCCGCGGATCTTGCTCGCGGACGTGGTGGGACTCGGCAAGACTCTGGAGATCGGGTTGATCCTCGCCGAGCTGATCCGGCGGGGGCGGGGCGAGAAGATCTTGGTGGTGACGCCGCAGCAGGTGCTTGAGCAGTTCCAGCAAGAGCTGTGGACCCGGTTCGCGATCCCGCTGATCCGGCTGGACTCGGTCGGCATCCAGCGGATTCAGCAGGAGATCCCGGCGGGCCGGAACCCGTTCACCTTCTACAAGCGGATCATCATCTCGGTCGACACGCTCAAGGGCGATGCCTACCGGCATCATCTGGAAAACATGTACTGGGACGCGGTCGTCATCGACGAGTCGCACAACCTCATCGGCGAGAGCAGTCTGCGTAACAAGCTCGCGAAGCGGCTGGCGCCCAAGACGGACGCCCTGCTGCTGGCCAGCGCCACCCCGCACAACGGGAACGCCGAGTCGTTCGCCGAGCTGATCAGCATGCTCGACCCGGCCGCCATCGCCGATAAGCGCAAGTACGAGGCGAAAGACATCGAGCACCTCTATATTCGCCGCACCAAGATCAGCCCCGAGGTGACCAACGAGATCGGCGGCAAGTGGCGCGAGCGTGGGCCATCCCAGGCGATCTGCTGCCCGGCAACCCTGGCCGAGGAACGCGTCTTCGGCGAGCTCACTGCCACCTGGCTGAGTGGCGCTGCCCCGGGCGTTACGAGCGGTGACCGGCGGCTGTTCCCATACACGCTGCTGAAGGCATTCCTCTCCTCGCACAAGGCGCTGGAGAAAACGGTGGAGAACCGGTTGAAGAACGCCGCGGATAATGCCGAGCGCGCCGCGCTGACCACCCTCCGGCAGCTCGCCAAGGAGGTAACCGACGCTGACTCCGCCAAGCTCGAGGCCCTGGTCACCAAGCTGAAGGAGATCGGCGTCGGGCCGGGTAGCGATGCGCGTGCGGTCGTCTTCTCGGAAAGCGTGGAGACGCTCAAGTGGCTTCACCAGGTGCTTCCCAAGCGACTGGGGCTCACCAAGCCCAAGCAGGTCGATCTCATGTACGGCGGGTTCTCCGACACCGAGCAGGAGAAGATCGTCGAGCGGTTCTCCCTCGCGGACGAGCCGGTGGGGGTCCTGGTGACCGGTGATGTCGCGTCCGAGGGGGTGAACATGCACCGCCAGTGCCATCACCTCATCCACTATGACCTGCCGTGGTCGCTGATCCGGATCGAGCAGCGCAACGGCCGGATCGACCGCTACGGCCAGGAACACCAGCCCGAGTTCGCCGCGCTGATCCTCACCTCCGAGATAGTCGGCGCCAAGGACGACACCACCGTCGCCGAGAAGCTCCTGAACCGCGAGGAACAGGCGCACCGCTCCCTCGGCACAGCGCGGAGGGCATCACCCGGGAGTTCTCGGCCCGCAAGGAGGAGGACCGCCTCATCAAGGACCTACTCGCGGGCAAGACGGCGGACCAGTCGATCGACGCGGCTGCCTCGGTCGGTAACTTCCTCGCCGACTTGATGTCCGATGTCGGCGTGCAGCCGGATGCCGAGGAGCCACCTCGCGCCGACGTGCCCGAACTGTTCGCCTCGACCGAGGCGTTCGCCCGGGAGGCCCTGAGGTTCGCCTGCCCCGAGGTGCAAATTTACGACGAAGACGAGATGCTCGCGTTCGAACCGCCAGGGGACCTCCTGCAGCGGCTATCGGCCCTGCCGTCGAGCTACCTCAAGAAGCACAACGTCGCTGAGCGGATGAAGGTGACGTTCAACCGGGTACTGGCCCAGCGGAAGCTGAATGAGGCCCGGGATACCAAGACGCTGTGGCCGGACATCGCCTACCTGAGCGACCTGCACCCGATGATCGAGTGGCTCACCGATAAGGTGTTGCTCCGGGTCGCCCGCCAGCAGGCCCCGGTCCTGATCGCCGATGTCACCGAGCCCGTCTTCCTTGTCCAAGGCGTGTACTCGAACGCGCTTGGTCAGCCCACCGTCGTGGAGTGGATGGCGATCGCCGGGCTACCAGACGAGCCGCGGATTACCGGCCTCACCGAGGCGCTGAAACAAGCCGGCGTCGGGCCTGGCATGGTGAACACCGGTCAGGTCGGCGATATTACCGGACTGCAAGACCTCGTGCCGGTCGCGGTGAGGGCGGCGCGCGCTCACCTGGAGGCGAGCCGTTCGGATCACGATCGCACGGTGGACGAGCCGCTAAACGAGTACCGGGAACGCATCGCGACCTGGCGGCAGGACAGCCTGCTCGACATCCCGGCCCAGTTCCTCGGCCGTCGTAAGCAGCAGGTCGAGACGACCGCGAGTGAACTCGACGACATGATAACGAAACTGCACACGGCCGGTGAACCGCTGCTCCGCGTCCTTGCCGTGCTGGATGGTGGCCGATGAGCTACGACTCGCTGACCAACCGCGGTGACTACCTGTCCCCGCACTACCTTGCTGAGGTCCTGCCCCGCGAACTGGCCAAGAAGGACGGTCTGCGCTCCCGGTGGGCGGAACGGGAAGACTCCCCGGTCAAGTCCCTGCGCGCGCTCAAGCGCGGCTACTTCGCCGCCCGCCCCGACCTCGCCGCCTTCGCGCAGCGCGCCGCCGACGGCGACCTGGTCACCGACGATGAGCGCCGTAGTCACGACAAGGACATCCGGGAACAGAACGACGATGTGCTCCGCGCCCTGGGTTTCGAGTCGGCTCGCGGCGTCCTGGACATGGAGCGTTCCGGCGAGACGATAGGTATCCCGGTCGCCTACCACGGGCAGAACGTGGTCGCGATCGACTGCGGCTGGGTGTCCGATGTCGACGCCGCGCTCGACGCCGACCGGGCAGGGCGGCTGCTGGACCCGGTCCAGGTAGCGAGCAACGAGCAGATCACGACCGGAGCCAAGCTCGCCCGCTGGCTGTTCGACGCCGACGAGCCGCCCCGGTACGTGCTGTTGCTGCACGGTGGCGCCCTGATCCTTGCCGATCGCATTACGTGGGGCGAGGGCCGGTACCTCGCGGTCAGCCTGGACACCGTGATCGACCGCGTCGACCATTCCGAGCTGGAGACGGTCGCCGCGCTGTTCAGCGCCGACGCGCTCCAGCCGCCCGGCGAGGGCGGCGCCGACCAGCTCGCCCAGTGGGTGGACGAGTCACGCAAGCACGCCGTCGGCGTGTCCAGCGAGCTCCGCGAGGGGCTACGAGAATCGGTGCAGATCATCGCCAACGAGATCCTGGACCGCATCCGCTTCCACGACCTGGAACTGACCGAGGTAGCGGAGCTCGGCGATCTGGCCAGGGAGCTGGGCCGGGAGTCATTGCGGTACCTGTACCGGATCTTGTTCCTGCTGTACGCGGAGGCCCGGCCTGAGCTCGGGATCCTGCCCGCGGACGACGCGGACTATGTCGCTGGCTACAGCATGCAGCGGCTGGGCGAGCTAGTGGCCCGACGGCTGGGCGGCGACGAGGCGCGAACCGGGTTCCACCTTTATGAGTCGCTTGACCTGCTGTTCCGCATGGTCAACGACGGTCACCGGGCGCGGGGGACGGCGAGCACGGAGGGGCTGTCCGAGGGAGAGGGACTGCGGTTCGAGTCACTCAAGGCGGATCTGTTTGACCCGTCTAGGACCAAGCTGATCGGGAGAATCGCCGACCCTCGTTATGAAGAAAATGAGGCACCCTGGCTCGATACGCGGCTGCGGGATGAGGCGCTGTACAAGGTCCTGCGCCGGCTGATGCTGGCGAAGGGCAGCAAGAAGAAGGGCAAGAACCAGCGTGGCGGGTTTATCTCCTACGCACAGCTCGGGATCAACCAGCTCGGCGCGGTGTACGAGGGGCTGATGTCTTACACCGGGTTCATCGCCACCGAGGTGCTGTACGAGGTCGCCAAGAAGGGCGACCCGTCCGGCGGGTCGTGGATGATCCCCGAGTCCAAGGTGCCGGGCTACACCGACGACGTATTCGTCATGGAAAAGGACGAGAACGGGTTCCCGACCGGGGAACGGGCCAGCTACCGTCCGGGAACATTCGTCTACCGGCTCGCCGGGCGGGATCGGCAGACCAGCGCGTCCTACTACACCCCCAAATCGCTCACCAGCGTCACCGTCCAGCTCGCGCTGGAGCAGCGGACAAAGGAGGAAGGCCGTCGTGTCACGGCCGCCGAGGTGCTGCGCTGGCGGGTGTGCGAGCCCGCGCTCGGTTCCGGTGCGTTCCTCAACGAGGCCATCGACCAGCTCGCTGCTCTGTACCTACGGCTACGTGAAGAGGAAACCGGCGAACGACTCGAACCAGACATCCGTGCGTTCGAGCTGCAGAAGGTCAAGGCGTACATAGCCCTGCACAACAGCTACGGCGTTGACCTCAACGAGACCGCGGTGGAACTAGCCGAGGTCTCGATCTGGCTCAACGTCATGCACCGCGGCCTCCAGGCGCCCTGGTTCGGCCTGCACCTGGTACGCGGCAACTCCCTGATCGGCGCGGGGCGGCGGCTATATCCGCCGACGGCCCTTAAGAAGGGTGCCTGGCTGAAGTCGGCGCCCGAGGACGTTCCGTTCTCCGCTGGTCCGATCCCGTCAGGGAACATCCACCACTTTCTGCTGCCGGCCGAGGGCTGGGGCTCCGTGGCGGGGGAGAAGGAGACACGAGAACTCGCGCCCGAAGATCGCGAGCGCCTCGCCGACTGGCGCAAGGGCATCCGCAGGCCGCCGGGCAAGCCCGCGCAGGTCCGCCGGCTGCAAGAGCTCGCGGGCCGGGCCGAGTACCTGTGGTCTCTGGTCATCGAGCGGCTGCGGATCTCCGAACGTGAGGTCAGCCGTACGATCGACGTCTGGGAGGCTTCCGGCCTTCCGGTCGCGGAGGAGGCCAAACCACGAGATGAGATCCTGGCTGACCTGACGAGTCCGGGCACGCCGTTCTGGCGACTGAAGACAGTCATGGACGCGTGGTGCGCCCTCTGGTTCTGGCCGGTCGACAAGGCCGGTCTGCTCGACGGCTCCGATCCCGTGTACACCACCGAGCCTGTTCCCGAGCCGGCCGCTCCCAAGCCATCACCTGCCGGGTTCCCCGACGTCTACGTACAAGGATCGTTCCTCGACGACGAGCCCGAACAGCTCACCCTCGCCGAGGCGGCGCCCCGCAAGTCGGCTCGTCTGAAGCCGCGCGTCGTCCGCCGTTCCGTGGTTGCCTTGAAGGACTTCGAGGACTGGCTGGAGTTCGCCGAGTCCATCCTCGGCCGTCAGGACATCCCCGCCGACTCTCTTGTCGCGGACTTCAAGTACCTGTCCGAGCTGTCCGACTACGAGGATCAGCTCGAGATCTACATGGGTATGGACCCGTTCTACCGCCTGCCCGAGCGCTTCCCCTGGCTCGACACGGTAGTAGACATCGCCGCCCAGCAGGGCTTCTTCCACTGGGAGCTCCAATTCGCGCAGGTGTTCGCCAACGGCGGCTTCGACCTGCAGCTCGGGAACCCACCCTGGGTCCGGCCCACGTGGGATGAGAACGCGGTACTCGCCGAATACGAGCCCTGGTTCGAGCTGGTCGAGAAGCCTTCAACGCGGGAACGCGACGAACGCAAAGATGAGCTGCTGTCCGGCGGGCCTGCGGGTGAGTTCCTGCTAGATGAGCTCACCGACACGGTCGGCAAGCGAGGTTTCCTCGGTAGTACTGCGACCAATGACCTGCTCGTTGGCACTCAGCCAGACTTCTACCGCGCCTTTATGATTCGAGCTTGGCGGAACATGGGAAATCATGGCGTGGTGGGCCTGTTGCATCCGGATACGCACTTCTTCGGTGCTCGTGAGGGATCGTTGCGGGCTGCTGCGTATCACCGGCTTCGTGTTCACGGCGACTTTGTCAATGCGACCCAGCGGTTCTTCGA
>JBEKHI010000417.1:7011-8583 GCA_050012355.1 Streptosporangiaceae bacterium | reverse complement strand
GGCGTGCCGCCCGCGGCCGCGGACCTGCTCCGCGGCGGCCTCGGCTCCGGCGCTCTCGGCGACGCGCTCAAGGGCGGTCAGATCAACGCCGCGGACCTGATGGCGGGCCTGCAACCCGGTGGCGACACACCGCCTAAGGACGTTCCTGCCGCCTTCCGCGGCAACAAGCGCCGCAAGAAGAAGTAGCGCCCGCCCGCGGCCGCTGAGCGCCTGCCCGCGCGCTCGCGGCCGTGGCCGCGGCCCGTGGATGGCCCACCGCTGGGGTTATGGCGCTATCGATGGCCCATCGCTGGGGTCCGGATGAGGGGCTAGGGCGCGGACCGAGTCGATGGTGTCGGCTTCGGCGGCGGTTTTGTCTTCGCGGTAGCGGAGGACGCGGGCGAACCGCAGCGCTAGGCCGCCGGGGTAGCGCGGGCTCCGCTGCACCCCGTCGAAGGCGATCTCCACCACCAGCGAGGGCCGCACGTAGACGGTGTAAGAGTCCCGGTGGTCTTCAAGCGACAGCAGCCGCTCGGTCTGCCAAGTGAGCAACTCGTCGGTGAGGCCCTTGAACGTCTTGCCGAGCATCACGAACCCGCCGGTTTCCGGATCGCGCGCCCCCAGGTGCAGGTTCGACAGCCAGCCCTGCCGCCTGCCGTGACCCCACTCGACCGCGAGCACCACCAGGTCGAGGGTGTGCCGGGGTTTCACCTTGATCCACCCCGAACCCCGTCGGCCCGCCTCGTACGGCGACGAGAGCGACTTGACCACGACGCCCTCGTGCCCGCGAGCCACCGAGTCATCGAAAAACGCGGAAGCCGACGATGCCGACGAGGTAACCAGCCGGGGCATCCGCATCGACTCCGGCACGACCCGTTCCAGATGCGCCGCGCGTTCCGCGCCTGGCAGGTCGATCAGGTCCGTTCCGTCCACGTGCAGGATGTCGAACATGAAGGCCGACAGCGGCGTTCCTGACTGGCTGGCCGCTCGGGCGGCGGTGTCTTGGAAGGGGAGTGGCCGACCGCCGTTTTGGAGTGCTATTAGTTCGCCGTCCAGGACCGCGGCTGAGGCGTTGAGCTCAGCCAGTGCGGCGACGACCTCTGGTGCGCGGCCGGTGATTTCGTCCAGGGTGCGGGTGAACAGCCGCACCTCGCCGTCCCGGACGTGCGCCTGGACCCTGATCCCGTCGAGCTTCCACTCGACCGCCGCCGGGGTCCCCGCCTTCTCGAGTGCCGCCTCGATCGTCGGCGCGCTCGCGGCCAGCATCGGCCGTACTGGCCGGCCAACCCGCAGGCCGATCTCGTCGAGCGAGTTGTTGAGCGCCGCGGCCGCCGCGTCGGCCAGCGACCCGCTCAGCATGACCGCTCGGCGTACCTTGGCGGCCGGTACGTCGGCCGCCTCCGCCACCGCGTCGGTCATCACCCCGTCCAGTGCCCCCTGCCGCAGTTCGCCGGACAGCAGGCCGAACAGGAACCGCTGCTCATCGTCGGTGGCCTTGGCGAACAGGTCCCGCACCAGCCGCCGCCGCTGCGCAGCTGACCCTTTGCCAGCCACAGCCCCAATTGTCCAAAACGCCGCGTCCACATCTCCCAG
>JBEKHI010000417.1:0-7006 GCA_050012355.1 Streptosporangiaceae bacterium | reverse complement strand
CTGCCCAGCCGACCCCGATCTGCCGCTGCGGCAGCTCACCGGACAGATAGGCGACGGCAATCGGGATCTCGGCCGGACCGGCGGCCCGCAGCGTGCCCGCCAGCAGGGAGATCTTGGCCCGCCGCCCGCTAGTAGCCGCAACCTCCCGCGACACTGAGGCGATCTCGCTCAGCAGCACGCAACCCCCCGGGAATGTCCGTAAAATCCGCTGTCCTGGCGACAGATTTTACGGACATTCCCCGAGTGGGCGAAGGTTACGCGGACTTGCCGTTTCGGCCGCGCTTCTCGCCCGGTGCCCACAGGTAGTAGCCCACCGGGAACAGCCGCAGGTTGAAGCGCTCGTCGATCAGGCCCCACAGGCCCTTACGGGCGAACATCGCCACACCCATCGCGACCAGTCCCAGGATGATCAGGTACCACGCGTTGTAGTTCTGCAGGGTCTGCTGCAAGATCATGTACACGGCGGTGCCGAGGATCGGGCCCTCGATGGTGCCGAGGCCGCCGATGATCACGGCGAACCCCATCTCAGCCGTCCACTGCACGCTGAACACCGCGCTCGGCTCCACCTGGAGCTGGTCGATCGCCAGCACGCCGCCGGCCAGGGCGCAGCCCATGGCGGCGACGATGAACACGATCATCCTGGTCCGGCCTACCTTGACCCCCGAACTGGCCGCGGCCACCTCGTTGTCCCGGATCGCGGTCAGCGACAGGCCCAGCCTGCTGCGCAGCAGGAAGTACGTCGCGGCGAGCGCGATCACGGTGGCGGCCAGCGCGATCCAGTAGGTGTCGGCGGTGAGCAGCGCCGAGCTGATCCCGGCGAGGCCCTGCAGCGGCATGCCGGTGCCGCCGCCGATCGAGCTGAACCGCTCGATGAACAGCATGATCGTGGTGGCGAGCACCCAGGTAGCGATCGCGAAATAGCCGGTACGCAGCCGGGACACCAGCCACCACAGCGGGAACGCGATGATTCCGGTGATGATCGCTGACGGCAGTACCGCGGTGAATGGCGAGACACCGTGCATCGACAGGATCAGCACCCCGTAGGCGCCTAGGCCGACAAAACCCTGCAAACCGACCGAGACTAGCCCGGCGTAGCCGGCCAGCAGGTTCCACATGCAGGCCATCGTCAGCACGATGAACGCCTGGGTAAGGATCGTCGTCGTGCCGGAGTACACGATGTACGGGAACATCGCCAGCACCACGATGACGACGAGGGCGGCGATGCCGGTCCAGGCGACGTTGCGGCGTGAGCGGGTAACCCGGATGTCCGTCAGCGGGGTTTCCGTGAGCGTGGTCATGCTGTCCTCCGGCGACCGGTCAGGCCCTGCGGCATGAGCACCAGGACCAAGAGGAAGATGAGGAATCCGGCCAGTTGCTCGTCGGCGATGTTGATCTGGCCGCCGACCGCCTGCGCGACGCCGAGCACGATGCCGCCGACCAGGGTGCCCCACAGCGATCCGATGCCGCCGATGACGACCGCGGCGAACGCGAAGAGCAGGATCGTGTCGGTCCCGGTGGTCGGGGCGAACCCGGAGTAGGCACCGTAAGCGATTCCGCCGAGCGCCGCGGTGCCGAACGCGATCGCCGCCGCGATGCCGAACACGTGGCGGTAATTGACGCCGGACAGCTGCGCCGCGTCCTGATCGTCGGCCACCGCCCTGATCAGCCGGCCGTACTTGGCCCTGGACAGGAAGTACTGCAGCCCGAGCAGCACCACCACCGCCACCGCGAAGACGATCAGCAGCAGGTAGGGCAGCGAGATCTGCGAGCTGATCTTGAAGGCCCCCTGGACCAGCGAGGAACCCGAGCCGAGGGCGCGGCTGTTGGCTGACAGGAACTGCAGCAGCGCGTTCTCGATCACCACCGACAGGCCGAACATCACCAGCAGCGTGGTGAGCTCGGACTTGTTCAGCGCGGTCTGGATGAGGGTCCGCTGCAGCAGGTATCCCACCACGCCCATGATCGGGACCACCAGCAGGAACGACCACAGCCACGGAATGTGGGTGACGGTGATGACCCCGAGGGCCACGTAGGCGCCGACGACGGCGATGTCGCCGTGGGCCAGGTTGATCACCTTCATCACCCCGAACATCAGGGACAGCCCGCACGCGAACAGGGCGTAGAGCCCGCCGGTCAGGATGCCCTGGATGATGGCGTTAACCCAGGCCATTGGGTGTCGCTCCCTTCGAGGTGGTGGTCAGGCCGAAGTACGCGGCTTGCACCTGCTCGGTGGTCACATCGCTCGGGCGGCCGGTCAGTGTGGTACGGCCTTCTAGCAGGCAGTGGATGTGGGTGGCCGCGCGCAGTGCGTGGCTGACATCCTGCTCGACGAGCAGCACGGTCACGCCGGACTCGAGGATCTGCGGCAGCATCTCGTAGATGCGCTCCACGATCACCGGGGCCAGGCCGAGCGACAGCTCATCGAGCAGCAGCATCTTCGGATTGGCGACCAGCGCCCGGCCGATCGCGACCGACTGCTGCTCGCCGCCGGACATCTGCGCGGTGCGCTGCTTCTTGCGGTCCTTCATCCACGGGAACAGGTCGTACACCCGGGCGATGTTCCACGGCCCCTTGCGAGCGTAGGTCGCGCCGACCTGGAGGTTCTCCTCCAAGGTCAGGGACGGGAACAGCCTGCGGCCTTCGGGCACCATGACGATGCCAGCCCTGGCCCGCAGGTCAGGGCGCATCTTCGTGACGCTGGTGCCGTCCAGCAAGATATCGCCGGTGGCGGGAGTGTGCAGGCCGGCGATCGTGCGCATCAGCGTGGTCTTGCCCGCGCCGTTCGCACCGATCATGGCGTACACCTCGCCGGTGTTGACCGCGAACGAGACGTCGTCCAGCGCGCGCAACTGCCCGTGATACACGCTCAGGTCGCGTACCTCGAGTACCGGTGGCATCAGGCCTTCACCTCCGAGCCTAGATAGACCTCGCGAACCTCGGGGCTGTTCATCACCGTCGCGGGATCGCCGTCGCCGATGAAGTGGCCGCCGTACAGGCACAGCAGGCGTTCGGCCACCTGGGTGAGTGCCCGGACGACGTGCTCGATCCAGATCACCGCCGTGCCCTCGGCGAGGATGCCGCGGATGATCTCGATGAGCTCGCCGCACTCGGCGTCGGTGAGACCGCCCGCCACCTCGTCGAGCAGCAGCAGTTGGGGCCCCGGGGCGAGCGCCCTGGCGATCTCAAGCCGCTTGCGTTGCAGCAGCCCGAGTCGTCCGGTGGGCGTGTTCGCCACCTTGGCCATGCCGGTGCGTTCCAGGCACTCGCCGGCCCGCGCGTAGCTGGCCGCCCGTCGCAGGCCACCGCCCTGCTGGGCGGCGACCAGCACGTTCTCGAACACCGTCATGTCCGTGAACGGCCGGGGCACCTGGTAGGTGCGCCCGATGCCGAGCCGGGTCCTGGCGGCCGAGTCCAGCTTGGTGACGTTGTTACCGGCGAAGATGACCTTGCCGGCGTTGGGGGTCAGGTCGCCGGAGATGAGGCCGAACAGGCTGGTCTTGCCAGCGCCGTTCGGCCCCACGATCCCGACGCTGTCCCCGGGGCTCACGGCGAGGGACACATCGTCGGCGATGACGACCTGTCCGAACCGCTTCGTGATGGCCCGCAGTTCGAGCAACGTGTTCTCAGGCATATGTCTCTTTAAGCGGCGCCTGGATGGGCACCTTGGGGTTGAGGGTGTTATCTACCACTAGTAGGTCGTAAGGGTACTTTGTGCCCTTTTGCCACTGGGCGCCAACCGGGAAAATAACCCGGACGCCCGGGGCGGGGTTCTTGGGGTCGGACCAGTCCAGCGGGCCGACCATGGTCATCGGTATGTCGATTTTCTGCAGGGTCGCCGCGACCTCGGTCTTGTCCTTCGGGTCGCTGACGCTGGTGAAAACCGCGTGCGCGACCTCGAACAGCGCGTAGCTGCCGCCCATTGACTGAATCCACTGCCCGCCGGTTGTCGTCTCGAAATCGTTCCCGTATTCGGTGCAGGTCTGGCCAGTTAGGCTCGATTGGTACGGCAGGACGGGGTTCCATCTGGCGTTGATCGCGACGTTGTTCGCCAGCGACCCGAGTGAGTACGTGTCACTCGGGAAGAGCAGGTCCTTGCCGACGGTCGCGAGCTTGGGATGGAAGCCCTGCTGGTACATCTGCTTCCACATGATCGCGAAGTCGGGCGGAAGTGAAACGTTGGTGAACAGTTCGCAGTTGCCGGCCTTGAATGCCGAGATAAGGCTCGTGTAGTCGGTCGCGCCGTCGGTGTAAGGGGGCGGCACGACCAGCGTGTAGCCGGCTTTCTTGGCGAAGCCGGGCCAGACCGCGCGGAACACGTTGCCGTCGGAGTCATTGGGGAAAGCGGCGGCCACGATCTTGTTGGTGCTGAACCGCTTCCACATCGCGATGTAAGCCCCGGCCAGGTGCTCGACGCCGAAGAAGAAGTCGACGGCGTACTTCGGCTTGAATACCGGGTTCGCGAGATTGCCGCCGAGGCCGGTGTACCAGGACTCCCATGGGATATCGGTGCAGACCACCGGGACCCCGAGAGCCTCGCCGGCGTTGGCCACCGGGGTGACGGTCTCGGGGGTGGACGAGGCCACCAGCATGTCGACGCCGTCGGAGTTGATCGCCTGGTGAGCCAGGTCGCCCGCTACGGTGGGACTCGACTGGGAGTCGTAGGAAATGACCGTGACCTTCCAGGTCTTACCGCCGATAGAAAAGCCATTGCTGTACTGCGGGGTGGCCCGGATCTTGCTCAGAACAAAGGTGTCCGCCGAGCCGAAGGAGGCCTCAGAACCGGTTAGCGGGTGCAGCCAGCCGATTTTGAGTTCCCTGGTCGTGGTGGAGCTGGTGCCCTTGATGCTGGAGCTGCAAGCAGCAAGGACGCCGCCCGTGGCCGTCGCGCCCGCGGCGGTGAGAGCATTGCGACGAGTGATTGTTCTGTCGGGCATATCAGTTCCTCCTAGACCGCCCCCCAGCTTTTTCTGTTATCGGGGTTAAGGTCCTGCTCGTACCCCTCCGGGAAATAGTCCCATCCGGAGGGGTACGAGGGAACTGCTGGCTAATTTTCGATTATGGGAACGTGGGCAGCAGGTCGCCGGTGATCTTGGCGTTCGGCTGTATGGAGTTGTCCACGACCACCGAGACGAGCGGGTACTGGCCGGTCGGGTCCTTCTGCCACTGGATGCCGGCCGGCGGGGTGATCGCCACGCCCGGCGCCGGGTTGGTCTTGGCGTCGGTGGAGGCGAAGTTCAACGGGCCCGCGATGGCCTCGGGGAGGTCCACCTTGTACAGCGCGTCGGCGAGTTCCTCGTGGTCGTGCGGGTCGCTGACCGAGGTCAGGGCCTTATACGCGATCTCCCAGAGGGAGTAGTTGCTGATGTTCGCGTTCGGCTGGCCGTTGCCCGCGGCGGTGTAGTCGGCCGCGAGCGCGGAACAAGTCTCGCCGGTCAGCGAGGACGTCCAGGGCAGCGTCGGGACCCACCAAGCGTCGGTGGCGATGTTGTACGCCGACGAGCCCATCGCGTACGCGTCGGTCGGGAACAGCAGCACCTTGGCGACGGTGGCCAGCTTCGGCTTGTAGCCCTGCTGGATGGACTGCTTCCAGTAGGTCGGGAAGTCCGACGGCAGCGGCACGCAGGTGAAGAACTCCGCGCCCGAGGACTTGAAGTTCGAGATGATCGAGGTGTAGTTGGTGGTGCCGTCCGGGTAGGAGGACGACAGGTCCATGCTGTACCCGGCGCCGCTGAGGATGCCAGGGAACACCGCGCGGAACGCGTCACCGTCGGCATCGCTCGGGAACAGCGCCGAGACTTTCTTGTTATCCGCGTACTTGTCGTGGATCCGGTTCCACATCGGGATAAAGCACTCGGCCAGGTGCTCGGCGCCCAGGAAGTAAAGGATGGAGTACTTCGGCTTCAACGTCGGCTTGGTCGGGTTGCCGCCCAGCGCGCCGTAGTAGGACTCCCACGGGCAGTTCGAGCAGATCAGCGGGACGCCGAGGGCGTTGGCCTGCAGAGCGACGCCGTTCACCGTCTCCGGGGTGGAGGAGGCGAACAGCAGGTCCGCGCCGTCGGTGATGGCCTGCTTGGCCAGGTCACCGGCCTTGGTGTCGTCCGACTGGGTGTCGTAGGAGGTGTACTCGACCGTGTAGGTCTTGCTGCCGATCTTGATCCCGTTCTTGAACTGGGAGGTCGCCATGATCTTCGAGTGCACCCAGGAGTCCGGCTTGCCAAAGCCCGCCTCCGGGCCGGTAATAGGGTGAATCCAGCCGATCTTGATCGTTCCGGTCGAGCCTGAGCCCGAACTGGAGCCCTTGATACCGGAGCTGCAAGCGTCCAGCAGTGCGCCGCCACCAAGGACAGCCGCACCGGTGCCAGCGGTGCGCAACAGGCCACGCCGGGAAAGACCGGCTATGTCGGTCCGCCCAGGGCCGGCAGGCTGAGCAGTTGGGTCAGTCATGGTTTTCGGTCTCCTTATAGGGTCGCGCCCGCCAGGGGGAGCGTGTCATACGCGTCGCGGGTCTCAACCGCCGGGATCCGCCGGTCCGACCCGTCATCGCGTCGCCGGTCTGGCCCCAAGGGCCTGCCGGTCCCGACGTGTGAGGGACTGCCCAGCAGGCCCAACGAGGCTAACATCACGCCTATCCGATCGGTTGAGGAATGTTCCTTTTGTGACATCGTGCGCCGTAGCATTTTCACGGCGCTGCCTGCCTTGTCGGTGCCGGTCGTGAGCTGGGGCAACCGTCGTCCTGTGCGTGTCGGGGCGCAGTCGCTGGCGCCGCACCGTCCCGCGCGGGTCGAACACCGTATCCCCTACTGTCCGGTATGAAGCGTCCGCTATGCGAACGAATGTGCATACTAAGAACAAAGTACGCTCACGCTACGAGGGTCCGCGAGGCAAGTCAACGTACGTTATGTAACTGTTTCATCGTGTTACCGCTTCAGCTTTTGGTGGCGTGACTCGCTTCCCCGTGCCCGCTGAAAGCGGCCGGGCAGGCGACGGCGGGGCAGGCGCGGCCGGG
>JBEKHI010000416.1:0-7074 GCA_050012355.1 Streptosporangiaceae bacterium | reverse complement strand
ATGTCACATCGACAAGCCCCGTGCCGCCCCTTCGTCACGCGTCGCGCTCGTTGGTGTCGTCGGCGGTCACCGACAGCACACCGGACACTTCCTGCAGCGCGGCCGCGAGTTCGGCACCCGATCCGCGACCGTAGACGACCAGCAGCACCGAAACCACGCCGGGATTCGGCCGGTCGCCGGTCTCCAGTTCCGCGACATGATAGCCACGGCTCGTGCACGCCGCGAGCACCTGTCGGAGCACGCCCTTGCCGTCCTCGTACGACACCCGCAGGCTCGACGGCCCCCGACTTAGCCGGGGGACCCGCTTGCTCAGCGCGGGGAAGCCGTAAATCGCGACGAAGTACAGGAAGGTCACCGCGATGGCGAGCAGTGGCAGCCCGGCGCCGGCCGCCATGCCGATGGCCGCCACCAGCCAGATGGTGGCCGCGGTGGTCAGCCCGTTCACCACGTCCCGCCGGACGAAGATCAGCCCCGCGCCGAGGAAGCCGATCCCAGACACGACCTGTGCCGCGATACGGGACGGGTCGAGGACGATGTACCCGCGGACCAGCACGTCGGTGAAGCCGTACTTGCTGACCAGCACGATGAGGGCGGCGGCAACGCCAACGATGGTGTGCGTCCGCAAGCCAGCGGACTTCTGCCGCATCTCGCGCTCGGTGCCGATCAGCGCGGAGAGCAGAAAGGCCAGCCCCAGTTCCTCGAACTGGACTAGGCCTTCACCACCTGAGATTCCTAGGCTCACGGCTTAACTGTTACCTGGGAACTCGGTGCGGTCGCAAATGTCATCGGCATGACTTGAAAACCGGTGCGTAACAGTTCGTACACGATCAGGACCAGGGATGAAGGTCCTGCCGAGGTAACTCGGCATTTCCTGCCCGAATCCGGGCAGGAAATTTGCCTAAAACGCCCGAGACGTGCCAGCATGAATCGCCATGACGAACCAGACCCGGCCGGCCGACCCGATCCCGTGGGATCTCGTGCGGCATGTGGCCGCCACCACCGGCCTGCCGGAGGCGACCGCCGCCCGGGTCGTCGCCGACGTCACCGCCTACTTCGGCGAGACGGTCGAGGAATTCGTCAGGCGGCGGCACGAGGAGCTGCGCCGTCAGCAGCGGAAGAACGATGAGATCTGGCCGGCCATCACAGCGGAGCTCGCGACGCGCCGCTTCGCCGCCCCGGAGCTCACCGAGCGCCAGCTTAGGCGCATCAAATACGGCTGACCGTGCCCGGCGATACCCATCGCCGGCGGGAGGAGACCTGAGTGTGCGGGATTGTTGGTTATGTTGGCAGGCGCGACGCGGTTCCGGTGCTGCTTGAGGGGCTGCACCGGCTGGAGTACCGGGGATATGACTCGGCTGGCCTGGCGGTCGTGCACCGTGGCCGTCTCAACGTGACGAAGACCCGCGGCCGGGTGCAGGACCTCAGGGACAAGGTCTCCGAGAAGACCAAGAGCGGGACGATCGGTATCGCGCACACCAGGTGGGCCACCCACGGCGAGCCGAACGACGTGAACGCTCACCCGCACACCGACGCGAACAACCGGGTCGCGATCGTGCACAACGGGATCATCGAGAACGCCGAGCAGCTCCGTGCGCAGCTCGTCGCGAACGGCACCAAGCTCGTCACTGACACCGACACCGAGGCGCTCGCGCACATGATCGCCGCCGAGATCACCGAAGATTCAACCCTCGAGGACGCGGTGCGCCGGACGCTCGCCAGGGTGGAGGGCGCGTACGGCCTCGCGGTCCTCGACCTCAAGCAGCCCGACCAGCTAGTCGTCGCGCGTAACGGCAGTCCCATCGTGCTCGGCATCGGCGACGGCGAGATGTTCGTCGCCTCCGACGTGGCCGCTCTGGTCCGCTACACCAAGCAGGTCATCTACCTGGATGACGGCGAGGTGGCGACCATCCACGCCGGCGACTACACCACCACCAAGACGCCGATCACGGTCGACGCCAGCGCCGACGACTTCGACAAGCAGAACTACACCGACTTCATGACCAAGGAGATCCACGAGCAGCCGGACGCGCTGCGCCGCGCGCTCAAGGGCCGCCTCGACGACCGGTTCGCCACCGCGCGCCTCGGCGGGATCAACCTGGACGCGCGGCAGCTGCGCGGCATCCGCCAAGTGAAGTTCCTCGGCTGCGGCAGCGCCTACTACGCGGGCCAGATGGGGGCCGGGCTGGTCGAGGAGCTTGCCCGGATACCGGCCGACGCGGAGCCGGCCAGCGAGTTCAGGTACCGGAACCCGGTGGTGGATCCGGACACGCTCTACGTCGCGGTCAGCCAGTCCGGCGAGACGATCGACACGCTGATGGCCGTCCAGGAGCTCAAGCGTAAGGGCGGCCAGGTCATCGGCGCGGTGAACGTGGTCGGCGGCGCGATCGGCCGGGAGTGCGGCAGCGGCATCTTCCTGCATGCCGGTCCCGAGGTCGCGGTCGCGTCGACCAAGGCGCTGACCAACATGTCGGTCAGCTTCGCCCTGCTCGCGCTGTTGCTCGGCCGGGTCAGGGATTTGTCGGCCGCGGACGGTCACCGTATCGTCCAAGGGCTGCGCGCCCTGCCCGAGCAGGTTTCTTCATTGCTCCATAACGACGGTGCGTCAATCTCCGAGGTAGCCGCCAGTTACGCGGACGCGGAACACATGTTCTTCATCGGCCGGACCCGTGGCTGGCCGGTGGCCCGCGAGGGCGCGCAGAAACTCAAGGAGATCTCCTACATCCACGCGGAGGCCTACCAGGCGGGTGAGCTCAAGCACGGCCCGCTGGCGCTGATCAATTCCGATATGCCGAGCGTGGTGATCGTCCCCAACGATGAGCTGATCGCGAAGAACGTCTCCACGATCGAGCAGATCAAGGCAAGAGGCGGCCCAGTCATCGCCGTGACCAGTGCGAACATCCCGCTAGGCCTAGCCGACGCCACGATCCGCGTCCCGCGCACCGAGAAAGAGCTAGAGCCCATCCTGCTGACGATCCCGCTGCAGCTACTGGCCTACCACGCCGCCGCCAAACTAGGCCGCGACATCGACAAACCCCGCAACCTAGCCAAATCGGTGACGGTCGAGTAAGCGGCCCCGCACCCCGGCCCCCAGCCCCCGCATCCCCAGCCGGCACCCCGCACCCCGGCCCCCAGCCGGCACCCGCACCCCCCGGCCCCCAGCCGGCACCCCGCGCCCCCGGCTCCCAGCCGTGTCGATGTGACATCGACCGTGTTCTAGCGCGGTCGATGTCACATCGACACGCGGGGTTAGCGGCGGGTTGCGGGGTTAGCGGCGGGTTGCTGCTAGGACGGGGACGGGCTCCTCGGCGGCTACGCCTACGGAGCCGGCTATCCGGCCGGTGACCTTGGTGCCGGCCGGGATGGCCTGCTCGCACCAGACGACCTTGCCCGCGTGGGTGCGCCGCGCGCCCCACCGAGTGCAGAGCTGGGACACGACCTGCAGTCCGCGGCCGTTCTCGTCGTCGCGAGTTGCCTGCAGCACGCGGGGCAGCGCGGGGGAGGAGTCGTGTATCTCGCAGCACACCACACCTGCCTCGCGGACCAGCCGGAGCCCGATCTCACCCTTGGCGTACCGCAGCGCGTTGGTCACCAGCTCGGAGACCAGCAGTTCGGTGACTGGCAGCAGATCGGACAGGCCCCAGCGCTCCATCGGCCCGGCGATCAGCCTGCGTGCCTGTCCCACCGAGGTGTCCTCGGGCGTGAGCGTCCAGACCTCCCGCATCTCCGCGGGAATCCGGTGCAGCCGGGCCATCAGTACCGCGATGTCGTCACGCTGGTGGTCGTCGTACACGCCGTCGAGCGCCGACTTGCACAGGTCCTCGAGCGACCGCTCGGGCGAGCCAGGACCGAAGGTGTCCTGCAACCGTGCCAGCCCGTCGCTGATGTCCCGGCCACGGGATTCAACCAGCCCGTCGGTGTACAGCATGAACAGCGAGCCGTCCTCGACCTTGAACCGGCGCGATTCCGGTGGTCCCTCGCCGATGCCGAGCGGCGGGGCGGGCGGCACGTCGACCAGCTCATTCGTCCCGTCCGGCCGCACCAGCAGCGGCGGCAGGTGTCCGGCGATGGCGAGTTCGCACTCGCCGCTGACCGCGTCGTAGACCGCATATGCGCAGGTGGCGAAGTGCGGTTCCCGCTCGCCGAGTATGTGCATGAGATCGTCGAGCTGCTGGAGCGACTCGGCGGGCGGCAGCTCAAGCATGGCCAGCGTCTGGATGGCGGTCCGCAGCCGGCCCATGGTGACGGCGGCGCGCACGCCGTGCCCGGCGACGTCGCCGACGACCAGCGCCACCCGGGCGCCGGGCAGCGCGATCGACTCATACCAGTCGCCGCCCACCTCGACCAGCTTGGAGCCGGGAAGGTAGCGGTGCATCACCTCGACCGACGACGGCGAGGTCAGCCCGGTCGGCAGCAGCGAGCGCTGCAGCGTGAGCGCGGTGGCATGCTCCCGGTTGTACCGTCGCGCGTTGTCGAAGAACATCGCGGCCCGGGAGGCGAACTCCATGCCGAGCTGAGCGTCGTAGGGGTAGAACCGGTGAAACCCTGGCAGCCGGACGCACATGAAGAAGCCGAGCACGGTGTCCTTGGCCACCATCGGCAGCAGCATCAGGGACGCGCCGGACAGCAGCTTGGCCACCGGCGGTCGCCGCCACGAGCGCGCGAGCTTTTTCGCGTCGTCCGCGCTGAGTTGCTCCAGCACCGGCTGGCCGGACTCGATGCACCGCACGAACGGTGAGGCCGCCGGGTACCGCAGGATCTCGCCGACCGGGAAAGTCGCTTCCCAGGCCGGGTCCATGCTGTCGTGCCTGACGGTCAGCCGCCGTAGCGGGAAGCTGCCGTCCGGCCCCTCGGCGGGGCGCTCCTCGTCGCCGACCAGCGACTCCAGGATGACCAGGTCGGCCGCGTTGCAGTAGTGCGGCACCAGCTTGGCCATCAGCAGGTTCGCCAGATGGTCGAAGTCCAGCGTGTCGTCGAGTGAGGAGAACGCGTCGCGCAGCAGCGCGTCGCGCATCACCGCCGGGTCAACAAACCGCTCCGCCGTCGCGACCGGTATCTGCAGCGTCGCCAGCGCGGCGAGCACCGAGCCCTCGGCTCGCATCGGCCGCACGGTCACGATGGCCTCGGCCGCCGCTTCCAGTACGGTGTCGATGGACAGCACCGCGCGGCCCTCTCGATCCGCCTTGATCGCCTCGAGAAGGTTGGCGACAGTGCCTGTCCCGCGACCGTTTTCCTGCACGAGATCCGCGAGCTGCATCCCGAGCAGCTCCTGGCCCACTGGGCGGGCGAGCACCTGCGGGGCGGTGCGGTCGTGCTGGACGATGCGACCAGAATGATCGATGCCGAGAACTAGGCTTCGCACCGACGGGCTCG
Organism: Streptosporangiaceae bacterium; assembly: GCA_050012355.1. Classification (GTDB taxonomy): domain Bacteria; phylum Actinomycetota; class Actinomycetes; order Streptosporangiales; family Streptosporangiaceae; genus JBEKHI01. Next base: position 1,704 of record JBEKHI010000416.1, on the reverse strand, counting down.
TGGCGGGCGTCGGCACCGGTTGTGCCTTCTTCTTGGCAGAAGTCACGGGCCGCTCCTGACATTTTTGTACTCGCTGAGCCCGCCCGGCTGGCCATTGCCGGGGAAGCTGCGCTCAGCCCAATTATGACCCCACACCCATAGTTACAGGTACCACTTCCGATCTTTCCCCTATGAGTGTTTTATTGGCTTGTGTCCGGATTACTCGAGCCGGGCGACCGCTAGTGCGGCGGCGAGCAGCACGATCGCCCAGGAAGATGCGCGCAGCGCGCGCTCTATCGGAGTGAGCAGCAGCGCCGAAGTGATCGGGATCGTTTGTCCGTCGAGGAAGGTGATCGTCCCGTCGACCGAGATGACACGACGGCGCAGGGTACGGGCGGGTGTGGACAGCCGGCGCTGCGCGGCGGACAGCGCTAGCGCGCCCGCCGCGGCGATGATCGCGGCGGCCGACACTGTCCCGTCCTGAGCGACGTAACCGGTGAGCGCGGGGAACGCGCCCCACGCGGTGGCGAACCCGAGATCGGTGTGCACGATCCCGCCGAACAGTTCCGCATTGTAGGCAATGACGAGCGCCGGCCCGATGATCATGAACGGCACCAGGATGAGTCCGGCCCGCAGCACGCCGAACACCCCGAGCACCAGCGCTCCCGCGAGCCCGGCGACGGTGACCGCGATCAGCGCCCAGGACGGGATAGCGGTGCCGAGCGGCCGGCCATGCAGTTCGTCGAGCGCGTGCGCGGCCACCCCGACGGCGAGGAAGAACGCGGCGACCGTGGCCAGCAGGCGGCTCAGGTATATGTGCGGCACCAGCGAGGCGCCGATGACGCAGTACGAAAGGTGCCACGCGGTGTACGGCGGATGCAGCAGGGTCCACCAGTCCCGCCACCCGCCCTGTTTCGCGGCGTAGAACGCCGGGCGTCCGGCTTGACCGTCGGCCTCCGCCGTGTCGTCACCCACCGGCTCGCGTTCCCCACATGACGAGCCCGCCGCCGAGCGACATCACGCGGGTACCCACATCGGTAAACCCGGCGCTTTCCCAGGCCCGCACCGTCCAGTCCACCGGGTAGCGCTGATAGTGCCCGGAGATCGACGGCCCGAGGAACCGCCCGACCCGCCACCAGGCGGGTCCGCCGGTCACCAGCCCGGCGACCGGAAGCACCAGCCGGGTGTAACCGACCCACCAGAAACGCCACCACGGGCGCGGCGGCACGCAGAACTCAAGCGACGCCATCGTCCCGCCGGGCCGCACGACTCGCGCGAGTTCCGCCAGCGTCGCCGCCGGATCATCGGTGTAGCGCAGCAGGTAGGTAAACGTCAGCGCGTCGAAGCTCGCGTCGGGGAACGGCAGCCGCTCCGCCCGGCCCGCCACCAGCCGTACCTGCCCATCGAGCTTCGCAGCGTCGAGGTTGGTGGCCCCGGTGCGGAGCATCGCCTCGGTCAGGTCCACCCCGATAACCGCGGTGTCCGGCAGGCCGCGTGCCAGCGCGATCGCCACGCCAGCGGTGCCCGACGCGACATCGATCACGCGCTGTTTTCCGCCGTCGCGGCTCTGCTCGCCGTTAACAGCGTGTGAGACCATGGCCCGTCGCCACCGCCCGTTTTGGCCAAAAGAAAGAAACTCGGCCAGCCGGTCGTAGCGGGACGGAAGCGGTGTGAAGAGCTCCCGGGTAAAGCGGTTGATGTCCGGCATGTTTTACACCGTACGTC
>JBEKHI010000415.1:0-7080 GCA_050012355.1 Streptosporangiaceae bacterium | reverse complement strand
CAGATCCGAATGCCCAAGTACGCGAAGCATTTCCGCAAGATCCCGCGCATCATGGGCGCTGAGCTGGATAAGCGCATCAGGACCGTATCCCTTGGGATCGGGGATGTACACCATGACCCGCGTACGACCCTCCATCGCGCTCCGCACCAAACAGGCGTTGCCCGAATCGGTCTGGTGCCGCTCGGAGAAGCGCACCCCACCCGAGTGCTTGACGCACCATGGCGTACAGGCGCGCGTTTCGTTTCGTTCCGCTGTTGACAGCATGGACCTTCGCCTCCTTCGGAGGCCGGAAGGCGATCAACTCACAAGATCATCCAACTGTGACAGACCCGTTATCGAGACCAGATTTTCAGCGTCTACTTTGCTGCATACCGGTCGCTCATAACCTGCGTTTTCGCTGGTCAGCACACCGATTCGAGCGAGATACTTACCATGGAGACGCTCTGCCGACTGAGCTAACGGGGCCTGCCCTGGAACTATACCGGATCCGGAGCCCGGGGCGACGTCGCTGAGCTTATACGGAACCGCCCGCGTCCGCGAATCGTCCGCGGCACCACGTGAAGGATCCGCGGCGCCACGTGAAGGAACTGCGCTGACCACGCATGACTCCCGTTTCCGGGGGCAGTTCACCCCCGTATCCACCCGGGAGGTGCCATATGGTCGCACAACAACCGCAGCAGCCGAGTCAGCCAACCGACTCCGAGAGCCCAGAGCAGGGCGGCAATCCAGTCGCTCCGGAAACACCGGAGACAACGGCTGTCCCGGAGACCGCGGCGCCGGAGACCGTCGCGCCGGCTCCCGTCACCGAAACGCGGCGCAGCCGGATCAGCGCCGCCTGGACCGCTGGGATCATTTTCACGGTAGTGCTGCTCCTGCTGCTGATCTTCATCCTGCAGAACAGCCGCAGCGTGGAGATCAGCTATCTCGGCGCCCACGGTCACCTGCCGCTGGGAGTCGCGCTGTTGCTCGCCGCTGTCCTCGGGGTCCTGCTGATCGCCCTACCGGGTGGCGCGCGCATCCTCGAACTCCGCACTGCCGCACGACGGCACCGGCGTGCCGACGCTGCCAGTCAAGCCGCTCAGCCCAGTGAACCAGCCGCGCCCACAGGTACCTGAACAAAATGCCCCAGGGACGGAACCAACCGGGGCCTGTGAATCGTCTCATGAGAGTTGGCCGTCACCGGGTAGCCATCGCGACTTCATCCCCACAGGGGTGGCGTACGGTATCCATGGTGGTGTCTTATATATGGGTATGGCGTCGATTGGCAGTAGATGTAGCAGCTCCACGTGATTAGTCGTTCCGTATACGTAACGAACAGCACGGGCAGGACATCTTCCATGTGTTTCACTCGGGTTCGACCGGTAGCAACCAGCCTGATCGCCAGCGGAGTCCTCGTCACGGGGGCATCGGCCGTGGTGTTCGCCGCAGCGGCGGCCTCCCCGACTCTCGCTGACGCCTCGGCCGCCACCACCTCCGGGCAGCAATGCGAAACCGTCACCGCCTCGCCAACCACGAGCACCTCCCCGACGGCTTCCCCATCGAGCACGTCGAGTCCCAGTACCTCGTCGACTGGGACCGCTTCACCGACGCCGACAACGTCCTCGGCATCGCCGTCGCCATCGACCTCCTCATCGTCCGCCAGCACCCCCACCTCATCCCCTTCCGCCTCGGCCTCTGCCTCCACTGCCGCTACAGCGACCACTACGGCCAAGCTGACCGCCGATGAGGCCACCACCGCCCCGAGCCTGTGCGTGAGCGTCGTTCGCTCCCAGGCGAGCATCAAGCGCGGGCAGACAGCCTCCTACGTAGTGAGCGTCTGGACGACGGACGGCTCCGCCTCCGGAGTAACCCTCAAGCTGGCGGGCGCTCCTTCGTCGCAGAAGGCGAAGTTCACTCTTGGCTGCGGAAGTAAGGACGACGGGACGGCGGCCTGCGACGTTGGTACCGTGGATTCCACGTCCGCGGCCCGGCAGCTCGAGGCGCAGATCGCGGTCGCGTCTTCGGCCAGCTCGGTGACCTCCGTCAAGCTCACCGCGACAGCAGCCGCGACCGACGTTAAGACTGACCCGGCCGCCGACGCGACCGTGTCGGTAACCGCCGCGTCATCAGCTTCCCCAAGCGCTTCGCCGTCCGCATCCTCGTCCCCTAGCTCGACGGACGACTACGCCGCGGGCGACGACGCTACGCTGCCGTCACTCAACGGCTCGGGGTCTAGCTACACCAGCGGCGCCGGGAACGCGTCGGGCTTGTTCCCCACTATTAACCCGTCGTCCGATCCAAGCCCGAGCACAAGCACCAGCGCGTCGGACAAGCTGTCGGCCGAACCGGCCGCCGATACGACCACGCTCCCGCTGGGGACCCCGGTAGTCGGCGCTCAGATCGTGGGGCTAGGCGCGCTCGCGCTCGCCTGCGGGCTCGCGGTCACCCGGTTGTCCCTGCGCCGCCGCCCCGCTCAGAAGAAGCCAGAAGAGTAAGAAACTTCCGCTCTCCCGGAGTTGCCCCCCGCATAGCGGGACGTTAAAGCCGCACGGGCCCCGCCGGAAGTAACCGACAGGGCCCGCGATAACCGAAGCAACCGGTGGATCAAGACTTGACGACGCGCTCCAGGTCCGGGCGAACCGAGACCATCACCTTCTCGAGCGCGGCGGTGTTCATCGTCGAGGACACCATCTGGCCGAAGCTGTCGTTGTCGAACCAGATGCACTCCGCGGCGTTGCCCTGCGAGCCAGCCTGAACTTCGACGCAGGCGGCCTCGCCGCCCATCGAGCCTGCCGACACGACCTTGGCGGCCGGGTACTGCTGCTGGAAGCTGGCGATCGACGCGGAGGGATCGGCGTTGTTCAGATGGCCGCCGATGAACAGGAAGATCTGTGCCGTGCTCCCCGGGCTGACACTGCCTTCCTGGTAGACGGCGGAGGCAAGATCGGTGGCCTGGCCGTTACTCATGGTCCGCACCTTGTCGACCAGCGCGGGAACGCCCATCTGCTGCTCAAGGTCGGGCTTGCTCGTGAAGGCGGTCACCGAGGTCGGAGTGACGATCTGGTGCGCTGGGCCGCCGCTGGGGAAGGCGAACTTCACGACGCCTGCGACCGCACCCGCCGCGACGACGACGATCGCCCCGATGGCGATCCACTGCCGGTGGTCACGGCTGCCGTTCCGCCGTTTGCCAGTGCGCTTGAGTGGCACCGCCGGAGCGGGAGCCTCAACTACCTGGGTCTGCTGCAGAAACGCGGCGCCCTGCATGTCGAGCATCGTGTCGGTCAGCGAGTCGCGGCCGGGTGCCCACGAGTCCGGCCCGGCATCGAATACCGCCTCGAGCGCGCCGGTCTTCTCCAGGATGCGGCCGTCGAACATGTCCGTTGCCGACGTGCGCACCGGGTCGAGGGCCAGCTGGCCGGTGGGGATGGCCATCATCATGCCGGTGTGCGGGAGCACCTGCTCCCGGCGCATCGGCGGCGCCTGGAAGGCAGCCGGCTGCTCGAAAGCAGCGGGCTCACCAAAGCCCGTGGGCTCACCAAAACCCCCCGGCTCCCCGAAACTAGCGGGCTCACCGAAGAAGCTGGACGGCTGGTCGTACGCCATGGGCTGCGGACCAGTTCCGGTCGCGTAGTCCTGGAAGTCGGGGTCGCGGTAGACGTCGACATCGAACTCACTCGACTCGATGACCGGAGCGCCCAGCACCGGCATGTCGTACCGGGTCGCGTCGTGGTCGTACCCGCCGGCATAGGAGTCGGGCAGTTGCGGCGTCTCGTTATAGACCGGCATGTCGAAGCGGGTTTCGTCCCTGCGCCGCGGAGCCTCGACGTACCCGGCAGGCTCGCCATAGCCAGCAGGCTGGTCGTACCCGACGTAGCCAGCAGGCTCGCTGTAACCCTGCGGGCCGTACCCAGCAGGCTCCGGGTAAGCACCGGTGCCGAACGCGTCTAGCCGCGGGTCGTCGTAACGCGGGTCGTTCGCCGCGCCCGGCAACGTGGGATACGCGCCTGACCACTCGTTACCCAGGCGACCGGGCTCGTCGTACCCCGACGACCCGTAGCCGGAAGACCCGTATCCAGACGTCCCGTACTGCGGCGTCCCGTAGGCAGGGGTCGTGGTCCCGGCCGACGAGGGGCCCTCATACTGCGGGTCGCTGTACCCCGGGTCGCCGTAACCAGATCCGTCATAGCCCTGCGTGGCCGCGTAAGGATGTTCACCGTATGGCATCTCGCCCGCCGGACGACCGTCGTTTTCACCCTGGTAGGGATCGAGGTCGTAGTAACCGGTGGGCCACGAAACCTCCGGCCCGAACGGCGCATGCCGCTGGTCGCCCCGGGCCGGGGTCTGTTGCCAACCGCTCCTCATATAGCAGGTCACCTCTGTGTCAGTCGTCTGGCAGGTCTAGTCAGATCACAACATCATCTCGACTAAATCGCCTTTACGCTACCGGATCGGGTAGATCCACCCGTGCCGGTCCTGGACAGGAACCCACGCTAGCGCCTCCGGGCCCCGGATGCCCGTATCTTCGACGGACCTCTTAAGAGACCCTCTGGTCACAGCCCGTATTCATCGAGGGCTCTTGACGGTCTCCCGGCCACGAGGGACGCTGATCGTATCCTGCCGACGGTATACAATCTCGGCCCCGAATTCCGAGGAGGGCGAGGAGCCACGTGCGTCACGAACTCACTGTTTGGTCCCGCGGAATCATCATGGACAAGGAGGCGCGCGACGTCTCTACCTGCATCGCGACGGCCGCGCGCCAGCTGGGCTACTACGCCGAGAACGTCAGCGACTACGTGGACGACCCGGACCGCACCAACTGCCTGGTGCGGCGGTACGCCCGGGTCTCCGACACTCCGATCCTCGACCGGTTCATCTACGAGAACCCGAACCCCGACTGGGTGGTGCTGGTCGAAGAAACGATCATCAAGGCCGTAAATTTCTTCCGCGGCACGCCCGATCACGGCGGGGTCCTGGTCATCAACTCGGCAAGAGACCCGGACTACCTGCTCAAGTTCCTGCCCGATTCCATGAAGGCCAAGCTGGCCAAGTTCGTGGTCGTGGACGCCGTACGGCTAGCCGAACAACGCGGCGATAGCCCCTGGATGTTCGTGCGCAACCTGTCGGAACTGGCCTTCGACCGGATGTCCACCGAAGGCGCGGTGGAACGCCTCGCCATCGGACTGGGTATCGCCGCCCCGCTGCTCGGCGCGCTCACCGCGGCCACCGAGGTACTCCCCCTCGACGACGTCGCCGCATTCGTGGCCGACAAAGACGCGTTCTACCGCGGCGCTGAAAATTACGCGGTGATCACCAGGACGGAGGTCAGTTTATGTCCGTACGCGGGACCCACGTTCCCGAGCACCTGCGGCTGCCCATCGCCGGAGTGACGCCGCCGCCCACCGAGAAAGAGGGCCAGCGGCTGTTCCCCACCGGCAACTTCCGCTTCTTCCGGCCGGTGTACAAGGACAAGACGCCGCCCTGCAATCACGCGTGCCCGACCGGCGAGCAGATCCAGAAGTACCTGGACTACGTCAAGCACGAGCGCTACCTCGACGGCTACCTGACCATCATGGAAGACAACCCGATGCCGAGCGTCACCGGCCGGGTCTGCTACCACCCATGCGAAACAGCATGCAACCGCGCCGAACACGACGAGCCAATCGGCATCCGCTCCGTAGAGCGCTTCCTAGGCGACTATGGCCTCGAGGCAAGAGTCGAGCTGGACCTCCCGCCGCTCAACGGCAAGACCATCGCGATAGTCGGCTCCGGCCCCGGCGGCCTAGCCTGCGCCTACCACCTGCGCCGTCTGGGCTACAGCAGCGTGATCTTCGAGGCCCTAGACAAGCCCGGCGGCATGCTCCGGGCAGGCATCCCCGCCTGGCACCTCCCCGAGGAGATCCTCGACAAAGAAATAGCCAAGCTAGAAGACCTAGGCGGCATCGAGATCCGCACGGGTGCCCGGATCACCGACATCGAGTCGCTGACCAGCGACTACGACGCGGTCTTCCTCGCTCTCGGTCAAGACATCGGCCGCCGCCTCGACATCCCCGGCGGCGACGCCCGCGGCGTGATCGGCGCGCTGGAGTTCCTGCGTGAAACGGGACTAGGGCGACCGGTAAAGATCGGCGGCGAAGTGCTGGTCATCGGTGGCGGCAACACCGCATCGGACGCCGCCCGGTCGGCAATCAGGCTTGGCGAGCGATCCGCCACCAAGCCTTCATCAAGCGCGACCATCGTGTCCCTCGAGTCCGAGGACGAACTGCTGATCCAGCCCGAGGATCTCGAGCAGGCCAGGGAAGAAGGACTGCGGTTCCGGCCGAATCGAGCGCTCGTCCGCGTGGAGACCGACGAAGACGGGAACGTGACAAGCGCGGTACTCGCGCAGGCGCGGCTCACCAAGGACGAGGCTGGCAACGTAAAGCCCGAGATCGACGAGGGCACCGAGACGACCGTCGAATGCGACACGGTGCTGGTGGCGATCGGACAGATCCAAGTACTCGACTGGCTGCCGGAACACTACGCCGAGCGCGGCCTGATCACCGGCGACGAGTTCGGGCGGATCGCTGAGAACGTCTTCGTCGGCGGCGACGTGCTGCGCGGGCCATCGATGGTGGTGGACGCGCTCGGCGACGGCAAGCGCGCCGCCCGCGACATCGACCGAGTGCTCCGCTCGGTCGTGCTCGAGCATGACCCTGAGCCGGAGGAGGTCATGCCGTACGAAAAGCTCAACACGGCCTATTTCCGGCACGCGCCACGCACCCTGATCCCGATTACTCCCGCTGATCGTCGCATACAAGACCAGCAGGCCGAGGTCACCCTCGGCTACCAGGCCGAGGAGGCCGTCAAGGAAGCCGACCGGTGCATGTCCTGCGGCGTATGCAACGGATGCGACAACTGTTACGTCGTGTGCCCGGATGTCAGTGTCATGCGCGACACGCGGGAAAACGGCCGGTACTCGATCCGCACCCACTACTGCAAGGGCTGCCTGGAGAAGGTGCCCGAGCTCGATTTCGACGAACCGGACGCCGTTGTGCGGATGGAAACCGCGTTCGCGCCGTACGACGGCGCGCACGCCGAACAAGCGCCGTTCACCCGCCAGCT